>MEDT01000154.1 GCA_001724175.1 Cytophagaceae bacterium SCN 52-12 | reverse complement strand
GTTTCCGGCAAACCCGCCGTATACCTGCACATCCTTCACCAGTACAAAAGAGCTCAAAACCGGCGGAGAATCGTCTCCCGCGTCGTCATCGTGTGAGTAAAGCGGCTTATAGGTACCTTTTGCAACCCAGATCCGGAGCGGGTTGCCGCTATTCCAGGTCCCGTCGGACAAGTGCTCCCGCGCCCACAGCAAAGCGTCTGCCAGCTCGGGAACGGCATTCGCCCAGGAGTCGCCGGACCCGTCGCCCGATGCGTCTTTCTTTACATAGATGATATTGGAAGAGGGAGTGATCGTCTGGGAAAATGCTGACAGGAAAACAGCAAAAATAAATCCTGCAGACAACAGTAGCTTTGCTTTCATCGGAAGAGAAAATTAAGGGATAATTGGATATCACATCCTTATCCTACAAATTTAGCGAGGGCGCTGCCGGGAGGAAATACAGGAAAACATGGAAATCCGCTATAGGAAAACCTGTATTTTAACGGGAATCAGGAATTTACAGTCCCTGAAACGGGCGCCTGCTCTTCAGGGGCGGAAGAAGTGACGACCGCCGGCATGATCATGACCTTATGAAACGGCTTTTCGTACAGGTATGTCACCCGGAGGTCGTAGCAGTCGCAAATCTGCCGTACGATCGAAAGTCCCAGGCCCAGCGACTCCTTGTCGCCGGATTCTTTCCGGAAGCGTTCGAAAAGCACTTCCGCCGGGACCGTCAGATCAGGGCCCGTATTGCTGATCTCCAGCACGCCATTCCGGGAGCTGAGTAAAATTACCCCGTCGGGATGGTTGTGCCTGATCGCATTTTTCAGGAGATTCGATAAGAGGATATCCTGTAATGCATGTGACATATGAAGCCTGAAAGGCTGTTTTAGTTTTTTTTCTACCCTGATCCGCTTGTGCTTCAGGATATCTGAAAAGTCATCCAGTTTTTGCTCTGCAGATGCCGCCAGGTCTTCCTCCGCTACATCGGTAAATTGCTTATTCTCGATCTTCGAAAGCAATAGCAGGCTTTCCAGGAGACGGGATATCCGGCGGGAAGAATGGTAAATCTCCTGTATCCAGTGAAGCTGCTCTCCCGAAAGATTTTCCGACTGGATCATCTGCTCCACCCGGGCCGTAATCAGGGCGAGAGGCGTCTGGATTTCGTGCGAAGCATTTTCCGTAAACTCGCGCAGGCCCCGGTAATCATGACATATCTGCGTGGTCATGCGGGTAAGCGCCAGGTTCAGCTCGTTGAACTCCTGAATTTCTCCGGTCGGAAATGTAACTTCCTCTTCCTTTCCGGTCTGCCGCGTCCAGTCGAATGCCTTGATCCTGGCGAGAGATTCATAAAACGGCAGCCATAAAGTCTTTGATAACCGCCTGTGAATAAAAAACAAGCATACAAGCAGGATCGCCAGGAATGTCATCATAGTTCCGGTAACCACCTCGATGATCGTAATAGGCTCCAGCATCGATTTCCGGATGGAAACCAGATGCGGCTGTCCGTCTATAAAAGTCTGGAACGTCAGCTGCCGGAAAGGCATGGCTTCTCCTTCAAAGCTCTCATACATCAGGGTGTCTTTGAATACTATCTGCTGATTGATCTCACTCCCCTGCAGCGCAACCACCTGGATTTTATTCTCCACGAAGAAATTTTCGTCCGACCAGTGTTTCCATTTTCTTACAAATAGTTCAAAATCATGCTTTTCAAGGAGCAGCCGGTCTTCAATCTCCCGGTAGATCACGCTGCGTATGATAAAGTAGAAAACAAAAGAAGCTGCGAGGAAAACGACCAGCGATACCAGGAAGTAAGTCCGGCTGGCTTTGGTCAGCAGTTTCATAGAGAGCGGAATTTATACCCGATACCGTACACCGACTGGATGTAGCCTGCATCCGACGGGCCGGCAAGCTTTTTTCTCAGGTTCTTGATATGAGAGTAAACCATGTCCAGCGAATCGGCCGAATCCACGTAATCTCCCCAGAGGTGCTCCGCTATCGATTCTTTTGTGAGAACGGCATCGATATTCGACAGGAAATACAGCAATAAATCGTACTCCTTCCTGGAAAGGTGCGTTTCACGGTTGGAGACAAACACCTGCCTCGAATACGGGTTGACCCTGATCTCCCTGAAAATAATCTCGTTGTTCCCCCCGAAATGCCTTCTCCTGATCAGCGACTTGAGACGCGCGTTGAGCTCGGGAAGCGAAAATGGCTTGGTCAGGTAGTCGTCTGAGCCTGTCTCCAGCCCCCTGATCTTGTCTTCCAGCGCTTTACGGGCCGATACGATGATGATCCCCGTCGCGGCGGCAATGTGCTTCAGCTTCCGGATAACCGACAAGCCGTCGCCATCAGGAAGCGCGAGATCGACGATGGCGGCGTCGTACAGGTAAAGTTCAATTTTCTCTGCGGCCTGGTCCAGGCTGTAGGCCGTCTCACAGACAAATCCTTCTCTCGACAAGTACTGCACCATGCTCTCAGACAGGGCTTCTTCGTCTTCTACTATCAGTATTTTCATCTCCTCAAATCCATCCGGGATCAGCTAGCGCTAAGATTTTTTGAACCAAAGTAGTGTATCAGGGGAAAATTCCAAAATATTTCCAGAATTGAACTTTAGTTTTGACCGCTACGACGATCCATCAGAGTCATTTCAATATGCATAAACCCTTTTTCAAAGTACAGCCGCCGGTTTTTCGTGGCAGCGCAATCTCTCTTTATCCCGATTTTTTCCTGCGCGTAAGGATACCCTGGGCGAAATACCTGGCCCTGTTTGGTCTGCTGCTCATTTTTAACCGGGCCGGTGCCCAGGTCAGGAGCCTTCAACAGGTTCTGGAAGAAGCCGATAGCAACTTTCCGGCGCTCAAAGCCTACAAAGCCGACCTGGAAGCGGCTGCCTATTCCGTTCGCTCGGCAAAAACCGCCTGGCTCCCGTCGGTATCGGCTCAGCACCAATATACGTTCTCTACGGGCAACAACGTGGACGGCAGCTTCTTTCCCAACTACGGCACGGCCTTTGCACCTTCCGGCGGAACCGGCCCCGTCAACATCTACCAGGGTGTTTTCGGCTCGTTCACCTCGGTTACCGCCGACTGGCAGTTTTTCAACTTCGGTAAAGTAAAAGCGGCGGTCAAGGCAGCGGAATCGGTTTCCGGTGAGCGCGAGGCAGCGTATGCAAATGCGCTTTTCCAGCACCAGGTGCGCGTAGCCGACGCTTACCTGGCGCTACTGGTAGGACAGAAAATAACGGAGGTCCGCTCCCATATCGTAGACAGGACGCTCACGCTCAAAAGGGTGGTGGATGCAGCCGTAAGATCGGGCATAAAAGCTCCCGTAGACACTGCGCTCGTCAATGCGACAGTAGCCGGCGCCGGCATCTCGCTGGTAGACGCCCGGCGCAGCGTAAGATTTTACCAGATGCGCCTGGCCGAGCTTACCGGTACTCCCTACGACAGCCTTCGGGCCGATTCCCTCCGGCTCTTCAATCTTTTGCCTTCCACGCCTGAGCGGTCGCGCACGGCAGAAACGCACCCGCTCCTTCTTCTTTCCGAAGCTGAACGCAACCGGCTGGCATTGCAGGCTGCCTCCACCCAAAAATCCTGGCTCCCTTCCATCTCCCTGGTCGGCTACGGATTTGCGAGAGGCTCCGGCAACTCCAACCAGGACGGCACGAGGTATACCGACTTCGCCCACGGCGCCAGGTACCAGGTATACAACTACCTTTTCGGACTTTCCACACGGTGGAACGTGACCGATATCGTCCGCCTGCGCTATAACTACAAAGCCGACCTTTACCAGGTCGAAAAAGCAGGATACCTGCTGGAAAACATGCGGCTGAAGCTGGCGACGGAAGCTAAAGATGCAGATACACAACTGGACCTCTCTCTCCAGCAGGCCCGCCTTACCCCGGTGCAGCTGGAAGCTGCCCGCAGGGCATACAGGCAGACGCGCGCACGATATGAAAGCGGGCTTACCGATCTGACCACCCTTACACAGAGCATTACCCTGCTCAACCAGGCCGAAATCGATCATTATGTCTCTACAGGGAACGCCTGGCGAAGCCTTTTGATGAAAGCGGCCGCCAGCGGCGATCTCTCACTTTTCCTGGACCAGGTTCAGTAAATCAATCTTTCAGGATATCCCTAAACACTCCCGTTTATGTTTCAGTTAATCAGATTGGCCTTACGTCGACCGGTCTCCGTGATGGTCGCCGTTATCGCCATTTTATTCTTTTCCATCTTATCCATACGGACTATCCCGGTCGATATATTCCCGAACCTCGACCTTCCTACCATTTATATCGTGCAACCGTACGGAGGGATGGCCCCCGACCAGATGGACGGGTTCATAGCCACCCGCTACCAGGATCACTTCCTGTACGTATCGGGGATCAAGGACATCGACATCAAAACCATACAGGGACTTTCTCTTATCAAGCTGCAGTTTTACCCGGGAACCGATATGGCACAGGCGGCGGCAGAAGTGGCCAACAACGTGTCGCGGGCGAAGGCTTATATGCCGGACGGGACCGTCCCTCCGCAGGTTGTGAGGTTCGACGCCAGCTCCGTACCTGTCGGACAGCTCGTTTTTGAAAGCGCCGGCAGGCCGCTCAATGAAATCCAGGATTTTGCTTCGTCGAGAATACGGCCCATGTTCTCGCGTATCGAAGGGGTATCGAGCCCGCCTCCTTTCGGCGGCAACCAGCGTACCATTGTGATACGCGTCGATCCGCTCAAGCTCCGGAGCTACCATATGACAAGCGAAGAGATCATCCAGTCGGTTGTTGCCAATAACCTGCCTTCCCCCGCAGGGAACATCCGGATCGGCGACAAAGCCTTCATGACTCCCGTAAATGCGCTCGTCAAAAGGCCTGAAGATTTCATGAACATACCCGTCCGCACGGGTTCGGGCCCTACAGTTTTTATACGCGACATCGGAACGGTGGAAGACGGCGCCGACATTACCGTCAGCTATGCGCTTGTCAACGGAAGGAGGGCGGTCTATATACCGGTCGTCAAAAAGGCGGATGCCTCCACGCTCGACGTGGTCAACAATATCAAAGCAGCTTTGCCGGAATTACAACGGGCAATACCCGAAGACGTACACATCTCCTATGAATTCGACCAGTCGGTCTACGTCATCAACTCCCTGAAAAGCCTGATTACGGAAGGGGTGCTCGGAGCGCTTCTGACCGGTCTTATGGTGCTGCTGTTCCTCAGGGACTGGCGCAGCGTGATCATCGTGGTCGTCACGATACCGATCTCCATCCTGTCGGCGGTAATCATGATGAACCTGGCCGGGCAGTCGATCAACATCATGACGCTGTCGGGGCTGGCGCTGGCTATCGGCGTGCTGGTCGACCAGGCCACGGTTTCGATAGAGAACATTCACCAGCACCAGGAAATGGGTAAGCCCAAGCAGCAGGCCATATGGGATGCGTGTAAAGAGATCGCCTTTCCTGAATTCCTGATACTCCTGTCTATCCTGGCCGTTTTTGCGCCGGCTTTCGTCATGACGGGCGTACCGAAATCCATGTTCCTGCCCCTGTCTCTTGCCGTAGGATTTGCGATGATCGCCTCGTTCCTCCTTTCACAGACCCTGGTGCCCGTGCTGTCCAACTGGCTGTTAAAAGACCACCCCGAACATGAAGCCCCTACCCTGGCCCTCGACGACACCGAAACGGAAGAAGTGATCGAAGAAGGCGCGCACCTGCGCGACGAAAAAGCGACAGGTTTCAACAAGTTCCGCAACCGGTACATCCGCCTGCTCGATAAGGTACTGACCAGGGGCCGGCTTGCCACGACCGCTTACCTGGTGGGGGTTATAGCGCTTATTATAGGCGGCTTTTACATCATAGGAACCGATATTCTACCCAAAGCCAACAGCCACCAGTTCCAGATGCGCCTGCGGCTTGCCGACGGGACCCGGGTAGAGCGTACCGAGCAGGCTACGCTCAAGGTGCTCCGGACCATCGGCGCGGAAGTAGGCGCAGAAAATCTCGAGATTTCCTCGGCTTATGTCGGTACCGTTCCGTCAAGCTACGGTACATCCAACATTTTCATATTCAACAGCGGCCCCCATGAAGCATTGCTGCAGGTTTCGCTCCGGGAAGACTTTCCGGTCAGGATGGATGCGCTGAAAGAGCGGCTGCGCAAGCGGCTGCACGAAGAAATCCCGGGGCTGCTCATCTCCTTTGAGCCTATCGAGCTCGTCGATAAGATCATGAGCCAGGGCTCAGCCACTCCCATTGCAGTAGATGTGGCAGCCAAAGATCTGGAAGAAGCCGGCAGGTTTGCCATGCGCATCAAAACCGAAATGGAAAAGATCCCTTACCTGCGCGACATCCAGATCGCGCAGCCGCTCGAGTACCCGATCCTGAAAGTGACGCTCGACAGGGAAAGAGCCGGGCAGCTGGGCGTAACCTCTTCGCAGGTGGCGCGCTCGATGGTGGCAGCAACTTCCTCAAGCCGCTTCACGGATAAAAACCTCTGGCTCGACGATTCCAAGGGACTTGCCTACCAGGTACAGGTACAGATACCTGAATATGAAATGGCCGATCTCGATGCCATTTCCAATATCCCCTTGCTGAAAGGCACCTCGCGGCCGCTCCTTTCCGATGTAGCGACCTTCAACGAGGAAACCGGCCCCGGGCAATACGACAGGACAGGCCCTAACAGGCTTGTCACGGTTACGGCCAATCTTTATAAAAAAGACCTGGGTGCTGCCGGCAAGGCGGTATCGAAGGCGATCAAAAGAGCGGGAGAGCCTCCCCGCGGGGTGCTGGTCGAGATGAAGGGACAGACCACCCTCCTCAACGACACGCTGGCCGGCCTTCAGACCGGTCTCATCGTGGCGGTCGTGATCATCTTCCTGATGCTGGCGGCTACGTTCCAGTCTTTCCGACTTTCGCTCATCATACTTTCAGCCGTACCTGCGGTGGTGGTGGGCTCGCTGGCGCTGCTGCTCTTATCAGGCTCCACGCTCAATCTCCAGTCCTACATGGGGCTTATCATGTCGGTCGGGGTATCGGTCGCCAACGCCATCCTGATGATCACGAACGCCGAAAACCTGAGATTGCACATGAAAGACGCCCGCGAGGCCGTGGTGTATGCCGCCGGCAGCCGGCTTCGCCCCATCCTGATGACCACCATCGCCATGATCGCGGGTATGGTCCCGATGGCTTTAGGCCTGGGCGAGGGCGGAGATCAGATCGCGCCGCTTGGGCAGGCCGTGATCGGCGGATTGATCGCTTCTACACTGGCATCTCTCCTGATACTGCCGGCTCTTTTCGCACTTATGCAGAAAAAAGCTTCGCTCGACTCGGTGTCCCTCGACCCGGAAGATCCTGATAACAAGTTATTTGTCAAATAATTAACCGACATCGCTCTTTATGATGAATTCCCCCTTTTCCAAATTTCTGCTGGTATCTGCAGTTGCCTTCTCGGCATGCGGCCATTCCTCCGAAGAAGCGGAGATTTCCGATACCGCCGGTCCTTCGCCGGTCGAAGTAGCCTGGAGCCCGGTCATCAACCTTAAGCCGTCAAAAGGCATTTCATTCCCGGGAGAGCTCAAACCCTGGAACCAGGTGGGTATTTACGCCAAGGTCAACGGGTTTGTGCGTACCATCATGGTCGACAGGGGTACGCACGTGAGGAAAGGCCAGGTGCTGGCCATACTGGACGCTCCTGAGATCCATTCGGAGCTAAGCCAGATAGAAGCTCAGAAAATAGCCGCCCAGGCTGCGCTCAGCCAGCAGATGGCCCATTTTGCGGCCAGCCACGCTACCTACGACCGGCTGCTTCATACCAACCGTTTCGAGGAAGGCTCCATCTCTGTCAATGAAATCGACCAGGCGCGTTCAAAGGCCTGGTCGGACAGCGCGGCCGTAGCCGCCGCCAGGGAGAATCTGAAAGCCGCCGAGGCGCTGTACAAATCAAAGTCGGAGTTTGCCTCCTACCTGACCCTGACCGCGCCCTTCGACGGCACGATCACCGAGCGTAACGTCAGCCCGGGTGCGCTGGTAGGCCGCGGAGAAAGCGGTAAGCCGCTTTTTGTACTTGAAGACAGCCGGACGCTCCGTCTTACGGTAGCCATTCCAGAAAGCTTTGCCGGATCACTTCCACGGGATGCCCGCGTCAGCTTTTCGGTAACGGCTTTCCCCGACAAACAGTTCACTGCCAGGCTGGCCAGGAGCGCAGGAAGCCTCCAGGAGCACAACCGGGCCATGATGGTGGAATTTGACACCGACAACCATAACGGGGAGCTGAAATCAGGCATGTATGCCAACGTATCGCTGCCGGTTATACGACAGGATTCTACGCTATTCGTGCCGGCCACGGCGGTGGTTACTTCCAGCGAGCAGGTCTTCGTGATCAGGTCGAAAGACGGGGTAGCAGAATGGGTGACCGTAAAAAAAGGGGTTTCTCTGGATAGTCTGGTCGAAGTATTCGGCGATCTGCACGCCGGTGACCGCATTGTCAGGAAAGCCTCAGAGGAGATCCGGGCAGGTGACTCCTTACAGCTTACCGCACTGCGCTGAAAACCAATGCTTAAGGGCAAATAATCTTTGCGTGACCACATCGCAGGAAAATGACTGCGATGACCTAGCTTTACGGATCAGGCATTTTTTTATCCAATACGATTAGGGTAAAAGGTGCTTTTTGTATCTGTGTGGTAGCGCGAACTATTTGCCTATGATTTCCGACAGCTCACCAGGGCCGATTGATGATGGTTTGACAAGGCCTCCGGCTGTGTCGTCTGCCGGCGATACGGCTGCAAGGCCCGACGATGAGCTCCTGATCAGAAGGGCCTTTGCCGCTGACGCCTACCAGGGCTGCGACTTACTTTTTCGCCGTTACTATCAGCCGCTTTGCAGCCATGCGGCACGGTTTGTATATGATAAGGCGGTTGCGGAAGATATCGTAGCCGATCTTTTCCAGGCATTCTGGCAGAAGAAGGTCTACGAGCGTATCGATTATTCGTACCGGGCCTACCTCTACCAGGCGGTGCGGCAAAATTGCTTTCTTTACCTGCAGCGGGAGTCCGGTCTTACCATTTCCGCAGAACAAGCCCTATACCGGGAAGCGCCGGCAGGCGCTTCCTCACCTATTGACCAGATCCAGTTTGACGAGCTTTCCGAACGGATTGACACCGTGATCCGGGCATTGAGCCCGTCTGTGCGAAGAGTATTCCTGCTCAGCAGGTTCGAGGGGCGCAGAAATCAGGAGATTGCCGGTGAACTACGCATTTCATTAAAAACAGTGGAAGCACACCTGACAAAGGCGCTTGCGCTTTTCCGTAACGCTCTCAGCCATGAATAAGCCACAAATAACCAAAGCGGTTGTCTTTGCCTATTTAGCACACCAGGCTACACCGATAGAGCGCCAGCAGATAGAAGCATGGCTAAAGACCACGGAAGGTATAGAAGCTTATTTTACCTACCTGGATGAGTGGGAAAGGTTGTTTCCCCAGTTTCAGGCGAACCTCGAAGAAGCCCGCGATAAGTTCAGAAAGTTTGTAGGCAAGGCGAATGAAAACGATATTCCTGAAGAGATATCAGTAACATTAAGGCAGTTGCCCGGTAAGCAACAACCGGGTTGGCTTCATAAGAGCTACCGCTTGATCCTGGCCGCATCTGTCGTGCTGCTGGCCGGCATGTGGTTTGCAAAAGACCTGTGGTACTATCAGACCTGGACAAGCCGGAATCAGGAGACCAGGACCATCAGGCTGCAGGATGGTTCAGAGGTTGAGCTCGGGGCCAATTCGTCTTTGAAGCATCCCCGTTTCGGGTTTGGCCGTGGGACACGGCATGTCTGGCTGAACGGCGATGCGGAATTTAAAGTGGCTCACCTGGCAAACGCCGTACGTTTTGAAGTCCATACACCCGACCAAACCGTTATTGAAGTTCTCGGGACCGAGTTCGTGGTCAACAGCCGTCCTAAAGCCACAAAGGTAATGCTCAGAACAGGCAGCATCCGGCTGACCAACCCGATAGCCGGCCGGCCGCTGATAATGGAACCGGGAGACCTGGTTACGATCACTACCGAAAAGAAAGTGCAGAAAAAGCAGCTTGGCCCGCAGCCTGCCAGGACGAACTGGAAAAACCAGCAGTTCGAATTTCAGGATACGCCTTTGAAAGAAGTCGCCAGGCAACTCTACGACACATATGGGGTAAAGGTAGAGATGGCCGGGCCGAAAATTCTGAACCGGACTATTTCGGGGACATTCCAGGCCGAAACAGCCGAAGATCTGCTGGAGGCTATTACCCTCATGATGAAATTGGAAGCCGAAGAAACGCCTGAAGGCTACCTGCTCAGGCAACCTGCCGAATAGCCGGAATACAAACATCAGGCTACCTCCTTCCGGGAGATTCCCATTTTTTAGCCTCTTAGGACTTTTTGGATAATAAATTAAATCATTTGATTAGGGTAAAGAGCGCTTTCTGTATCTGTAGGAACAAAGACGTCTGAACAGTACTGAAATTTTCCCGGATCAATGGCTAAACTTTTAATCCCTTTACGATGAAATATAATCTACGTAATGCCGGCAGGAGCCGGAATTGGCTGAAATACGTGATAAGCCTCGTGATGCTGGTCCAGGTACCGGGATCGGCCCAGCTGCTGGCCCGCTCAAAGAAAATATCTGCCCAAGCTGTGCAGCTATCCCCTACCCTCAGCCTGACCGATGCCCTGGCCAGGCTGAAGGACCGCTACAAGGTCAATATACTTTTTGAAGAAAAAAATCTCCGGGACCGCTATGTGCCGGCCGGGGCGCTGCAGCCGCATGCCACGCTGGAAACCAGCCTGACAGCTTTATTGCAGCCGCTCGGACTGCATTACAAAAAGAAAAAAAACAACTATATCATTTTGCCGGGGGAGGCTCCGCCCGCACAGGTACCGCTGCCCGGGCGCCTGCCCCTGAATACATTGCCCACAGACCCGCAACCAACGGAAAGCCCTGCAGAAACGCCTTCCGCCCCTGCGGCAAAAGAAATAAAGGTTTCGGGCAGGGTAACGGATGACAACGGAAGCGGATTGCCGGGGGTGAGCATCCTGGTCAAGGGGACGCAGCAGGGAATGATCACGGATTCAAACGGGGGATTCGAGATCGAAGTGCCCGATGAAAACGCCGTCCTTGTATTTTCTTTTGTAGGATACAGGAGCCAGGAAATAATTGCAGGCAACAGGACGTCGATCGAGGTTTCACTGCAGGTAGATGAGAAATCACTGGAAGAAGTAGTGGTAGTAGGTTACGGTACCCAAAGAAAAAATGACCTGACAGGATCGGTTTCTTCCATTTCCATGGAGGAGCTCGAGCACCTGCCTCTGAGCTCATTCGACAGGGCTCTGCAGGGCCGGGCAGCCGGGGTACAGGTAGTACAAGTCTCAGGGCAGCCGGGGTCTGTGGTAAGCATACGCATCCGGGGAGGGAATTCGATATCGGGAGGTAATGAACCGCTGTACGTCATTGACGGATTCCCGATCTACAATAACAACAGCGACGCTTCTTCAGGGGTTACGAGCGGTCCGGGCATCAATGCCCTGGCCAGCCTGAATGCCAGCGACATCGAGTCTATCCACATATTGAAGGATGCATCCGCCACTGCGATCTATGGCTCGCGCGGTGCGAACGGGGTAGTCATCATCACGACCAAAAAGGGAAAAGCCGGTAAGAATGTGATCTCCTATGAAACCTATTACGGCCTGCAGACTGTGATCAGGAAAGTGCCCGTTTTAACCAGCTCCCGGGATTTTGCATTGCTCAAAAACGATGCCCGCGTCAATGCCGGCAAATCCCCCTCTTTTACCGCACAGGAAATAGAAAACATGACAGGCGGAACCGATTGGCAGGAAGAAGCCTTCCGGACGGCCCCTATCAAAAATCACCAGCTGTCTGTTTCGGGAGGCGACAGCAAAACCCGCTATGCATTGTCCGGCAATTATTTTAAACAGGAAGGGATCCTGCTCAACACTGACTTTGAACGCTTTTCCGCCAGGCTGAACCTGGACCGCGATTTCTCTTCAAAATTCAAAATCGGCACTAACCTTAACGTGAGCCGGTTTTCCTCCCAGATGGCTAACAACGATGTGGTACGCGGCCTGCTGCTGATGCCTCCCAATGTACCGGTTAAAGACGAAAACGGTGTGTTTACCTATCAGAGCGCCTTTGAAACTCCTTTAGGGAACCCGATAGCCACCTTGCTGCAGGAAATAAATCAGACCAACACCTACCGCTTCCTGGGCAATATTTATGGAGAATATACACTGGCGCAGGGGCTTACCGCCAAAGTTTCGTTCGGCGCCGACGTCATCAACAATAAGCAGAACCGCTACATCCCATCTACTGTTTACCAGGGCGTGAATGCCAGCACCAATGGTACGGCCCGGGTCGGAGGAAAGTTTGTGACTACATGGCTGAATGAAAACACTTTGAACTATGTCAAAACCATACGTGAAAAACATTCGGTCAACATACTGACCGGGTTTACACAGCAAGCCTACAAAAATGAAAGCATGACCGCCGGCTCCCAGCAATTTATCAATGACCTGCTCACCTATAATAACCTGGGCAGCGGCTCTATCTATACCGCTCCGTCTTCAGGCGCTGTGGAATGGTCGTTAAAATCCTACCTGGGAAGGGTTAACTATACATTTTCAGACAAGTACTTTCTCACGGCCAGCATCCGGGCCGACGGATCATCCCGGTTCGGGAAGGGGAATAAGTGGGGCTATTTCCCGTCAGCCGCCCTCGCCTGGAATGTCAGCCATGAAAAGTTCCTGTCCCTGCCGGCCTTTGTCAGCAATTTTAAAATGAGAGCAAGCGCGGGGGTTACGGGAAACCAGGAGATCGGGCAGTATCTTTCACTCGCTACGCTGTCTAACACAACCTACTTTTTTGGCGACCAGATCGTAACCGGTTATTCCCCAAATCGTATCAGCAACCCTTACCTGGGGTGGGAAAAGACGGCACAGTATGACGCCGGAGCAGACCTCTCCTTTCTGAAAAACAGGATCGATGTCGTTTTTGACTACTATTACAAAAAGACGACGGATCTGCTGCTGAATATTCCTATCCCCTATACCACCGGGCAATCCACGTCCGTACAAAACTACGGCGCTATCGAAAATAAGGGAATCGAGCTTACCATCTCATTCCGGAATGTAAAAGGCGCTTTTAACTGGAATTCCAGCCTGGTGTTCTCAAGAAACAAAAATAAAATTTTAAGCCTCGGGGACGATGCCGAATACATCATATCCGAGGCAAGCATAGCAAAGGTAGGTGAGCCTCTGGGCTCCTTTTACGGGTACAAAAATATCGGCATATTCCAATCGGAGGCTGAGATAGCCAATAGCCCGACGATCGATCAGCTGAACACCAAACCGGGGGATCAACGCTATCTGGACATAAGCGGGCCCGACGGCGTGCCGGATGGCGTGATCAGCCAGACTTACGACAGGCTGGTGATAGGAAATGCCCAGCCTGTATTTCAAGGGGGGCTTTCAAACAGCTTTTCCTTCAAAAACGTGGACCTTTCTGTTTTCTTCCAGGGATCATACGGGAATAAATTATTTAACGAAAACAGGCAGCAGCTCGAAGTGTTCAGCGGTCAGCAGAATGCTTCTGTGACTGCGCTCGACCGGTGGACGCCCCAGAACCCCGGCAGCCTGATCCCCGTCGCCCACCCCGAGCTG
>MEDT01000153.1 GCA_001724175.1 Cytophagaceae bacterium SCN 52-12 | reverse complement strand
GTATGCACAGAAAAACGGTATTTTTAGCTACTCCGACACGCTCAAAGTGCTGATTCGTGATATTACCGATCCCTTTGCCATACGCACCGACGGCCTGACCGGCGGTATTAACATCGTGGATTTGGGAAACCTCGGTTCCTGCGCTTTTATCGAAACTTCGGACGTCGGGCGGTCGGATACCGCTTCCGGTACCTTCGAAATACTCGGCCGGCTGGATAATTCCGATATAAGAGGCTGCAACCTGCTGTATGTCTGAATTTTGCGGAAAATTCAGACATTATTTTTTAAATATCCCTTTTATTTAAATTATTTTGTACTTATCCAATGTAATTTTGTGATGATTGTTAACCAATTCCTTTTTTCAATATGAACAGACGTGATGCTTTGGAGCGGGTTGCCCTTCTGATGGGAGGGTTGGTTTCCGCTCCGACGATAACAGCATTTCTTGAAGGCTGTACACCCGGCACGCAGTCGGCCAGCGAACAGTTTACCGGTTTTTCGGCCGACCAGCTGAACCTCGTTTCGGAGATAGCGGAGACCATTCTGCCGGCCACCGATACGCCGGGGGCCAAGGATGCGAAGGTGGGCGGGTTTGTCGAGCTGATGCTGAAGGATTGCTATTACCCGAAAGACCAGAACAGCTTCCTGAAAGGGCTGGAAGAGCTTTCGAAAAAAGAATTTCTGAAGGCATCTCCTGAAGAACGCGAAAAGTTGTTGTCTGAAGCAGAAGATTATGCTTACCGGTTTAGGGAAGAAACTGCCCAGAAGCGCAGCCAGGCCAAAGAATCGCAGCAATCCTTCGAGGAACCGGGCGTACCGTTTTTTGCTCTGATGAAAGAGCTGACCCTGCTGGGATATTTTACTTCAGAGGTGGGCGCTACACTGGCCCTGGACTACCTTCCTGTGCCGGGCAGGTATGAAGGCTGCATCGATCTGAAGGAGGAGCAGAAAGCCTGGGCTATTTAGAAATATAAATTGTTGACCAATGAATTTGAACTTGAAGGCCAGAAAGCAGGCCACTTACGATGCTATTGTAGTAGGTTCGGGCATCAGCGGCGGATGGGCCGCCAAAGAGCTCACTGAAAAAGGACTGAAGGTGGCGATGCTGGAGCGTGGCAGGGATATCAAGCATATAACAGGTTATGAAACGGCCCTGAAAGCTCCCTGGGAGCTGGAGCACCGCGGCAGGGTAACAACCCAGGCAAAGGAAGAGTACTGGGCCAGCATGCGCACCGGGTATACTGCCAATGAAGAACATCGCTACCTGTTCGAAAATGATAAGGAAAACCCCTATATAGAAACCAGGGGATTTGACTGGATCCGGGCTTACCACGTCGGAGGGAGATCACTGTTATGGGGACGTCAGAGCTACCGGCTTAACGAGGCTGATTTCGAAGCCAATGCAAAAGACGGAATTTCCATCGACTGGCCGGTCCGGTATAAGGAAATTGCCCCGTGGTACGACTATGTCGAGAAATTTGCCGGCATAAGCGGGTCGAGGGAAAACCTGGACGTGCTGCCGGACGGCCAGTTCCTGCCGCCTATGGACATGACCTGCCTGGAAAAGGAAGTGAAAGCGTCTATAGAAAAGAAATTTCCCGGCCGTAAAATGATTATCGGGCGTACCGCCAACCTGAGCAAGGCTGCGGATGTGCACACCGACCTGGGACGGGCGTCCTGCCAGTTCCGGAACATGTGCATGCGCGGTTGTCCTTACGGCGCCTATTTCAGCACGCAGGCCGCTACATTGCCCGCAGCCGAGCGTACCGGTAACCTCACGCTGATACCGGATTCGATTGTCTCGGAGGTCATTTTTGACGAGAAGGCCGGGAAAGCGACGGGCGTCAGGGTCATCGACCAGAATACCCTGGAAACAAGGGAGTATTATGCAAAGATAATCTTCCTGAACGCCTCGGCCATCGCTTCTGCGTCGATCATGCTGCATTCTAAGTCCTCGCGCTTCCCTAACGGGCTTGGCAACGACAGCGACCAGCTCGGCCGCAATATCATGGATCACCACCTGGCTGCAGGAGCGAACGGGTCTTTCGAAGGCCTTGAAGATAAATACTATTTCGGGCGCCGGGCCAACGGGATCTATATCCCGAGATACCGTAACTGGGGAAATGACAAGAGGGACTACCTGAGAGGATTCGGCTACCAGGGCGGGGGACACAGGACGAACTGGTCGAGAGGTACCAGCGAAAAAGGCTTCGGCGCAGCTTTCAAAGACAGCCTGAGCCAGCCCGGACCGTGGCGGATGAACCTGGGAGGCTTCGGCGAGATGCTGCCCGATGAGAAGAACCGGATGACGCTTTCTGCGGATAAAAAAGACAAATGGGGACTTCCTCTCGTCGTTTTTGACGCCGCATACGGAGAGAACGAGCTGAAAATGAGGGAGGATATGGTGAACGATGCTGCCGAGATGCTGGATGCGGCAGGCATTAAGGATATCCAGAAAGTAAACGACCTGACCAAGAACCCGGGTATCGGTATACACGAGATGGGAACCGCCCGGATGGGCCATGATCCTAAAACTTCGGTCCTGAATAAGCATAACCAGGTTTGGGGGTGTCCCAACGTATACGTGACCGATGGAGCTTTCATGACCTCTTCGTCCTGCGTAAATCCATCTCTGACCTATATGGCTTTCACGGCAAGAGCCGCTCAGCACGCGGTCGATTCGCTGAACAGAAATGAATTGTAACAGGTATCACGCGATAGCTGAGCCTGTCGAATGGTAGCTGAGCCTGTCGAATGGTAGCTGAGCCTGTCGAAGCTAAAAAAGCCCTTCCTCATCCGGGAAGGGCTTTTAACTTATTAACCTAAACTAATCGTATGAATTAGTGTCTTTTGGGCGCCGGTTTAATTTTGTCCTCCCGACGCGCGTTGCTGAAGATCATCCGAGCCGGTACTACGCTGACGCGTTTTTACGTTCTGGTTACCGAACCGGTAGGAAAAGGCCACCCTTACCTGGCGGCTAGGCCATTTGCTATAGATATTCAGGTTGATATCTTCGAAATGTGTTTCCCCTTTAAAGCGGTTCCACGCAAAGGGATCCTGCACATTGAGCTTGATATTGGCTTTCTTGTTCCAGAAATTCTTCTGGACCCCGAGGCTGGGCGAACCCATCGTACTGGTGCGGATCAGCCCGAAAATATTAGGTCCGTTTAACCATAGCCCCGCTTCCACCGACCATTCTTTGGGAAGCTTGATGGTATTGTTCCCGTAGAAGTTGTAAGAAAATATGCTTACGTCATACGGTGCATTCCTGTAGAAGGTCTTGTACTGGTTGTAAGTACCCGTAGCGTTCAGCTGAAGATTCCACCACTTCGTAACGGGAATAGGAGCCGATACGATGAGGCTGAGGTAATTCTGGTGATCGAGGTTTTCGTGTGTTACGTAGGTGATATTTTTCTCCGGGACCAGTTGGGGCACTTCCGAGGCGATCAGGTCGGTGATGCGGCTGTAAGCGAGCGTGGTATTGAGAAAGCTTTTGAACACGTGCACCAGCTGGAATGAGTGCGTATACTGCGGCCTCAGGTTAGGATTTCCCCGCTGGAAAGTATAAGGGTCGAGGTAATATTCAAACGGGTTGAGCGACTGGTAGTTAGGCCGGTCGAGGCGATAGCTGTACGACAGGTTCAGCACGTTGCTGCTGTCAAGGGTATGAGAGATGAAGGCGCTGGGGAAAAGATTGACATAGTTCCGGTCATTTACCTGGCTGAGCGTTACGGAATTGCCGATACTGTGGGTATGCTCGGCCCTTACGCCCAGCTGGAACTTTGTTTTTTCTGAAAATTTACCGCTGTAATTGATATAGGCAGCGTTGATATTTTCGCTGTATTTGAACCTGTTGGTGCGGTTGGGATCGATCTGCCATACGTCGGCGAAGATCTCCATCCTCATGTCGTTGTCGGAGGCAACGTAGCTTGATTTCAGGCCGGTCTCCAGCTTTCCTTTTCCGAGCGGCTGCGTGTAGTCAAGCTTTGCCACCCCTATATTGATCACGGCAGGCATATTGCTCCTGAGTATTTCGTCAGGACGGGGCGAGCCGTTTTCAGGAAGCGAGTAGCGGGTATCCATAAAATTGTAGCCTTTCTGGTTGTACCTGACGTAATCGACGTCAAAAGTGAGCTCTTTGCCTTTGTCGTTAAACTGGTGCTTCAGGTTAACATTGGCGGTCAGGTTATTTGTCTTATTCGAGGCTACAATAGAAGTTATGAAGCTTTGCTCCAGCTGCTGGCTGTGATCGAGTATATCCGAGTTCGTCGTTCTGAACGGGTTTTCCCATTTATTCGCAAAGCCCGAAAACATGGCTCCTACGGTAGTTTTATTATCGACATAATAATCAACTCCCAGCTTGTAGCTGTAAAAGTAGGAGGTCCAGTCGCTCTTGGACACCGAATTGAAAGTCGTATTCTTTCCCTCGAAGGGAATTACGCGGGTGATGTGCTGGTTATTGAACCCTTTGCCCTGGAAGCCGTTTGCAGTGGCATTCCAGCTTATCTTGCCTTCTCTCTGGTTGAGCGACAGCATACCGTTGGCGCGCGGCTTTTTCTGGTCCGCCATCCCGAATCCCAGGCTGACATTGCCGTTGGTCCCGTAGTTTTTATTTTTCTTGAACTTGATGTTGATGATCCCGGAGTTGCCTGCGGCGTCGTACTTCGCCGAAGGATTGGTGATCAGCTCTATTTTTTCGATGTTATCGCTTGGTGTGTTGCGCAGAAGGCTCACCAGCTCAGCTTCGGACAGGTAAGTCTGTTTTCCGTCGATCTGTACGATTACCCCTTCTCTGCCGCGCAGCTTGAGCCGGTCGTTTTGCTGGTCTACCGTCACGCCGGGCGAGCGTTCCAGCACTTCCAGAGCGGTCGACCCGGCCGAGACTGCGCTGTTTTCCACATTGATGATGGTACGGTCGACTTCCTGCTCTATAAACGGCTTCAGGGCGACGACCTTCACTTCTTCCAGCGACTGCACATCGGGCGAAAGCAAAAGCTCCGGAACGGTAATATTCGTTCCGTCATAGCTCAGCTGCCTGCTGTAGCCTTTTTTAAACCCTACCATGCTTGCCATGACCAGATAGCTTCCCGCCGGTACGTTGTCGAAAAGATAGTCGCCTGTTTCTGAGGCAGCCACGCCTTTTACCATAGATGAATCGGTACTTTTCAGGAGGAATACATTGACAAAAGGTATTTCCTCGCGATTGGACTGGCGCACTTTACCCCCGATGCCATTGCCGGCGCTTTGTGCTTTCGTGACATTGCAGCACAAAAAAAGAATGGCCGCCGCAGTAACAGACTTTATAAAATTCATGGCTAATAGATATGAGATCTTCTTTTTATACGACCTTATGAAGCAAAATTATGGTACTTGGTAATGCATAGAACCTTTCTTTACATAAATGGTCGTCCAAAAGGATGAGCGGCGCCTGCCTTTTTGCGGGATTGATCAGGCAGACTTTAATAAATGATAGGTCGGCATGACCGAAAGTTGCTTTTGAAGCGGAATTTTTTTTGATTAGCTTTTTTTGTTCATCGTCCTCTCTTTTTAACCCGGGGCGGCATAACCGACTAAGAAATTGGAAAATAACTATGTAGGGTCTGCGCTTCTGACCGACCTGTATCAGCTGACTATGGCTTACGGCTACTGGAAGACCGGGAAAGCGGAGGAGCAGGCGGTCTTCAACCTTTATTTCAGGAAGCATCCTTTCCAGGGAGGGTTCACGGTCTCGTGCGGGCTTGAAAGCGTGATCAGATACCTGGATAATTTCCGGTTCAGGCCGGCCGACCTGGAGTATCTTGCTACATTACGCGGCGCCGACCAATTGCCTTTATTTGATAGCGGGTTTCTCGATTACCTCCAAAGCCTGGAATTCAGCTGCGACCTGGATGCGGTTCCCGAAGGGACACTGGTTTTCCCCGACGAGCCCCTGGTACGGGTGACGGGCCCTATTATTCAATGCCAGCTGCTGGAGACAGCGCTGCTCAATATTGTGAACTTTCAATCGCTTGTAGCCACCAAGGCGGCGCGCATGAGACTGGTCGCACCCGATGACAAGTTCCTGGAGTTCGGACTACGGCGCGCGCAGGGGCCCGACGGAGGGGTAACGGCCAGCCGCGCCGCTTATATCGGCGGGTTTGATGCGACCTCCAACCTGTTTGCCGGGAGAGCGTACGGCATACCCGTAAAAGGGACCCATGCCCATAGCTGGGTAATGTCGTTTGATTCCGAAAAAGCTTCTTTCGAGGCTTACGCCGGGCACATGCCCAACAATGTGATCCTGCTCGTCGATACCTATGATACGCTGAAGGGAGTCAGGAATGCGATAGAAGTCGGGAAGGCGCTGGAAAAGAAAGGTCACAGGCTGCTGGGCATCCGTCTTGATTCCGGGGACCTGGCCTATCTGAGCATAGAAAGCAGGAAGCTCCTGGATGAAAACGGCTTTAAAGACGCTTCGATAGTGGCCAGCAATGACCTGGACGAATACATTATCAAAAGCCTGAAAGAGCAGGGAGCCCGGATCGATACATGGGGAGTAGGAACGAAGCTCGTCACGGCCTATGACCAGCCTGCGCTCGGCGGGGTTTACAAGCTTGCCGCAATAAGAGGCGCCGACGGACAGTGGCATTACAAGCTTAAGCTGTCGGAGCAGTCGGTAAAGATATCGACGCCGGGCATCCTCCAGGTGCGCCGTTTTAAGAAGAACGGAGTTTTTGTCGCTGACATGATCTATAACGAGGAATTCGGGCTGGAGGATACCGTCCGGATGATCCATCCTTACGATTTTACCAAGCAGAGATCGTTTGACGAAACCTTTACTTCTGAAGATCTCCTGGTACCGGTATACCGGCACGGCACACTGGTTTATAACCTTCCGGGCATAGTAGACATCAGGGAGCGGACCCGGGTGCAGCTGAGCAGTATTTACGAAGGCACCAGGCGTTTTACCAACCCGCACATCTACCAGGTCGGCCTTGAAAAAAAGCTGTTCGAATTAAAAACAAACCTGATCCTGGAAAGAAGGGGAACGGCTGAAAACAAAATATCCGTTTCTGATAGGTCAAAAACGGATATCTGATTTACTCAACGTTATGAAAAACTTCATTATTATGACGGCGAAGTAACAACCTAGTCACATCTTTTTAAAGAAAAATTTAATTTTTTTTAAAAAAGATTTTTCCCGGCTATAAAACGGCGCCCATAAACGGGTCTGTGAGGCTATCCTGGCCGGTTTCTACCCTGCCTGCAAACCTGAAAAAATTTCCCGGCATATCGGAAGATGTCAGGCTCAGGTCGTACCATCCCCTGCTCCCGGAAAGAGGGATCAGGACCTGGTTACTTTTTGATCCTGCGAGGCTTACGGTTTGCTCTGCCGCGCCGTAGCAGTTATCCCGTATGGTGATCGTTCTTGCTTTCTGGTCCGTATTCCGGAAATTGAAAACTACTTCCTCTCCCGGCCGGCCGCTTTTCGCAGAGGCTTTGTAAGACAAGCTTATTTCGGGGAAATGACCGCCTGTTTTGAACTCGCGGAAAAAGCCGTTGGGACCGTATACGGCGATGTGAATTTCCCCGTTCTCAAACAGGTCGGAAGAAAACGAATCCGTAAGCTTGTCACCGGCCTTTACGGCATAGGCCCTGACCTGGTATTCTTTCCCGTATAAATAAACAAGGAAGGGAGCGCCGGCTGATTTTTTGCCGAAATGCCTGTTCCCCGCCTGCAGCGTAAGGCCGAACAATTTGTCGCCGAGGGTTTTCCCGTCGGCATACAATTCATAGGGAAGGGCATTGGAAGAACGGGTGCCCTTTTCCTGGCCGGGCATTGCCCCGCTGCCAGGCGCTGCCCGGTTGACAAGCCCGATTTCTTCTTCAGATAGCGCACGAAAACCTTTGGGGAGCTCTTTGAACTGGGATTTATGGATCCCCTCGACAAAGGGCATTTTGTCTACCGGTTTCGGAAAATCTATTTTTTCCCCGTTATAAGGCCTGAATACGGAAGTCAGGTCGCCGCATACGGTACGTCTCCAAGCGGAGACATTATCTTCGATGAAAGGCTTCCCTGTTTTATGGGTAAGGAAAACTTCCAGGAACTGCACGATGGAAGTGTGATCGAATATCTCGGAATTGACGTATCCGCCCCTGCTCCAGGGGGAAGCGATCACCAGCGGAACCCTGAAACCCAGGCCTATCGGGCCGTCTCTGGACACACGTTCTGCGTTTGTGCGTACACGCTGCAGCTCATGCTTCATGTTGACCATTTCGACCGATGTGTCGATCCCACCGCTTACTTTACCGTACCGGTCGTCGCCGGGTCTGGGCGGGAAAAATGGTGTGACGTGATCGAAATAGCCATCGTTTTCGTCATAGCAGAGAATAAAGATGGTTTTTTTCCATACATCCGGGTTTTGGGTGAGGATGTCGAGTGTTTCGGAGATGTACCACGCACCGTACCATGGCGCTCCGGGGTGATCGGAAAAGTTTTTCGGGGCTACCAGGTACGAGATGGTAGGCAGCTGCCCGTTTCTGACGTCCTGCCGGAACTGGTGAAAAATATCTCCCTTAGGCAGGTACATGGTACGGGAAACACCGTTATCGTCATATTTTACCTCCGTGACCTTGTGGTAGTCAGGATCCCCGGAGTTGTCAGTGAATGCTTTTTTATGAAGGTTCTGCTCTCTTTTACTGAGCTTATCGAAATTTTCGCGCGGGTACCTGAGCGCGACTTCCCGGGCGATTTTAAGGTCGGATTTAGCCCAGTTGAGCATTTTCTGAAGCTGGGTCGTATCCTCGCTGTTCTCTTTCGCCTGTTTCAGCTGCGATTCCAGCCGTTCGATCTTCCCGGGAAGCTCTTTCAGAGCTACCGGCAGGTGATCCTGGAGTCCTTTTGAATACCAGACGTTGAACTGTTTCATCCATTCCAGCGGGTTGTTGGTGAAATTGGCCAGCCATTCTTCTTCTGGCCCTTCAAAACCCACATCTATGCTCAGCTCATTCTGGTAAATTTTCCAGGAAATACCGGCGTCCTCGAAGCGGTCGGACAGGGTTGTCCAGCTCGCTTCCTTCTGGTAGGTCACATCGGCGTTGTGCACATTGGCTTTCGACTCGAAGTCCTGCTTTTCGCGGATCGTGCCCGACCAGAGATAGAGCCGGTTGGGGGTGGTCCCGGTCAGGGAAGAGCAGAAATTCTGATCGCAGACGGTAAAGGCGTCGGCGAAGGCATAATAGAAGGGGATGTCCTCGCGGTTGTAGTATCCCATCGTAAGGGGCATCTCCTGGTAGTCTTTATTCCCGGATTTTTTGTTTTCAAGCCACCCGTCCATTTTGCCTTTATTAAGCGCATCTACCTGATTTTCCCAGGAGTGGGGAAGCGCCTGCATCCAGGTCGACCTGGTATCGTGTATGTTCAGGCGGAAGGGCAGGTAGGTCTGTCCGGCGTCGTTTTTCTGAAGCCATACTTTATTCCGGTCCGGCTGCATCATCGCCCTCGGGTCGTTGAAGCCGCGTACTCCCTGCAGGGAGCCGTAGCTGTGATCGAACGACCGGTTTTCCTGCATCAGTATCACGACATGCTCCGCGTCCAGGAAAGTCGTGCCTTTTTCAGGATCGATCGCAAGCGCCTTTTGGATAGAAGGGGGGAGCATGGTCATCAGGCCGGCAGTCCCCGACAACATCGCGGCTTTCTTGATAAATTCTCTTCTGGAATCCATATTGGTAATCTGTGAGTAATGGAAGGCTAATTTAGGACTTTGCTTCGGGGAAGCTGCTGTCTTTTATATTATTCCTGAATGAAGAAATCTGTTCCGGACAGCGCGTATCCGAATAGGTTAATCACGGGAAGCCTTTATGACAAAACTACTTTTGTACTGTCTTGGCAAAATTATCCCTGAGCGTAGTGGTACGGTTGAAAATCAGGCGCCCGGGCGCTGAATCTTTATCTGCATAGAAATAGCCCAGGCGGAGAAACTGGAAATGAGCGCCCGGGGAGTCGGTGGCAAGCGCCGGCTCGGCATACCCGGTTACTGTTTTCAGTGATGCAGGATTAATATGATCTTTAAAGTCGCCCTCTCCTTCGCTGGGGTTTTCCACCAGGAAGAGCCGGTCATAAAGACGGACCTCCACCGGGATGGCGTGGGCGGCGGAAACCCAGTGGAGGGTGGCCTTGGCGGCAACACCGGAGGTGTCCTGCCCGCTTTTGCTGTTTTCGATATAGCTGCACCTGACTTCTGTGATTTCCCCTTCGGCATCCCTGATCACCTCGTCGCATCGTATAATATACGCACTTTTCAGCCTGACATGCTGGCCCGGTGAGAGCCGGTGGTATTTCTTCGGCGGGTTTTCCATGAAGTCGTCCTTTTCTATCAGAATTTCACGGGTAAAGGGAACTTCACGGTCTCCTGAAGAAGGATCTTCGGGATTGTTTTCGCTCCGGCAGATCTCTGTTTCTCCTTCCGGGAAATTGGTTATGACGATTTTCAGGGGATCGAGCACCACCATTCGCCGCAATGCTATTTTATTGAGATGCTCGCGCACGCAAAACTCGAGCAGGCTGAGATCGACGCTGTTCTCTCTTTTCGAAACGCCGATCCGCTCCACGAAGTCGCGTATGGCTTCCGGCGTATAGCCGCGTCTTCTCATTCCGGCGACGGTCGGCATACGGGGGTCATCCCACCCCGAAACGTATTTCTCGTTGACCAGCTGCATCAGCTTCCGCTTGCTGGTGATGGTATGGTTGACATTCCTCCTTGCAAATTCGTATTGATGGGACGGGTATATGCCAAGGTTTTCAATCAGCCAGTTGTACAGCTCGCGGTGGGGGACAAATTCCAGGGTGCACAGCGAATGAGTCACCTTTTCGATCGAGTCGCTTTGCCCGTGCGCAAAGTCGTACATCGGGTATATCTTCCATTTGTCGCCCGTACGGTGGTGACGGGCATGTTTGATACGGTAAAGGACCGGGTCGCGCATCAGCATATTGGGATGCGCCATATCGATTTTGGCCCGGAGCGTCTTGCTGCCATCGGGGAATTCGCCGGCTTTCATTCTCTCGAAAAGAGCGAGGTTTTCAGCACTGGTGCGGCTGCGGAAAGGACTGTCCATCCCGGGAGTGGTAGGAGTTCCTTTTTGCCGGGCTATTTCGTCTGAAGAGCTGTCGTCTACATAGGCCAGGCCTTTTTCGATAAGGATAACCGCGTAGCTGTAAAGCGTGTCGAAGTAATCGGAGGCGTACAATTCGTTCTCCCATTCGAATCCCAGCCATCGTATGTCTTCCTTGATGGCCTCTACGTATTCGGTTTCTTCGGTAACCGGGTTTGTGTCGTCAAACCTGAGATTGGTATAGCCTTTGTATCGCTCCGTTAACCCGAAGTTCAGAACGATGCTGCTGGCGTGACCGATGTGAAGATAGCCATTGGGTTCAGGCGGAAACCGGGTAATGATAGAGTCGTACTTTCCATTTGAAAGGTCATTTTCTATGATTTCTTCAATGAAGTTCAACGATTTAGTTTCTTTGGTTTCTTCCGTGGCCATAATGCTGCTGTATTAAAGGACGCGCAATTTAATCAGGTTTTGTATATTGCTGTATATGCTGCAAGGTTTTTGCCGGCCTGGATGATCGCCTGGCCGGCCCGCCTGTGTATTTCTTTCTCTCTCCTTCGTCGCGCCGGTACCTGCCGGTGCTGTCGTTATCGCCGTCATTGCTCCCGCCACCTCCCGCCGCTCCCGCTCCTGCCCGCTGCTCCCGTCACTGCTGCCGTCCTCGCCTGCCTCCCACCGGCCCCCGGATTGAAATCCGGCGTTACAATATTGGTCGAGCCTACGGCTCTGTGGTTTCGTTTATTCCGGGCAGGATAGGGGGCTTCCGTCATCAAAAGCAAGTAGTCTGTAGTCGCCTTGCTTTAGCGTATAAACAATCAAAGATGCGTAGCATCGATCCATATTGTAGCAACGGGCTTCAGCCCGTTGACAATGATGATGTTGTTTAATGAATCAGAGAGCCGTAGGCTCGATTCATTTTGGAAAATAAACAATAAAGGACATCAGCGATCGTTTAAATTTTGTTCGTACTATACTCTATATTTTATGGCTAATACCTATCATCAAATCTTTCTGCATTTCGTTTTTGCGGTCAAATATCGCAAGGCTGTCATACAAGCCAGCTGGAAGTTTTCCCTATTCGGCGTAATCGGTAATCTGATCAATGAAAGTGGAGGTAAAGTAATCATTGTGAATGGTGTTGAGGATCACGTGCATTGTTTTGCAGAGGTGAAACCGGCTGTTTCCGTAAGCGAGTTAATGAAAAAAGTGAAAGCGAGGTCTTCAAAATATATTAATGATCATGGACTGACCCCTGTCCGGTTTGAATGGCAGGAGGGATATGGTGCATTTTCTTATAGCCGGTCGCAGGTCAAAAATGTGTACCGCTACATTCAAAATCAGGAAGAACATCACAGGAAGCAGACATTTAAAGAGGAATACATCGGCATCTTAGAGGATTTTAAGGTTGAATTTGAGGATCGCTTTTTGTTTCAGGAGCCGGTATAGGTAAATGTGCCGGTATAGATAAATGTGCCGGTATAGATAAATATGCCGGTATAGATAAATATGCCTTGAGGTTGCCGGATTAAAATCCGGCGCAACAATATGTGTCGAGCCTACGGCTCTGTGAGGATTTTGTTTGTCCCGGACAGGATAGGAAAGTGTCATCAAAAACAGGTAGATAACTGTAGTTTGTTGTCGTATTGGGTATTAACAATCAAAGATGCATAGCATCGTCCCATATTGTAGCAACGGGCTTCAGCCCGTTGCCCCGGTCCGTATGGTGCGGGGGAATGAATTTATTACGGTAATTTTTTTCCGGTACAAGCGATTTTTATTAATTGCATATCCGCTGAAACGCTCTCAGAAATATCGGCCGATCCTTATGAAATTATATATGATGCTGTTAGGGTGCAAACCCGCCGGAAGGCATACGGAGCAGCACGACATCTTTTTTGCTATCGGGAACGAATTGAAGGATTTTGTGCCTGCTATCCTGGAGTTCTGGCCGGAAGCCGACGCGAAAGTGCATATCGACGCTTATCGTACGGTTACAAAAGTGGAGGGATACCGGGTGGAAGTGGTGCCGCGGGATGAGATCACGGATCGCGGAGAGCTGAAGCTATATTTTATCAACCTCGGAGGATACAGGGAAAACGAATTCGAGGAATATCACTACAAGCGGATTGTAGTGGCGGATTCCCTGGCCAATGCGATCGGGCAGGCCAAAAGAACTATTTTCTGGAATGAGCATCTATCCGCCCATATCGATGATAAATATGCGCTCGATGTAGACGATATCTACGAGATCGAAGACTTGCTTCCGGCCGGCGTAAAAAATGAAATGGCGATCAGGATTTCCGAAGCGGAAGACGGACAGCCTGAAGACGAGATCAGGAACGGGTATTTTAAGCTGAGCAGGCTGTAGCTATGTCAATTGCTGGTGAAGTAATGGACGTCGAACGAGATAAAAAACAAAACTCCGGTAGATAAATGCCAACCGGAGTTTATTTCTGACTTATTTTTGAATTTTTTACTTGTGATAAACCCACTGGATAACGGCACTGGCACCTGTAGAATCCGTAAAGGTTTGGTTAATGGAAAGTTGCGGCAGATTGGTGGTTACGCTATATGAATATTCCTCATCTTGAATACCGTTTTCATCA
>MEDT01000152.1 GCA_001724175.1 Cytophagaceae bacterium SCN 52-12 | reverse complement strand
GAAACGCCGCAGGTACCCGCCTACCGAGTCGACTTCAGTACTTATTCCGGAAATATCGGCTTTGCTGCCCGATCTTGCAAACGTAAAATTCTGCGGGGAGGTCAGTGCAAGCGATTCCCCGTCGGTAATGCTCAGCGGCGGGATCTCGGGAACAGGCTCCGCGATCACATTGGCGGATGGAAGCGGGCACAGCAGTTTGATTTTACATACATGCCACCAGGTCGATCCCGCGATCCAAACTACGAGAATGGCTATCCATAGAGAATTGCTGCTGTTCATTTGTCTTGGAATGAGAGTGTTGTTAAATGTGGATAAACTTTGGGAAGTTAGGGAATTACTTATTTCGATCGTTAGTATACGCAAATATTTTTACGCACAAAAAAAGAGCTGCGCATGTGCGGCTCTTTTTTTAAAGTTGACCATTAAGGAATAAGATTAGTTAAGAAGGGACCTTGATGTTCTTAATCCCTTAATGGTTTAATAAAAAATATAAACGACCGTTACCGGTTCATTGAAATCAGGAACTCTTCGTTGTTGCGTGTGCCGCGCATGTTGGTCAGGAGGAAATCCATAGCCTCGACCGGGTTCATATCCGCCATATGCTTCCGCAATACCCAGACCTTCTGCAGCGTCTCCTTGTCGAGCAGCAGATCTTCCCTGCGGGTACCGGATGTCATGACATCTATAGCGGGGAAAACTCTCTTGTTGGACAGTTTCCGGTCGAGCTGAAGCTCCATGTTGCCGGTTCCTTTGAACTCTTCAAAAATCACTTCATCCATCCGGGAGCCGGTTTCTATAAGAGCCGTGGCTATAATGGTCAGGGAGCCGCCGTTTTCGACATTACGGGCGGCGCCGAAAAACCTTTTCGGGCGGTGCAGCGCGTTGGCGTCAACCCCCCCTGAGAGGATTTTACCTGACGACGGGACGACGGTGTTATACGCCCTGGCAAGCCTCGTGATGGAGTCGAGAAGGATCACCACATCATGGCCGCATTCGACCATCCGCTTCGCTTTTTCCAGCACAATGCTGGACACCTTCACATGCCGGTCAGCCTGTTCGTCGAACGTAGAGGAAATGACTTCAGCCCTTACGCTCCGCTGCATGTCGGTTACTTCTTCAGGCCGTTCGTCTATAAGCAGGATGATGAGATATACCTCCGGGTGGTTCCTGGTAATGGCGTTGGCTACTTCTTTCAGAAGCACGGTTTTACCGGTTTTGGGCTGTGCAACGATCATACCCCGCTGCCCCTTTCCGATAGGAGCGAACAGGTCCAGGATACGGGTTGAGTAAAGATCGGGCTTTGTGCTGAGATTGAGCCTTTCTTCCGGGAAAAGAGGCGTGAGGTACTCGAAAGGAATACGATCCCGGATCTCTTCGGTCGTTTTCCCGTTTACTGTTTCGACCCTGAGAAGCGCAAAATATTTTTCACCGTCCTTGGGCGGGCGTATCTGGCCTTTGATCGTGTCGCCGGTCTTGAGGCCGAAAAGCTTGATCTGCGAAGGGGATACATAAATATCGTCGGGACTGGCCAGGTAGTTATAATCGGCCGAGCGCATAAAGCCGTAGCTGCCGTCCTGCATGATCTCCAGGACCCCTTCATTTACGATAAGGCCGTCGAACTCACGGACGTAGTTATTGTAGTTTTTCTTTATTTTCCCGGCGTATTCTTCCCTGGAGCGGTCATTGTCACTTTTGACAGCCTGCTGTTGCTTGCCGGCCTTGACAGAAGACTCTTCGGCAGCGGCTGCCGGCGGCGTTTCCGCTATGAGATCGGCGCTGTCAAGATCGATATCGCTGTATAAATCGAAGGTGTCGATAAGCTCAGGGGCTTCCAGGGAATCCAGGAAATCTATCCCCGCCTCTTCCTCGTCCATGGCCGGATCCGGGGCGGGCAGCTCGCGCGGAGCGGCTTCAGCTACCGGTGCATGCCTGGGCTTGTTCTCTTTCTGGAATTGCCCGGAAGAGGGAGGTATTTTACCATGTGCAGGAGCAGGCGAATCGCCGGCATTTTTGGCAATCCTGGTTCTTTTTCTCTTAACTCCCTGCTCTTCAGATTGTTTAGCAGGGATTTCAGGCGAAGCTTCGCTTACGGGCGGTTCGGCCTTTTTTTCGACAGCTTCCTGCGCTACCGGTTCGGCTTCTGCCACTATGGTAGCCCCTTCATTTTGTTTTTCAAGTATTTTGAGGGCAATTTCTTTTTTTGAAAGCCCTTTATAATTATAAATACCAAAGGATTCAGCGATTTCTTTTAACTCGGAAAGGAGTTTCAGATTCAAATCATCTAATGAGAACATACAATGTAGCGGGCAACGGCTGGTTTGCCCAGGATAATTGAATAAAGTGAGAACTATTGGGAATATGAAAGCAGAATCAAACAGATTATGCTAGTGGCAAATGCCATCGGACAACATTAAATAATAACGATAGGTATTATAAGAACAGGAAATGCTAGGGAAATGAGACCTACTTATTACGAGGTTCTGACTGCAAAGGTAAATAAAAAATTAAAAAAACAAACTTCGCCTAGTATTTTTCGCTTTAAAAAATGAGTTTTGCACCACACTTATATGGAACTGGCAATAGATTCGGGAAATACGTATTCGAAGGTAGGTTGGTTTGACGATAACCGGCTGATAAAGAGTAGGTCCGGCCTTGGCTTCGAAGAGATGATCGAAGCTGTAAGAACATCCCCGGCACGCAGGATTATTTTTTCGTCTGTCAGCTACAGCCTGGAGGAATTTAGCGATGCGCTGCAACTAAATGTCCCCGTTCTGCGTCTTAGCAACAGTACGCCAATGCCTATCGGTATCAATTATGGTACCCCCGAAACGCTGGGTGCAGACAGGCTCGCTGCTGCTGCGGGAGCAAACTGCCTCTATCCCGGGTCGGACCTGATCGTAATAGATGCCGGAACCTGTATTACGTATGATTTAATAGACGCGGGAGGTGTATTCCAGGGCGGGGCGATAGCGCCGGGACTACGGTTGAGGTTCAGGGCAATGCATGAGTTCACACGCCGCCTGCCGCTTATAGAAGAGATCGATAGCAAAATGCTGATCGGTAAAACTACTGTAACGGCTATGCAAAGCGGGGTGCTGAACGGGATGATCGCAGAGATCGAAGGAATGGCCGGCGCCTACCGCAGGGAGTACCCGGATGCAAAGGTGGTGATGTGCGGCGGAGATCTCGGCTTCTTTGAAAGTCGTCTTAAACTCCCCATATTTGCAGTCCCTGAGCTGGTACTGATCGGGTTGAACAGAATTTTACAATATAATGACGTCTGATACTAAAAAATTGAAATATAGTTTCCGCTTTGTTTTTGTACTGGTGTGTCTGGCAACGACAAAGGAGGTCTGCGCCCAGGGGATCGGGAATTCTCCTTATTCCATACTCGGTGTCGGAGATCTGCAGGGAACGGCTTTTTCGATGAATGAAGGCACAGGTGGGGCGGGAGTGAGCAGCAACTTCTTTAACGGGAAGCAGCTGAACGGCCTTAATCCTGCATTACTGGTCAGGACACGCTTTACTTCTTTTGAATTCGGCGGCACGGTCCAGCTGAAAGACGTTACCGCCGCCGGCGCCGCCCAGCAGGATCTGGCAGCCAACCTTTCCCATATAGCGCTTTCTTTTCCCATAACGCCCAGGTGGTCGTCGGGGGTATCTATAAAACCTTACTCCTACGTCGATTACAATACCAACTCGAAGAGTATGGTGGCGGGAACCAATTATCCTACGATCTATAGCTTTTCGGGGAAGGGAGCTATCAACCGGGTGGCGTGGACGAACGGTTTTGCGATCGGCAAGTATGTCAACATCGGGATGGATATTTTCTACCTTTTCGGGAATATCAACAAGTCGAGCGAGGTATCGGTAATTACAGGCGATGACAACGACAATACGGTCGGTATCAATGAGAAGCTGAATGTGAAGAACGTAAGCGGAAGGGGCGGGGTTGCTGTCCGGCTCCCGCTCAAAAAAGATAAAGTGCTCCTGAACGTGGGAGGGACCTATACTTACGGGAATTTTCTTTTTGCCAAAAAATCGACAGTATACGAGCTGTCGCAGAATTCTTTCCCGCTCCCTAACTACGACCCCGATACCCTGCAGAAGGACGTGAAAGGATACATCGACATGCCTTACCAGTTCAGGGTAGGGACAAGCCTGGAGCTGCCGTTCAAGCTGCTTGTTTCGGCTGACTATGAGTATACGGACTGGAATTCGTACCGGTCTTTCGGAAACCCGGAAAGCAACCAGGTCGCCAGCAACGGAAGGTATTATTTTGGCGCCGAATGGATCCCCAGCATCAGGTCGCAGCGGTATCTTGACCTGGTTTCTTACCGTGCCGGATTTAATTTCGGCCCAAGCCAGTATGCGCCGAGCGGCACCCGGATCAACGAGACGAACGTGACGCTGGGGTTAGGCCTGCCCATCGGTCGGGGAGGAGGAGGCATGCTTAGCCTTGCGTTTACCGGCGGACAAAGAGGTGTGGTCTCGCCCAATTCCATTCGTGAAAGATATCTTCGTATGACTGTCGCCTGGGCATTTGTCGATAACTGGTTTGTCAAGCCGCGCCTCGACTAAGGCAGGGCTGCCGAAATATTGCTGTTGACATGTTCTTTTTTCTAAGCTCTGTTGCCAAGAGGTTCTGTAATGCGGCGCTTTTGCTTTATGGCGTCTCCGTCTGTATCTGGGGCTGTGCGAGGGAAGAGAAGAAGCCTTTTCAGCGATATGAAGGCCCGCAGGAGGAAATATTTGATGTAGGCGTCAAATACAGCGAAAAAGGCAAGGTAAATGTAGAGATGACTACCCCGGTCCAGCTGCGGTATCTCAACGGCGATAAAGTTTTTCCCGACTCGGTCAACATTGTGTTCTATGATTCGCTGGGCACCCAGATCACTACCGTCAGATCAGACTCCGGGCGTTATGACAACGCCAAAAACATCTACGTCGTTACAGGCAATGTGATAGTGGTCAGCATTCTCAAGCAGGAATACCTGTATACTTCCGAGCTGAACTGGAACCCCGTTACAAGAAAGGTCTATAACGATAAACCGAACAGGATCGTCCGGAAGCGTACATCCGATGTGATCAACGGGACCGGCCTGGACGCCCGGCAGGACTTCTCGGAGATGTCGCTGAGAAAGGTAACGGGGATCGTTACCATGCAGTAAATTATTTCGGGCTTCCTGCTCTCAGGTCTACCCCCTTTGAAAATTTCCTTAAAGCGCTCCTGACGCTGTCTATCGGCGTATACACGCTTTCTCCACCCCAGCTGTTGTAGATAAAAGTAGTGATTTCAGCTATTTCAAGATCGGTCAGCATGGGATTGGCAGGCATAGGGCGATTGTATACCTGGCCGTTTACCTCTATCTCGCCGTCTATTCCGTGCCTGGCTACCTGGATGAACCTTCCTTTATCTTTAGGGAAATGCAGCGGCGGATACAGGTTCGCCATGCCCTCTCCGCCGGGCTGATGACAGTTGGCGCAATAAACGCCGTAAAGCCGCTCTCCTTCGACGAAGTACTGGTCACGCTTGAGCTCTTCAGCCGATCTGCATGATATCGCCGCAGAAGCGAGTCCTGATAAGAGCAAACATTGCAGATAATTCACCTGGTTTCGTATTCTTTCCTGAGGATTTGTATGTCGCTGATCAGCTTTCCGACCTTTTCTTCGTCTGTCCCGTCGTAAACTCCCCGTACTCTTTTTTCCTTATCGACGAGCGTAAAGGCACCGCTGTGGATAAAGCCGCCGGGTGCTGCCCCGTCTTCGTTGGCAGCCACAAAATAGCTGTTGGCGATCCCGTATATACCGGATTTGGGGCCGGTCAGGAAAAGCCACTGGTGCCCGGTAACACCAAGGTCGGTCGCGTACTTCAACAATACTTCAGGCGTATCGTGGGAGGGGTCGATCGTATGAGAAAGAATGGCTACATCGCTCATCCCGTTGATGCTCTTATATACCTTCAGCATATTTTTTTTCATGACCGGGCATATCGTCGGGCAGGAAGTGAAAAAGAAATCCGCGATATAGATCTTTCCTTCCACATTATTTTCCGTAATCGTATCGCCATACTGGTCGGTAAATGAAAACGCGGGTATACTGTGGTAAACCGTGTCGATCACTGTTTTCCCATCTACCTGTCGCTCTGTCCAGTCTCTTTCTCCCATGATGGGAAGTTTTTTTTCTCCTCCTCCGCTACATGACAGGATAAGAGCGGGAATTGCCGAAAAGAGCAGGAATGTCCTGGCTATCGAAAGCATCATGCAATTTTTCTTTTAAAGCCCGGGTTAGTTTTCCAGGAAGTTTTGTGCTTCCCTGATGCTGGCATTTGTTTTTTCCTTCACTTCCAGGATTTTAGCTTTTTCATTTTGGAAGTATTTGAGCGTTTCTTCCGGATCGGGAAGCGCTTTGGCCGAATCTGCCTCGTAGGCGCGCATCCAGTCCCACATCAGGCTGTCGGCCAGGTGGAGCTTAACCAGCAGATCGTTGGCTTTGAGGCGCTGTTCGGCAAGCGTGTTGCTGCTGGCGCCCTCCTGTTGCAGGCTGTCGAGCTGAACGATCCTGGACCGTATTTCCTCGGCGTAATGATTCAGGTCTTCAAGCTTTGGCATCACTTCGTCGTGAATGTCGAGTATTTCACCGTCAAGGACTTCGAAGTCCTTTTTTTCACCCGGGCCGCATGCTGTAAAAGCCAATGCCGTCAGTGCCAGGAAAGCATAAATTCTGAAGTTCGCCATGATCTGTGCCTGAACTTTAAGTTTGATAAGAGTAAGAACCGATCTTTCAGGCAAAGATAAGGAATTAAGCGCTCTAAAGCGATTTTTCGAGCAGTTCCCGGGCATTGGCAATGACGGATTCGGAAGGGTTGCGGCCGCCTATCATCTGCGCCAGCTCCTGGACCCTCTCACCGTCGGAAAGCCGTTTGATCTTGCTTACCGTCGTGTCACTGCTGTCGTCCTTATAAACATACAAATGCTCGTTCCCGAACGCTGCTATCTGGTGAAGGTGAGTGATGGCGATAAGCTGGTGCCTGCGTCCCATCTGCTTCAGTATTTCGCCCATCTTCCTTGCGATTTCGCCGGATATGCCGCTGTCGATTTCATCGAATATGAGCGTAGGAAGCTGTTTTTTTCCTGCAACCACGTATTTGAACGCCAGCATAAGCCTGGAAAATTCTCCGCCTGAAGCCACCGCTTTCAGAGGCTGAGGAGCCAGCCCTTTGTTGGCTGAAAACAGGAATTCTATCCGGTTCAGCCCGCTTCCTCCCGGAACGCCCGCGTCCGACAGCGCCACGGTAAATACGGCGTGGGTGATCCCGAGCTCCCGCGCAATGCCGGTAACCAGGTTTTCGAAACGCGGGGCAGCTTCCCTGCGCGCCTGCGACAGGATTTTCCCGGCTTCGAGCATCAGCGCCCGCGCCGATTCCATATGCTGTGCAGCTTCACGCAGCTCTGCATCCAGGTTCTCAAATTTGTCGATCTTTTGCCTGAGCTGGTCCCTGATCTCCGTCAGCTCCGGGATCTCCTCGGAATGATGCTTCTTCAGCAGCAGGTAGAGCAGGTCAAGCCGTTCAGATACCCTGGAGATCCGCTCCTCGTTTACTTCCACGTTTTCGGCGATGTCCTCTATTTCGGATGTGAGATCCTTCAGCTCCAGCAGCGTATTGCCCAGGCGCTGAAAAAGCGCCTCGTAAGCCGGTACCAGGCGGTTGACCTGGCCGGCCATCTGGGATGCTTCATTCAAAAGAGAGAGGACCGATATTTCCTGCCCGTCGAGAAGCTGGTGCATACCATGAAACCTCGATTTGATCTCCGAAGCATTTTCGAGGATACCCAGCTCGTTTTCCAGCGCTTCGATTTCGCCGGCCTGCAGATCAGCAGCAGCCAGCTCCTGCCACAGGAAGAGGTTGTAGTCATGCTCTTTCCGGATATGGCCGGCTTCTTCTTTCAGGCGGGCAAGCGACTCTTCTGCTTTCCGGTATGCTTCGTACGCCTTCCGGTAGCCGGTCAGCTTTTGCTCGTTGCCGGCAAAAGCATCGAGCAATTCAACCTGCACGGCGCCGTTACCCAGCAGGATCGAATCGTGCTGGGAATGGATATCGACAAGCTGTCCGGTAATCCGCCTGAGCAGATCGAGCGTAACGGGCGTATCATTGATAAAGGCACGGGATTTCCCTGTCGGGGTGATTTCCCTTCGGATGATGGTAACGGCGGAATAATCCAGCTCTTCCGCGGCAAAGAGCGGTTCGAGCTTGTATCCCGAAATATCAAACGTCCCTTCTATGATACATTTTGTATCGTTGCTGAACAGCACCCTCGACTCGGAACGCTGGCCGAGCAACAGGCCGATTGCACCCAGCAAGATCGATTTTCCCGCTCCTGTTTCCCCGGTGATGATAGTGAGCCCGGGAGACAGGTCCAGCTCCAGGCCGTCGATGAGTACATAGTTTCTGATGAACAGGTGGGTAAGCATGCGATATCCGGCTAGTAAGTAGAAGGGTAGTCAAAGACGACCACGTCGATATCTTTGATATCAAGTGCGTGCCTGTGGAAGCGGTTATCCGTAATTTCGATTCTTTCCCGGGTCTGGCTCAGCAGCTTTCCGAACAGCGTGTGGCCCGATTTTAGGACAACGCTCAGGGGAAGGTGACCGGGCAGGATCACATGCTCCTCACCCGATAGCTGGCCGCCGAAAACTTTAGTAAGTCTTTTTCTCATACGGGCATAAAGATAAACCGGCTCAAATTTAATGCTTATCCCGGTTTTCTCAGTTGGGAAAGAATTTTTTGAGCCCGGCTTTTTATCCCGGGTGAAGGCATTTTCTCCAATTCAAGCTCCAGAAGCTCCTTCAGCTCCGTTTTGATTTCAGGATAGGCGCCTGAAAGCCTGTAGAGCACAGACATCGCAAAAACCCTGACAGCAACAGGCTCGTGTGCAGCATACAAGTAGCCGAAGCAGGTGTGCACGATTTCAGAATGTGCTTCGGCCGGTAGCGGAACAAAGGAAAGTATGCGTACTATATTGCGTTTTACAGCATCGGGAAGCGGTGTTCTGCCCAGCCGCAGAACCAGTGTTTTCAAATGCGGGGCTACCAGCTCCGGATGCTTTTCCGCTACGGCGCTGATGACCCATGCCACGCGCTGGACGTCGCGGTAGGAATGGTGGCAGAGTACGTATATGGCAGCCGATATTTTTTTAGCATCAGTACCGATCCAGCTTACAATCATGTCGCGCTGGTGCCTGGAATGTTCCTTCGAAAGGAGAGCTGCAAGCTCCTGTACGAATAAAACCTCGTCATCACATTGACTCTTCATCTCAATGCGGCAGCCTGTGCCTTACATACCCGTATACCCAGGTACCCAGCAGGGCGCTCAGCAGGGTGACCGTCACTGCCAGGTAGCCGGCCCCGATCTGCGCGAAAAGCGGGCCCGGACAGGCGCCGGTAATGGCCCAGCCGATACCGAACAGCAGGCTTCCGTAGATCTGGCCTTTGTTGAAGGTTTTCGGGGCTATTGAAATGGTTTCCCCGTTGAAAGCTTTGAGCTTGAGCCTTTTGATGATCTGAACGGAAAGGGCGCCGACAACGACGGCGGAGCCGATCACGCCGTACATATGGAAAGAGTCGAACCGGAACATTTCCTGTATCCTGAACCATGAGACGATTTCGGCTTTGACAAAAATGAAGCCGAACAGGGTGCCCAGGAGGAGATAGACGAAATTCAGGCCGGTGCTGTTCCTGGCCGACGTATAAGGCTTATGCCTTACAAATTCGTCGGATTCGCCGAGATCGTTGCTGTATTGGAAAGCCATAGGTTAAAGAAGGAATTTCAGAAGGACCGGGATAATGTAAAAAGTAGTCAGGATGCCGCTGGCCATAAAGCAAATGGTAGCCACCAGGGAAGGCCATTGAAGGTTAGAGAGACCCATGATGGCGTGGCCCGATGTGCAGCCGCCGGCATACCTGGTTCCGAAACCGACCAGGAAACCGCCCGCTACCAGAAATACGAGCCCTTTCGCGGATAGGATGTTTTCGGTAGAGAAAAGATCCAGAGGGAGCAAGCCCGAAAAATCGTTTATTTTCAGTCCGCTCAGCACTTCCCGGGTATGAGATGCTATCACGATGTCGTCAGGATTTTCAAGAAGGACCCCTCCGATATAGCCGCCGATCAGTATTCCCAGGACAAAGAGAAGATTCCAGATTTCATCCCGCCAGTTGTAGCTGAAAAACGGCAGGTTGGCCGGGAAGCAGGCCGCGCAGATATGCCGCAAAGAAGAAGAGATGCCGAAAGGCTTGTTGCCCAGAAGCAGCAAGGCAGGAACTGTAAGGCCGATCAGCGGCCCGGCTATGTACCAGGGCCAGGGAATTTTGAAAATATCCATATCGCCGGAATAGTTGATGATTTCGGGTAAAGAATCGAAGTCTTGCGAAAGGGGAGCTGCCGGGACAGTGAGGCTACGCTGGGGTTAAATTTCCACAAACATGTGCCCGGGATTATCTTCATTATCCTCTATAATGCCCGTAATCCGGTCGGGGGACAAAGATTACCCTCCCGGGAAGCATCTTTCGCCAGATAACTATCTCTTTAAGCTATAATAACTGTGCCAGGTATTATTAACGCTAAAGATGTTTAAAAAGTGCCGGGATGCAAGGCGTTGAGGAGGAGTAGGAAGAAAGAGCATCGTCTAAGCCAGGCGGAGCACCTCGGAAGCGATCCGGACGGCCGCGTCGGGGAAACCGAGTAACCGGCAGTTTTCGGACAGCGTCTTCCTGAGCTCCTCGTTTTCTATGAGCTCCACCGCTTTTTGTCCGAGCTGCCCGCCGGCTTCGCTGTCCCTGACCAGTAAGGCGGCCTGTTCCGAAACGAGAACCTGCGCGTTGCTGGTCTGGTGGTCTTCTGAAGCATAAGGATAGGGGACCAGGATAGCCGGCTTGCCGGCGAGGCAGATCTCGGAGACCGACAGGGCGCCCGCTCTCGACACTATTGCATCTGCCGCCGCGTAAGCCAGGTCCATTTCATAAATGAAGTCAAAGGCTTTTACAAGATGCCCCAGCTGTAGCTGATCAATGGTTTGCCGGGCCCTGTCGGTAAAGAGCTTCCCGGTCTGCCAGATCACCTGGATGTCCTGTCCGGTAAGTAGCGGCAGCGAACTTTCAATGCTCTCGTTGATGCTGCGGGCCCCCAGGCTGCCGCCCATGACAAATAGCGTTTTCCGCGAGCCGGACAAGCCGAAATGAGCCAGGGCGGTTTCCTTTTTGCCCGAAATGTCTATGATGTCCTTTCTCACAGGATTGCCGGTGAGCAGTATCTTTTCTTTCGGGAAAAATTTCTCCATACCCGGGTAGGCAACGCAGATCCGGGAAGCCTTCGCGGACAGCAGGCGGTTGGTAACCCCTGCATACGAATTCTGCTCCTGGATCAGGGTGGGAATTCCCGCCAGGGATGCCATCTGAAGCAGCGGTCCGCTGGCAAATCCGCCTACCCCTACCGCAACATGCGGATTGAATTCCCTGATCACCTGCCGTGCTTTCCAGAGGCTCCTGACCAGTTTAAAGGGAAAGAGAAGGTTGGAGGGGGAAAGGCTTCGCTGCAGGCCGGCTATGGGCAGCCCGACGATCCCGTATCCTGCTTTGGGAACTTTTTCCATCTCCATTTTGCCTAAAGCGCCGACAAACAGCACCTGCGTTCCCGGGCTGATCTCCCTGAGCGCGTTGGCAATAGCAATGGCAGGGTAAATATGTCCGCCAGTGCCTCCGCCGCTGATGATGATCCGGGGATTTTCAGTGTCCAATATAATGCCTGTGTTTTATCCTAAACATTCACTTCGTCAAATTCGCCCCGGCTGGCGCTCAGGATCATGCCCATAGCCAGCGCGGTCAGTATCATGGAGTTTCCGCCGAGGCTGAACAGGGGCAGGTTCTGGCCCGTTACAGGCAGAAGCCCCACCGTCACGGCCATGGTACAAAGCGCCTGGAAGACGATGCCGATGGTATGTCCCATCGACAGCAGCCCTCCAAACGGCTTTCGTGCTGTTTTGATCACCTGTAAGCCACGGTACAGCAGGGCCAGGTAAAGAAAAATCAATATGCTGCCTACGAGCGTCCCGCCTTCCTCAACCGTGATGGCATAGATAAAGTCCTTGTTTGATTCGGGAAGAAACCGCCTCTCTGTGCTTTTACCAACTCCTTTACCGAACAATCCCCCGCCTGCCATCGCCATGTAGGACCGTTCCGACTGGTAGGCGACGCTATCCTTGTTCATGAAAGTTTTGATACGGCTTTGGGCGGTGCCTGTCCGGGTGCCGGCTTTAAACGCGATGGCCAGGCCGGCGACGAAGACCAGTATCCCGGCGGCAAAAGCCAGGTACCTGATCGGTACTTTACCCACGAAAAGCAGCATGAACGACACGGCGCCCAGCAGCGCGGCGGTCGATACGTTGCTCAGCGCGATCAGGAAGCAGATAGCTCCGATAAGCAGAATAGGCTCTGTCAGGAGCTCTTTGGGCGTCCAGCCGCCTTTGATATGCCGGGCCAGTACCAGCGCAAGGTGGGTGATCAGCGCAATTTTGGCGAATTCGGAAGGCTGGAACCTGTAGCCGACAAGCGGGATCTCGATCCAGCGCGCGGCGTCGTTTACCGACGAGCCCGCGAAGACCGCAAGGAGGAGAAGAGGAATAGAAATGAACACCCCGAGGCGTGTGAAGCGTATGAATTTTGTATACGGCACCAGGTGTACCAGGAACATGATCATTAAAGCCGCTACAATGTGCGCTATGTGCTTGTACAGGTAATACTCCGTATTGCCGCCGCGCAGCCTGTAGGCTTCCTGCACGCTTGAGCTATAGACAAACGGTATGCTGAGCAGGAGTATTGTAATCGCAATTGCCCATATGTACTTATCCCCTTTGAGATTACGGGCGATCCAGCTTTTTACCGCGAAGCTGCTGTTGGTATTGTTATCCGCATCCATGTCGAAAGAGATTCAGGCTAGTTTTAAAGTCGCTTCTCTGAACCGGTTGCCGCGGTCCTCGTAATTTTTAAAAAGGTCGAAGCTTGCGCAGGCAGGCGAAAGCAGGACCACGTCGCCGGGAACAGCCCATTCGCTTGCCTTGGCAATGGCACGATCAAGGTCGTCGGTCGAAAAGAAAGCCGGCGTCAGGTCTTTAAAATAGGCTTCCAGCTTGGCATTGTCCCTGCCGAGCGCTACCACACCTTTTACTTTACCTGCTACCAGCTCTTTTATGGCGCTATAATCGTTTCCTTTATCTACACCGCCCAGGAGCAGAATGATCGGCGAATCGAAGCTTTGCAGGGCATAATATACCGAATCGACATTAGTGGCCTTTGAATCGTTGACGTATTCGACTCCCCTGATCGTCGCTACTTTTTCGAGACGGTGCGGTGCATTTTGAAACGTACCCAATGCACCGGTTATGCTTTCGGTCGAAGCGCCGGCCTGCAGGGCTGCGAGCACGGCACACATCACGTTGAGATAGTTGTGCGGACCTTTGACGGGCAGATCGCTTAACGCAATTTCATAGTTCTCTATACGCCCCGGTATCCTGAAGTTCAGCTTTCCTTCCGAAAGAAATCCCCCGGGAGCCTGCCCGGTTTTCAGAGAAACAGGCAGCATCGCGGCAGGAAGGCGTCTTTTTTCGATCTCCCCGGTCAGGGTGGCGTCGTCAGCATTGAAAATGAATGTA
>MEDT01000151.1 GCA_001724175.1 Cytophagaceae bacterium SCN 52-12 | reverse complement strand
TAGAGCTTGACGACAAAAGGGTCCCGGAAAATATCCACTGGGAAGCCACCGACAATCCTAACGAAGGGATCAGCGATACGCGCGCGATAGCCATTGCCGTCTGGGACCACTATCACAAAGGCACCCTGAAAATCGACCTCTGGACCAAGCAGATGGAAGTTTTCGAGATGAAACGTTTCTATATAGAGATCATGCAGGGGATTTCCGAGACGCTCGTCAGCGCGACCGGGGACCGGAAAGCGGCGGCCAGGATAGGGGAGCTGTGCAAAGAGCTGTCGGACGACCTGAAAGAAGAGATGGAAAAGGCAGCAAAAGGGGAAGCCTGAGCTGTTTTTTAAAAGTTATTGTAGGGATCTTTGCTGAAACCCAGCGAATTGTAGAAAGGAGGAGCCATCAGAAGATGATTGGCTTCCTCATCTCCAAGTTCTACCGCTTTGCTCAGGTATCGCGCCGCCTGGAAATATTGCCCCTTTTCCATCAGTACGAGCCCTCTGTACCTCAGGATATCGGCTTTTTTGCCGTGTGAATAGAAGAACGCCCGTTCGAATTCGCGGAGCGCTTTGTCCATTTCTCCCAGGGAGAAGTAGATCTTTCCCCGCTCCAGGTAAACCTCTACCACGGAATTATCGTAGCTCAGCACGGTAGTCAGGTCGTACAGGGCGGAATTGAGATTTTCCTTTTTTGCGTGGCATAAACCCCTGTATAAGTAGGTCATGCAGCATTTCTCTCCATTCCTGATACGGTTGTCGAAGAAAAGGAAAGCTTCTTCGAAGCGTTTGTCCTCAAACATTCCAATACCTTCGGCAAGCCTTCTTTTCTGTTTGTCGAGAGGCGGCGTACGGGCTATCATGAAAGAAATGACCAGGATAGACAGTAATAGTAAAGGGACAAGAAAAAGAAGGAGTATCATGGCAGGGATTCGCGCGTTTTCTTGGGCAATGAATTGAAGACTAAGTGATAGGAATGGCCGATCCACTCTTTAAGAAGCGCACCGGGAGCTGAAATTCCCGGTTTGATCGTATTCCAGTGCTTTTTACTCATGTGATACCCCGGCATTACCATGCCGGGGTATTTTTCTCTCAGCGTTACGGCGAGCTCCGGATCGCATTTTACATTGAAGCTCAGGACCTCGCTATCTAATGATACCAGCAGAAATATCTTTCCGGCTACTCTGAACACCAATGTTTCAGGGCCAAACGGCATATCTTCAGTTACATAGGGAAAACCCAGGCAAAATTCACGAAGGGTCTCGATATTCATCTCAGAATAGCACGTATGATCATCACAATCACGCAAAACAGGAACAGAAGGATCGAGATCCTGTTGATCCAGTGCATGGTTTTCAGGTTGAAAGAGGTAGGGTAGCTGCCGTCATTTTTCCGGAATACCCTTCCAAAGTACCGGAATACCTCCCCAAGCTCAAAATATCTTTTCATGTTTATAAAAAGGTTTTAGGTATTAGCTGTTAGGTATTAGCCGCAGCGGCGGACCGCCTTATTCGTCGGGCGGTTTTTGTGCTGCTAAAACCTAAAACCTAACGGCTAATAGCTATTATCACAATTCCTCATTTTCAGGATCAGTCCATCGTCCGTCTTCCCTTATCAGCTGGATCAGCTCTTCTACCGCCCTGGCGGAAGATACCGACCGTTTGACGACAGTCTGTCCTCTATATAACGCAATTTTATCTTTTCCCATACCCACGTAGCCATAATCTGCATCAGCCATTTCGCCGGGGCCGTTCACGATACATCCCATGATGCCTATTTTCACGCCCTTCAGATGTTCGGTATGCTTCCTGATCATAGCCGTGGTTTCCTGGAGGTCAAAGAGGGTCCTGCCGCAGGAGGGGCAGGAAATGAATTCGGTTTTGGACATTCTGGTCCGGGCGGCCTGAAGTATCCCGAAAGCGACGTTGTTGAATTTTTCGGCTGCCGCGAGCATGCCGTCTTTGCCCGCTTTCCCGAAACCAGGGCGAAGTATAATCCCGTCTCCCAGCCCGTCCACAAGCAGTCCTCCTACGTCGGTGGCGGCATAAAGCGGGAATTCGTCGCCGAGATTGCTGTCGTAGGTCCGCTCGATAACTACGGGCATAGTCAGGCCCTGCTCCATGAGCCTGAAGAACAGCCGGCGGAGCTCCGGCATCGCGTGGGTGTTGTCCGAACATATCCACAGCACTACATGATGATCGCTGCGGAGCGTAGCGCAGAAAGCTTCGGAAAAATCGTGAATAGTACCCCTTATAAAGTTCAGGACAGGGCTCAGCTCCGGGGCGGCAGTCCATTCTCCGGTAGTAAAAAGCGGGAATTTATTGATTTTGTCATCCGAAACCAGCCATTCGTTATAGTCAAGGATCTCTTTCAGGCCATTGGGAAGCATATACGGCGCTGTTTTGCTCCCTGTGTAGATATAATCCGCACCGAGATCATTCATCCGCCATTTGTCGGGCAACGGCAGGTAATAGTGACCGATCGGGCGAAGGTCGTTGTGCCCGCTGATCTCAATACCGGAATAGTCGGCGATCACTCTCGGAACGTTCTGTCCCCCGATGTTATATACTTCCTGCGTAAGCCTTCTCGAATACCTGAAGGGATTGACAGGCAGGCTTGTGAGCGGCTCGATGGAGCTATGGCGCCCCCTTTCATCATATCTGCCGACAAGCGTGCGGGCCACCGGGATCTCGTTTTCCGGAGGTTCGGTAAGCGATACCCTTACGGTATCACCCAGCCCGTCCTCGAGGAGCGTGCCGATGCCGACAGCCGACTTGATGCGACCGTCTTCCGCCTCGCCCGCTTCCGTCACGCCCAGGTGAAGCGGGTAGGGGCGGAGCCCTTCTTCCTGCATCCGCAGGACCAGCAGCCTGTAGGCTTCCACCATTACCTGTGTGTTGCTGGACTTCATCGATAAAACGATGTTATAAAAATGAAGATCCTCGCATATACGCAAAAATTCCAGGGCAGACTCCACCATGCCCAGAGGGGTGTCGCCGTACCGGCTCAGGATCCGGTCGGAAAGGGACCCGTGGTTGGTGCCTATCCGCATGGCTGTGCCGTACTCTTTGCATATCCTGACCAGCGGGGTGAATTTCTCGCGGATACGTTCCAGCTCCGACTGGTAGGAGGCGTCGGTATACTCGATGTTTTCGAACCGCTTCTTATCGGCGTAGTTGCCCGGGTTGATCCTGACCTTTTCCACTATCCTGGCCGCAAGCTCGGCGGCGTTAGGAGTAAAATGGATGTCCGCCACCAGGGGGACATGGATCCCCATGGCCCGGAGCCGCTTTTTGATGTTATCCAGGTTTTGCGCCTCTTTGACGCTCGGTGCTGTGATCCGTACATATTCGCAGCCGGCATCCACCATCCGTACTACCTCCTTTACGGACCCGTCCGTGTCCATGGTGTCGACGGTGGTCATGGATTGGACCCGGATGGGGAAGTCGCTGCCCATAGGGACATCTCCGACGTCGACCGTAACCGTTTCCCGTCTCCTGTATCCGGTGAGGGAAGGGCAATACGATGTAAAGGGAGATGGCTGTATAACTAAAGTGCTGGTCATCGATGTGGCAATTCAGAGCGCATATATTCTCAGTACAAAGATAAAACCTTTCGGGCGTTGCAGTCTATAAAATTGACGGGGGGTATAAAAAAGTTACAATGCCTGCTTATTTCACAGGTGTCCGAGATGAACGGCGTGGCAGGCCGCGATCGCCGCGGTCTCGGTCCGCAGCCTGGTGGAGCCCAGCGATACCATCCCGAAGCCCGAATCCAGCGCCGCCTGTACTTCCTCTTTCGAGAAATCCCCTTCAGGGCCGATTAAAACAAGCGTATCGGCAACGCCCGGGGAAGCCTTTGCCAGGTGAGGAGCGGTAGCTTTTTCAGGTACGTAGGCAATGAACCCGACAGCGTCGCGGGGTTGTTCCAGGAGCTCGTTCAGGGATATGCCGATGCTGATTCCGGGGAGGAAAAATTGCCCGGATTGCTTCATCGCGGAGATGGCAATTTTCTCCATCCGCTCCTGGTTCACAACCCTGCCGAAGCTCTCCAGGTGAGTATGAACGGTTTTAATGAACAGAATTTCATCTACCCCGATCTCGACGAGCTTTTCAAGCATCCATTCGTTGCGCTCCGGTTTGCGGGTCGGGGCAACCGCTATTCTTACCTTATAGGGCCGGGGCGATACCGGGAGAAGTTCGGATGGCTGAAAGCAGACACGCTTGAAAGAGACTTCCGTCAGGACGGCCTGCCCGAGGGTGCCTTTCCCGTCTGTTACCATGATCGACATTCCCGGCCTGGCTCTCAGGACTTTCGCGGCGTGATAGGCCTCCTGTTCCGGAAGCAGCCCATCGTTTATGCAGGGAGTGTAAAAAAGCGGACTTTCCATTTGCTGTTTGCTTATGCAAACTTAGATAATAACACTCAGTTAGATAGCAGCAATTTTATTTTTAGTTTTTCTTGTAAAAACACAACTTTATATTTTGTGTCAGTTTGATTGGTTATTTATGATTAAGGTATAAATTTTGACTTTCAACAGCATAAAGCTAACTGATATTTGAGATTTTAAACTATAAAAACCTTTAATAGATGCATATTAATAACTTGTAATATTCTGTTATTATATTAAATAAAAGCTCAAATTTTTATTATTTTTCAGTTTTTTCGATTGTTTTTTTTAACGGTATGCGAATTTAATTTTGCAGAAATAGATTTATAAGATACATTTGTGTGTTGTTATCGTATTTCATTATCACATCTAATTGATTTATTAGTAAGAACATGGCAAAGTATAAATTAGAGTACATTTGGCTGGACGGTTATTCACCTATTCAGAGCCTGCGCAGCAAAACTAAGATCGAGGAAGATTTTAGCGGCAAACTTGAAGATCTGCCTTTGTGGTCTTTTGACGGTTCCTCTACGGAGCAGGCCGCCGGGGGTTCCTCTGACTGTATTCTTCAGCCCGTAGCGGTTTATCCCGATCCTCAGCGCAAAAACGGTTACCTGGTGATGTGCGAAGTGCTGAATGCGGACAAAACTCCTCATATCTCCAACGGTAGAAGCACGATCAAAGATGATGATAATGATTTCTGGTTCGGATTCGAGCAGGAATATTTCCTCTGGAACCCGGAGACGAACAAGCCGCTCGGTTTTCCCCTGAACGGCTATCCGGCGCCGCAAGGTCCGTATTATTGCTCGGTCGGAGCGACGAAGGCTTTCGGAAGGGAGGTTATCGAGGAGCACCTGGATGTTTGCCTGGAAGCAGGACTTAATGTGGAAGGGATCAATGCAGAGGTTGCGGCAGGACAGTGGGAGTTCCAGATTTTTGCAAAAGGCGCAAAAGAAGCCGGAGACCAGATCTGGGTAGCGCGCTACCTGCTCGAGAGAATAGGAGAAAAATACGGCGTCAGCATCAACTGGACCTGCAAGCCTCTGGGAGCTACCGACTGGAACGGTTCGGGAATGCATGCCAATTTCTCGAATTCGCTGCTGAGAACAGCGGGCAGCAAAGATGTGTATGACAAGGTATGCTCCGAATTCGGCAAATATATCAGTGAGCACATCGAGGTCTACGGTCCCGACAATCACCTTCGCCTTACAGGCAAACACGAAACGGCTGCCATCGACCAGTTCAGCTACGGTATTTCCGACAGGGGCGCTTCCATACGTATCCCGCTGGCCACCGTGCAGAGAGGATGGAACGGCTACCTGGAGGACCGTCGCCCTAATTCCGCAGCCGATCCCTATAAAGTAGCAGCGAGAATTATCGAGACCGTCAAAGGTGTAAAGTTGTAATAACGCGTAAAAGTTGAAATAAAGATTAACGATTTGGAATACTGACGACAGCAAAGCCCTCCGATATGATTTCGGAGGGCTTTCTTATGTGGACCAAGCTGTCAGAAAAACCTGTTTATCTTCCCATGATCAGCCTCGTCTGTGCCCCGCCTTCCATAAGCTGCACCTGCAACGGTCCCTGCTTCCTGACATTCCGGTCTACGGCAAGCGTGATCTGGTGGAGACCCTGCGAAAGGGCGGCTCCCGCCTGGTTGCTGCTTAGCGGAAGAGGCTTGCCGTCTGCCCAGGCTGTAATCCCGCCCGGGTCGTTGAAGCCGAAGGATACCTGGCCCGGGGTCAGCACCTCGACCTGGAACCTGACGAAGCTGTAACGTTTGTCGGCGCCGGTTTCCAGCAAAGGCAGCTCACCGATGGGAAGCGCACCCGATACCATACTGTAATTGGGCTGAAACCCGAGCTTATTGTTTGAAGCCGCAGCCTGGATACCTTCCTTTCTGATCTTTTTAACGTCGTCCTCTCCGCCCGAAAGTGTTTCCCAGCGCCGGACAAAGCGTTGGGTAGGAACCCTGAAGCTGCCCGATTCACCGAGCTTCGAGAGGAAGGCGACCAGGTCGAGGAACTCCTGCTTATCGAGGCCCGATGTAAGGCCGGGAGGCATCAGGGAGCCGGGGACTTTTTCCCTTACGCGGATATGATCTTTCGGTATCGCAACTTCCAGTCCCGTCACATCCCTCATGACGATCTCGCCGGGCCTGTCGCTTACAAGATAACCCATCAGCTCGCTGCCGTCCTTCCGGGCCACCCTCTGGAGCTCGTATCCTTCTTTGATTGACTCGGTAGGATACATAATGGATTTAATGATGGTCTCAGCCGGTGAGCTGGTGCCGAGGCTGCTCAGGTCAGGCCCGATCAGGCCGCCGGCGCCGCCGATCGCATGGCACGTCAGACAGGCCAGTTCCGCCTTGCGGAAAACAAGCTCTCCGGCGGCGGCATCGCCGTTATTCCGGCTTTCCGCAGCAAGGCTCCTGATCTGGCCGGCGTCCAGGTCCTGCGGCATACGTTCTTTGGGAAGCACGCCTCCCGACGCTTCCAGGCCCTGGATGAGCAATTTGATGTCGTCTCCGTCTCTGCGGTTCCAGGGCATCGAGCGCTGCAGGTTTTGCCTTGCAGCGAGGGCGACAGGCTCAGGGATGCGGGTGGCTATGAGCTCTTCGGCCAGCGCGGCAGTGCGTCTGCGGTCGGAAATGAACGCAGCAAAGACTTCTTTCGCCTGCTCCGGGTCGGTTATTTCACCCAACAACGATACGCCTATTTTGGCAGCTTCCGGTGCGTTGACCGACGCGAGCTGCGATACGGCGATCAGCCGGAGATCGACCGGGTTTTTCTCACCTGCCAGCTCTTTCAGAAGCGATTCGGATTCTCCGGCGTATATAGATGTCAGCGCGCTGACCGCGGCTCTGGCGTAGTTGCGGTTGGGATGATTGACCAGGGATTTAATTTCATTGCCAAGCGCATTCAGCCTGAGTGCGCCCGCAAGCCTGATAGCGGCGGTCGATGAGGCTTCGCCGCCGCCGGTAATCACCTCTCTGATCCGTTCCGGGCTTTTGTTGACAGAGATCTTTCTTTTCGACGCAGCGTCTTCCAGCGCTGCCAGCTCAGGGGATATATCTCCTTTTTTTTGAGAGTAGCTGAGCATGGCGGCATCCAGGATATCATTCATGTCCTGCTGCTGACCTCTTTTTGCAATGGCCGAAAGGGCATCTTTCCGGTACTTTTGCGGCACCTGCCCGTTTTTATATATCTGCGTAAGCGAGGTGATGGCGTCGGGGCTGGCGGCAGATTTCAGCGCATAGGAAGCCTTAGCCGGGTCACCGAACAGGTTGGGGTTTTGCTTCAGGTCTTTGATCCATTCCGGCTCGAGCTCCCTGATGGTTTGCCAGAGTGCGAAGTCCAGGAATTCATCCATCGGGTAATCGAGAACCGAAAGCGCCGTCCGGGCCGCTGCCGTATTTCCGGGATCCCTGAGGGCGATCACCGCTTCGAGCCTTACCTGGGGATGAGGGTCATTCACGGCTTTCTGAAGTCTTGCAGGCAAATCGGGCATTTTTTTGCGCCATAGCTGGAGCGCTCTCAGCGCAGCAGCGCGTACCTGGTGGCTTTTTGCTTCCAGCAGGCTTTCCAGGAGCGGGCCGTTAAAGCTATCGATCGCCTGGAAGACCCACAAGGCTTCCAGCTTCAGCCTCTCGTATTCCGGAACCTTCGGATCGAGTTGATTGACCCAGTTTTGCAGGGCGACAAGCACATGCTGAGCGCCTCTTTCCTTCAGTACCTGGCGGGCTTGCGAACGGGTCCATTCTTCGGGCGCCTTCAAAGCTTCGAGCAGCTCTCCGACGGCAGCTCCCGACAGCCTGGGCCTGGAAACCAGCGGACGGTTTTTCGCTGTGATACGCCATATACGGCCATGTTCCTGGTCCCTGCGCGGATCATGAAAGTCAACCTCGCCGTGCTGGATAATGGGGTTGTACCAGTCTGCGATGTAGATAGCCCCGTCGGGTCCGACCGTGATATCGACCGGGCGGAAAGCGACATGGTCGGTCCAGAGCAGGTCGGGCATTTGCCTGGAGGCGTACCCGCTGCCCTGCTCCTCCAACTGGAAGCGGTTGACGCGGTTTGCCCGGAAGTCGTTGGTGATCAGGCTGCCGGACCATGATTCGGGCAGGTGGCGACCCGAAACAATGTCGAGGCCGCTATGCTTCGGCTGGCCGGGGTTCAGGCCGCGGATGATCCTTTCAGCCCCCGGTGCAGTGAGGAAAGTGGCGCCTGGAAAAGCGTAATTAATACCCTCTCCGCCTGCCCCGTCGGTGAGAAAAGACTGGCCGTACTGGTCGAACCTCAATCCCCAAGGATTGACCAGCCCCCTGGCATAAACATCCAGCTCGAGCGTGTGCGGCTGAAGCTTCCAGACCCCGCCGCCTTCCAGACGGCGTATGCCCCAGGGAGTTTCGACGTGGCTGTGTATGTAAATGGATTGGTTGAAATAAAGTCTTCCCTCCGGGCCCCAGCGGAAGGTATGGATTAAGTGGTGGGTGTCGGCGGTACCGAAGCCGCCCAGGATCTTTTTCCGGGTATCGGCTTTTCCATCGCCGTCAGTGTCTTTCAGATGAAGTATTTCGGTAGAGTTGGCTACATACACGCCGCCGTCGCCGGGAAGGATCCCGGTAGGGGTCAGCAGGCCTTCTGCAAAGACGGTAGATTTGTCGGCTACTCCGTCGCCATCCGTGTCTTCCAGGACAAATACCTTATCGTTGGCTTCTTCCCCGGTCTTCAGGTGGGGATAGGCAGTGCTGCTTATCACCCAGAGCCGTCCATCGGCGTCCCAGTTCATCTGGATGGGTTTGGCAACCAGCGGCTCCGAGGCGAAGAGCGTAACTTCAAAGCCTTCGGCTATTTTAAAAGACTCGAGCTCTTTTTTAGGATCGTTGTCAGGGTATTCCTTCCGGTCATACTGACGGACGGACGAAGTCGTCATCAACAGCACCGGTAATATAAGCAACCCTCGAAAGGGCGATAAGACACTTATCAGTTTCATGCGTATAAAAGTTACAATATACTGGTTACAGAGATTGATTTACTATCTGGCTGACAGCAGGCGGCCGGCAGCTCACAGCTGTTATTTCAGAGGGCTGAGCTCATATATTTTGATCCCTGGCTTCCGGTGGAGATTGATCTGCCCTTCAAGCCATGTAATGATAAAATTAAGGTCCTGAAGGCCCTGCTTGTGCCTGCCTTGCTCGTAAGCGCGGAAGCCCAGTATGTAAGTCCGGTTCAGCGGGCGGTACTGCTGGAAAAACAGGTCGTTTTTCTTAACGATGTAGTCACAGATCTTTTCTGCCTGGACCTGCGAGGCGCCGTGGTCGAGGACAATGCCGGCTGCCCATTCCGAAGCGGATGCGGTAAGCAGCTGCCTTCCGTTTTCAGTTAAGGTATAGAAGCCTTTCTTCAGGCCGTTGATCCGGATGGAGACCGACGCTTCCGGCGATGGCTGTGCTGAAGCCGTAACGGGAAGAGGCAGCAGACCTTCTTCAAGTCTAAATGCGATCTTACCGCCTTTATCCGGAACGATCCGGGCCGGCAATTCGGCAGAAGCAGCCGATCCGGATATATTTATCGTTGCCTTCGTGGCCCTGTCCGGCCATCCCAAAGAACGCTCGAGCGCCTGAGCGAGGCAGTAGTAACCTTCGGCATTCAGGTGGATACCGTTGTCGCGGTAGAGGTCGTTTGCATTTTGTACAACCGGTGTATAAAGATCTGCAAACCGCTTTTTCCTTTTTGCCGCTACCGATGCAATAGCATCGGCATACAATTTGAGGTTTTTGTTCTGAATGACCGTATTTTCCTTGTTGCCGGCCAGCTTTACCGGGATCGTCGACAGCAGGATAGTTTGGGCTCCCAAAGCATCGATAGAGTCAATGATGACCTCGAGTCCTTTTGTAAACTGGCTGAGTCCCTCTTCTCCTTTTTGGGATTCAATACCGCCGTAAGCGATCAGGACATGGTTGGGTTTGGTGCTCCTGATCTGCTGAAACAGCTGCTGATAAGGGGTAGGAGGGGTTGTAAATGTGCTGCGCGCTTCCGCAAAAACATTATCGCCTGTCCAGCCGAGGTTCCTGAAGGTCAGCTCCCGGTCGGGCCACCTGGAAGCAAGGGCAAATTCCAGGTATCCGTTGGCCAGCTCGTTTTCGAACAAAGAGCTACCAAGGAAAACTATCCTATCCTGATGTTTCAGCTCGAGCGGAGGAAAACTATTCTGGGCGCGGAGCGGGATGGAAGTCGCTGCCAGGAAAAAGCAGACCAGGATTCCGGAGGCAGAAAACAGCCTTTGTCTAAACATGGGGGTTAATTTGGTAAAATTATTGAGTTGAATTTTTTACTGCAGCCCTTCATTAAAGAATACCCACAATCCGTCCTTACCGGCTACGATGATATCTTTACGCCCGCTTCCTCTCAGGTCTTCGACCTGCATGAAGATACCCGTACCTTTCCCGATGCCCGGAGGGCCGTAAGCTATAATATGCTTATTGAATTTTTGTCCGTCCCAGATAAAATAATAAAGACCAACATCGTCGTGAGCGCCCGGATCGCCGTCATTATGCGCGCGGTACCGTTTGCCGCTGATCAGCTCCGGTTTCCCGTCTCCCGTAATATCGGTCCATACCAGTTCATGGTATTGGGAGGCGGTGTCGTCTATCAGGTGTTTTTTGAACGAGCGCGCGCCGTTGTTCCCGGTTTGCTGCTCATACCAGTAAATGCCGTAATCGTGCGCCTTCCCTGCAATCAGGTCGGCTTTTCCATCGCCGTTCACATCGGCGACAATAATAGGTATGCTCGCGTGCTTGCCCAAGTCAAAATCAGGGTGATATTGCCATTGGTTGTTCCCTTTGTTCTCGATCCAGCCGTTCCGGATCACGAAATCGCCTTTTCCGTCACCGTTGATATCGCCGAAGCCGAGGCCGTGGGTTTTGTAATCGCCCACATCGTAGCGGGTAAATTTGCCGGGAGCCCCGAGCTTAAAGTAGTGCAGCGGGGAATTCGGTGTGTTGGGTACAATTTCCAATTGCCCGTCATTGTCGATGTCCCATGCCCTGACCGTCTCTACATTACCGACTTTTGCGATCTCATGCGCGGGCCAAACTGCGTTCTTTCCCGGGTTTTCATGCCAGCGCAGCGATTCCCCGAACCAACCCCCGGTAACGAAGTCCATTCGCCCGTCGCGGTTGACATCCAGGGCAATGGTGCTGAAATCGTCAAAGTACTCGGCGAATGCGGGCTGGTCCCCGATGCGCTGACGTTTACGGAAGATCGTACGCTGATCTCCGTCGTTCAGGTAATAAAAATCGCCGGAAACCAGGTCGGGTTTGCCGTCGTTATTGACGTCCATCACGCCGACCGACTCAAAGCTTTCGGAAGCTATGAAGTAAGGCGTAAATTTGAGAGCTTCTTTTTTTTGGGCTTTCGACGGGAGTACAAAGGGAACGGACAAAAATACCAGGGCAATCAGGAAGCGCATGTGCAGGCAGTTTAGTGTTTGTATTGGTACGGGTAAAAAGGGCAATTGGTATTATTCCCGATTGAAAATGGAAATTTAGCGGGAATAGCCAATTCAGGTACCCTGTTCTTTCCTGCTTTATGATGAGGATGTGATAAAGAGGCGATGTGATCACATCAGCTAATCATCACGTCACCGTTTCGTCAACGGTTTTCGTTTTGCCTCCTGGATGCTCACATTTACTTCATAGCCGAAAATGAGGATCAGCGCGAGGAGATAGAGCCAGAGCATCAGGGCGATTATCGTGCCGATCGAGCCGTATAGCTTGTTGTAGGAGCTGAAATTGGACAGGTAGAAAGAAAATCCGTAAGTCGACAGCAGGATAAGCAGGCTGGCCAGAATGGTGCCGAAATTGATAAACCTGAGCCTGGGTTTGACATCCGGGGCGAACCTGTATATGATAGCGACCCCGAACGCGAGAGAGGCAAAAGAAATGGAATAGCGGAGCAGGTTGAGTGCCAGCACCGTCAGGGTGCTGTTCAGGATTTCCAGCCTGGTGACGAAATTCATGACGGCGTCGCCGACGATGATGAGGACAATAGAGAGAAACAGCACCAGCGCCATGAATACCATCAGCATGATGGCGGTCCCGCGGGTCTGGAAGAAGCTCCTGCTTTCGTCTTTGCCATTCAGCATGTTGAGCGACCGCATAAGCGATACCATTCCGTTGGTAGCTCCGTAAAGAGCCAGCAGGAAACCGAAGGAAAGCACACCTGCCTGGGGGCGGCTTACAATATCCCGGATGGTCTGTTCGGTAAACTCGTAGATCCCTGCCGGGACAAAATCGTGCAGGAAATCCATAATCTGGGTTTCCAGCCCCGGAATGGGGATGTAGGGGATGAGCGTGAAAAGGAAGAGTATAAGCGGAAACAGGGCCAGCGTAAAGCCGTAAGCAACGGATGTGGCACGCTGGTCTATGTCGTAGTTCACGATCCGGGCAATAAATTTGCCGAGCACGTCGTACCACGTTACCTCCGTACCGGGGAACCTGGAGGTCACCAGAAAATTTTTAACACCGGACAGGTATTTGCTGTCTAAGAATCCTGATTCCTCTTGTTTCATAGAGTTCCTTTTACGGGAACATTATGCCAGCCACTCGTTGGCCTCCAGAAAAAAGGGTCTGAGCTTCGCCTGAAGGTCGTCAGGGCACTGGCAAAGTTTACCCGTGTGCATATTTTGGAAAACCAGCGTCGTCGAACCGGTATTCAGCAGGACTTTGTCCTGATTCCTGATTTCATATTCAAAATAGACCCTTACAGAAGGAGGACGTAAAATTTTCACATTTATTGCCAGGAGATCGTCATACCTGGCGGGCAGATGGAATTTACAATGCAGGTCGTAAACAGGCATCATGACGCCCGACTGCTCCATTTCCTTGTAGTGAAAACCGAGCGCTCGGAGCGCTTCGACCCTTCCTATTTCATAGTACCTGGCGTAGTTGCCATAGTAAACATATCCCATCTGGTCGGTATCGGCGTACCGCACCCTGATACCGGTTACTTCAAAATTGAACAATTTATAATATGACGTTTTGGCTCAAAATTTAAAAACACCGCGTTGCTTCGGTCTGCCTCCTCAGCTATCCCGGGAGCAGCCTGATTATTTTCCCGCTTTCGACAACCACGTACAGGTAGCCGTCGGGCGCCTGCCGGATGTCCCGCACCCGTCCTATTTTCTCCAGCACGGTACTTCTTCCGAGTACCTTCGGGCCGTCTACCTTCACATGCTGGACATAGTTGAATTTAAGGGATCCTACCAGGAGGCTGCCTTTCCATTCCGGGTATTTGTCGCTTGTTACGACGGCCATTCCGCAGGGAGCGATAGACGGCTTCCAATAGGTCTTGGGCTGTTCCATCCCGGCGCGGGCCGTATCATTGGAAATGACGCTGTTGTCGTAGTTGATC
>MEDT01000150.1 GCA_001724175.1 Cytophagaceae bacterium SCN 52-12 | reverse complement strand
TGGTGTTTCACGTAAGGGTCGGTAATAGGGCAAATGACCCTGAAGCCCTCTCCGAATTGTTTTTCGAGAAGCTCCTCCACGAAAAGGACATTGGGCTTGCCGCTGTCGCTTACTTTGGCGTTCATCCCATGGTCGGGGACGGCGCCTATGACAGCGCCCAGGTCAAGCAGCTTTCCCAGCTCGGTGTCGATAGCTTCGTAAAAAGCGAGCGACTCCTCCGTATCAGGGGCATAGGTATGCTGCATATAGTCAGTCAGGGAAAGATACAGGAAGTCGGCCAGTCCCTTTTCGATCAGCAACACACCGGCATGCAGTACGAAGAGGCTGGCATCGGCGCTATAGATGGCAGGGGTTTTACGCCCGACGATTTCCTCGACTCCGGATATGCCGTGGGTTTCCGATTGCGCCTGATTTGCTTTTTCGGCCGAAAAGGCGATCCCTTTCATTTTGTGGGAAAGGATATCGCGAAGCTTTTCCTTGGCCGTCACTACCGCCACTTTTCGTCCCGCGTTGGCGGCTGCGGCCAGTATCGTGTCGGCCCTCAGGTATTCGGGGGAGTTCATCATCACCTCCTGGTCCTTGGCTTCGTCATAAAAGAAATTGCCGCAGATCCCGTGGCCCGCCGGTGTGAGGCCGGTAACGATCGACGAATTGTTGACATTGGTAAACGATGGCAGCGCCCCCCGGACCAGCCCGCGGTAGCCCTCCGTTACCATTCGTTTGAGATTAGGCATCCGGTCGCGGGCGAGCGATTCATTGAAATATTCATCGGCGGAGCCGTCCATGCAGATCACCACGATGGGTTTTGCTGCCGGGCGGTAGGTTCTGCCGTTTACGGAAAAAGACTGGTTAGCGATAGACATGTATTTATAACAGGGGTTTTAATTGATTATCGTTTTTATAGCTGACAAAGGATATGATGCAGGCGCACAGGATGCAGATTGCCGAAATAACAAGGAATATCGAGGCGGTATCATGGGTCTTGTCGATCACCCGCCCCAATAGCGGCTCTCCCATTGCTGCAAAAAGGTACGCACACATATTCATAAGCCCGATACCGCTGCCTACCAGCTTCTCTCCCAGGAGGTCGGAGCTCATAGGCCAGAAGTTTGCCTGCGGGCCGTATACAAAAAAGCCTGCGAGGAACATCAGCGCGCCTTCCATTACCAGGCTGTGCACCGGGATGTAATAAATGGACAAAGTGATCAGCGCGCTCGCCAGCATTCCCATCCGGATAGTGGCGGGGCGGTTTCCTTTGAAAAAAGTATCAGACAAGGCTCCGAAAGAAACAGCGCCGAGCGACATCCCTAACGGCATCAGCACCGCCACCCACAGGTATTGCGGGTTGCTTTTCCAGTCGCCTCCCAGGTAATGCACCGGCACCCATACAATAAGGCCGTAGCGCGCCATGCTCTGGAAACCGATCGCGACGGAAGCGGTCACGAACTTCCGGTGCTTCAGCACTTCGGCATACCGCTGTGCCCATCCCCTCCGGTCGGTATCCTGTTTTTCTTCGCTGTAAAGATCGGCAAATCCCTTTTCTGAAGGGGTGTTCCGCGCCAGCGCCCAAAAGATCAGGGCCGCAAACAGCAGCAGCAATACCGGGATACGGAAGAGCTCGTGCCACGATACACCTTGCTGCAGCAACAGGATGGACAATAAGAAAGTGACCGCAGACGAACTGCCCGCCGCCATGGTAAAGAAGCCAAAAGCCTTTCCTCTTTCTTCCTTTGCCCACCAGTTGGAGATCAGCCTGCCGCCGGGCGCCCATGCCAGCGACTGGAAGTACCCGTTCAGTCCCCAGAGCATAAGGATCACATAAAAAGACCCTGAAAAGCTGATCAGGAAATTGGCTCCCACCGACAACAGGGCGCCTGCGGTGATCATCATCCGGGGGCTGTACCGGTCGGCCAGCCCGCCGTTGATCAGCTGGCCCAGCGCATAGCCCATCAGCATGGCGGAGCTGATCCAGCCGATCATTTCCCGGTTGAGGTTCAGCTCCCGGCCCATGCCCTCGGCCGCCCAGCCGAAGTTATGGCGCCCCGTATAAAAGAAAAGGTAGCAAAGCATCGTGACCAGCAGCATTTTCCATTGCTCCCTGCGAAAAGCGGTCGGGCCAGGTAGGTGGGACATAAGGGTAGGGAGTCAGTTAAAGGCTGATGCCGACGCGAAGCGGCTTATATTTGACAGCATACTCAAACGCCTGCTGCGCTTCCTCAAGCGGAAACTCTTTTTCCACGACACTGCCGAAAGGATACTTCTCCCAGCTGCGTTTCATAAAGTCGACGGCATACAGGAAATCGTCAAAGTTATAATTATGAAGCCCTTTGATGGTATGCAGGCGGCGGATCACTTTCTCCGCGTCGATCGCCAGCTTCCGGTTCCGGAACACGGCTCCTACCCACACGGCAGTTCCGCCTATGCCCAAGACGTCGAGGCCCAGCTCCATCGCTTCGGGCGACCCGCTCATATCGAATACTATGTCTACCCCTTTTTGAGGAAGCCCGTTACGCAGCTTTTCAAGCAGCGTTTCCCGGTCATCTTTCATGTCGAGCGTAAGGTCGGCGCCGAAAAGCAGGGACTCTTCCAGGCGTTTTTCATTCACATCGGCGACTCCGATCCAATCCGCTCCTGCATCCCGGCACATCGCCGCGCAGGCCATTCCCAGCAACCCCATTCCGAAGATCAGCACTTTTTTTCCCTCCACGTTCCCGGCGAGTCGTAAAGAACCCGCTACCGTCGCAATGGCGCAATTCACGGTAGCCGCTACGGGCAGGGGTATGGTGGAAGGTACTTTTAACACCGCCGTATGGGGGCGCAGGAAACAGTATTCGGCCAATCCGCCGTGAAAGGCATCTTCCTCTGCCAGCAGGCTGTGACCGTATTTGAACAAACCGTCACCTTTTTGGGGAATACCCTGCAGGGAATAGGGAGAATCCGGGTCGCTGGAAAAGATAGACCACGTCACCGTGTCGCCCGGAAGCAGTGCTTCCCCGCGGAGGTCGGTTCCCGGGTGGGCGGCGTCCACTTCGATCACCCGGCCGACGATTTCATGCCCGAGCACCGTGGGGCAGGTTTCGTTACGCACGCCGCAGAATGTATGCAGGTCGCTGCCACAGAGGGTTGTGTATAAATTCCGCACCAGGATTTCTCCCGGCCGGAGAGGCCGCAGCGTGCGGCGCTGCAGCTCGAGCGGTTTATCCGCTCCGTGGAAAGCAATCAGATTGCCTTGTTTCATTGTGATAATTTTCCTATCAGGAAAAATTTTTTCTTTTTGTGAAATTATAATTCTTTATTTTGAAAATCAAATGAGCGGTTTGATTTTTTTATTTTCCTTGTATGAAATTTTTGTAAACACCCTTTTGACATAAGGGAATAACACTTTCGCGACGGAAAAATGGAGGAGGGCATTACAAAGGAGCAGCTTGTATACTATAAAATAGGCAGCCAGATACGGAGATACCGCAAGGAAAAGGACCTGAAATTAGTGGATCTCGCCGCGATGACGAATATCGGCTCCGCGATGCTGTCGAAGATCGAAAACGGGCGGATGATCCCTACTATCCCGACTTTGTTTACGATTATCAGCCGGCTGGGGATCCCGCTCGAGGTATTTTTTGCCGAGCTTACCGCCGAAAGCAGGTTCCCGGGGTATTTCTTTCTTCCCAAATCGACCTACACACGCTATGAGAAAGAAGAAAACGCCCGGGGCTTTGAATATTATTCTATCCTGGAGCATAGTACTGGTGCGGGGGCATTCCAGATATCGATGGTGGAAGTACACCCGCAGGCGCAGCGGCCGCCTGTAACCACGTCGGCTTTCGAATACATCTACCTGGTAAGCGGCGCGCTACGGTATTACCTGGAGGACAAGGCGTTTGAAATGCAGGCGGGAGATTCGCTGTTCTTTGACGGAGCTATCGCGCATGTTCCCGTCAATGAGACCAGTGAAACCGCCGTGATGCTGGTGCTGTATCTTTTTAACGAGAAAATCGTGTAGAAGGTTGAATGATGAAGATCTACCAAGCCAACAAAAAAGGATACTTCAGGTTTCTTTTGGTCGGGGCGGCTCTTTTGCCGGTCATTATTTATTTTACTGACACGAGGGCTTTTTCGGAAAAGCCTTATATGCTGTTGCCGCTGCTGGTGCCGGTCATCCTTCTTTTCTGGATCTATTTCTCCACAGCCTATAAAATTGAAAATGGCTTTTTCCATTATCAATCCGGCCCTTTGAAAGGCAAAATAGAAATTGGAAAAATCAGTGAAATCCGGAAAAACAAAACGCTGTGGGTCGGTATTAAGCCGGCAATCGCCTCAAACGGGATCATTATTAAGCATGGCTTTGACGAAGTGTATATAAGCCCTGAAAGTAACGATGAGCTGGTAGGCGACCTGCTCAGGATCAATCCAGAGATAATAGTCAGGTAATGGCATGGCCATAGCGTGTTGACGAGTGGATTCATTGACGAAATGGTAAAAAATGAGAGTACGTTAGAGGCGTAGATCCGTAGAATCGATCCTGACTTAGCCCCGGGTTTGAGCCCGGGGTAGCGAAAAGGTTCTCAATAGACGTCGGAGTGCCGTAGGCACGGTGCATATCAGCGTTATCCAAATGGAACGTGCCTACGGCACTCGCCTTTCATTCAGGCAGCTTTCCAGGCCCCGGGGTTTCAACCCGGCGTTACGATATACTTTCCGATCCTACGGATCTACGCGCCCGATATTTTCACGTAATCTCCGAAAAGAGGCATTGATCCACATTACGCTCCGGTATACCAGGTACACTGAATCCACGCCCGTCAAAAGGCGTAAGGCTATGTTTGACGGTGCTTGCAGAGAAGATATATTGAAATAACACACAATAGACCTGAGGTGACAGAGGAGAAGGCTGTAGGGATTGTTTAGATTATAAACTTCGCTAAGTTTTAAAGTGTAATTATCAAACGAAATCATATGTTTTTATCAAAAGAAATTATATTGCTCCCCGTATAGAAGCTGCTAACCGGCAATCATTTATAGCTAATCCCCAGGTCGTTTGTCCGGACGTCCTTCAGCTTGCGTTTCAGCTCTTCTTTGAAATGTTCTACGGTCGCTTTGTACCGCGGGTTCAGGGCCAGGTTGTTGAACTGCTTGCTGTCGTGCTCCATGTCGAATAATTCGATTCCCCCGGAGCCGTCTTCGCCGTACTGAATATAGGCCCATTTTTCGGAGCGGATCAGGAAAGAGAACGTTTTGTTCCAGGCTGAAACCGAGAAGGCGTAAGGCCGGACTTCCTTTTTGGGGTCGTCGAACAGGGCGGCCAGGCTTTTGCCCTGCAGGTGCGGCGAGGGGCTCAGGCCGGCGAGATCTGCTATTGTAGGGTAGAGGTCCAGCAGCTCTGCAAAGGAATGACATACCGCCGGCTTTTTCCCCGGGACTTTGATGATAAGCGGCACCCGCGAAGATTCTTCTTTCAGGCTCACCTTCATCCAGAACCGGTGCTCGCCCAGGTGAAACCCGTGGTCGGAGGTAAATATCACGATGGTATTGTCTTCAAGCCCTTCGTCGCGGAGCGCCTGGAGCACCTTGCCCACCTGGGCGTCCATGAAAGAAACCGACGCGTAATAGCCGGCGACGGCTTTCTTCTCCTGCTCTTCGGACATCTGTGCGTTCAGGCTGGTCACGTAATTGATCCCAGACTGCGGGATGTCGTCCCAGTCATTGACGACCTGCGGCGGGAGCACCACCTGGTTGTACGGGTACGGCTCGAAATACGCTTTCGGAGCGACAAAGGGTACGTGCGGCCTCACGAATCCTACAGCCAGGAAAAAAGGCTCTTTCTTGTGCTTCCTGATCAGCTCCACGGCCTTTTGGGCGGTCTTCCCGTCGGCATGGACCAGGTCGTCGCCATCGGCCTGTACGATCGTCATCACATTCCCGCCTTTCCGCTCGATCGTACCGTACGGGTTGTTCTGCACCAGCTCGGCTTTGCCGGGCGTCTGCCATTCCGCCGCCTGGCTGTTGAATTTTTCATCCCAGGAGTCGGCGTCGTCGGTGCCGTCCGCGCCGGTCTCGATGTGCGTCGGTATCCCCATGTGGAAGATCTTGCTTACCCGCGCCGTATAGTAGCCGTTTTCTTTAAAAAGCTGCGGCCAGGATTTCCTGCCGGGCCCCATCTTCTCCCTTCCGCTGACATAGCCGAAGGTCTCTGTCGCATGCGGATAATAGCCGAACAGGAGCGAGGCGCGGGACGGGCCGCAAACGGGGAACTGGCAATAGGCCCTTGTAAAGCGGGTACCCTCCGCGGCAAGCCGGTCTATGTTGGGGGTCTGACATGCCTGGTTTTCATAACCGGAGACCGCCGTAGTGGTGAGGTCATCGGAAATGATGAACAGTACATTGGGCTTGCTTTTCTTTTGTGCACCGGCAAAGGCGGGCAGGAGAAGCATCACTAAAACGAATTTCAATTTATTCATTTATCTGCTTTTAGAAAGTTCCTCACTTTTCAGACTGAACATTTTTTCCATTGCCCCGACCTTTTCAGGATAAAGCTCAGCCTGGTCTTTCGTTTCTGAGATATCGTTGACAAGGTCAAACAGAGACCACGCCGAAGACGGTTTTTCGCGTACGATTTTCCAGTTTTGAAACCTGAAGGCGGCGTGATCCCGGTATTTGAAATAAAAAGACTCATGCGGGCTTTCGGTAGTTTTGCCGGTCAGAACAGGAATGGGGTCTTTCCCGTCAAAAATCACATTTTCAGGTAGTTTTGCTTCGCTTAACCTGGCACAGACCTGAAGAATATCCGGCGACCAGAGCGGCGTGTCGATTACCGAACCCGCCTTTATCTTTCCCGGCCAGACGGCAAAGGCCGCCACCCTGAGCCCTCCTTCCCAGCAGGTTACGCCGCCGCTTCTCAGCGGCAGGTTACTGGAAACTTCGAGCCCTCTTTCAGGAAGCATAAAGGCGCCGTTGTCAGAACAGAGAAACACGAAAGTATTTTCCGAAATATGCAGCGATTCAAGGGTATGCATCACTCTCCCTATCGCACTGTCAAGCGCTGTTACAACGGCGCGATATCGCTTTTTTTTATCTTTTTCCTCGGGAGACAGTCCGTAGGTACGGAACGCCCAGTCGGGCGCCTGCCATTCCGGCTCCTCACCAGGTTTCTGGTTTCCGGGGCTGGGAAAATGCGGTGCATTAAACGGGAGGTATACAAACCAGGGCTTATCTTTTTTACTGTTTTTTTCAATAAACCGGATCGCTGCATCTGCAAAAAGGTCGGTACTGTACGCCCCGCCCCTGAAAAGCTCGTCAGTGTTTTCAAATAAATCATGCTTTCCCTGGTAGATATGGGTATAATAATCGATGTTGCCGGAAGCATGTCCCAGGTATTCGTCAAACCCGCGCTCGGTAGGCCTGGAGCCGGGAGCGAACCCGATATTCCATTTTCCGAAACAGCCTGTAGCATAATGATGAGCACTGGTTTTAAGTATTCTCGGGATAAGGATCTCTGATTGGCGCAACCCTACCCCATAATTCCCTTTGATGCCGGGGAGCTGCTCTTCGAGCTTATTCCGCTGCGGAATTCTCCCCGTCAGCAGGGCCCCCCGCGAGACCGTACAGGTAGGCGACGCGGTATAAAAGCAGGTGAGCCGGGCGCCCGTTTTTCCAATTTTGTCAAGATGGGGAGTTATTATTTCCGAGTTCGGCTCGTAGGATTTCAAGTCTCCATATCCAAGGTTATCAACCGTTATAATAAGAATATTAGGCGGCTTGTCTGCTGCTACCGATGTATAGTTCAGGAGCAGAAGTACCAATCCTAAGAACACGAGCGAACTTTTTACTCTGTTTTCCATTCCTATTGGTACATCTTTTTGATTACCTGCCGAAGCTTGCCGACCTCTTTCCGGTCGGTTCCCGTCAACTGCTCCGGGGACAGCGGCGTTTTTTCATCGGGATCCTTGCGAAGGTCAAATACCTCGCCCGTCGAATATACTTTCCACCGGGTATCCAGCGCGAAAGTTTTCGGCACGTAATTCCCCCAATTGGGCTCATAGTGGCAGAACACCCATTCCCGCTCCTTTGACCTGTCGCCGGACAGCAAAGGATAAAAGCTGACCCCTTCGAGCCCGGGATAGGCGTCAGGCGCAGCGCCCGCTGCCTGGAGGAAAGTGGGGACAAAATCGGTAAAATCTATCAGCGAGCCTGAAGTCGTCCCGGGTGCAATGTGGTCTTTCCAGCTAACAAGCATAGGCGCATGGATACCGCCGTCTGTCGTCGTGCCTTTTTCCCCTTTCCGTATTCTGCCGTTCGCTTCGAAAGTGATATTCTTGTCGGTGCCGTTGTCGCCGATAAAAATCAGGATCGTATTTTCTAGAAGGCCCAGCCGGGTCAGCTTATGCACCACATTCCCTACGAGATGATCCATATAGCCGACCATGTCGTTAAAATATTTCGGATCTTCCTTCCAGTCGTCCCGGTAATCGGCCGAAAACGGCGTCGGCTCGAAAGGTGCATGGGTGAGGCACATAGGGTAATAGAGGAAGAACGGCTCGTCTTTATGCTTGTCGATAAACGACAGCGCAAACCGGTTGAATACATCGGGCCCATATTGCCCTTCAAGAGTAACAGAACGACCGGTGCCGGTGTAAACGGTGGGATTCGCATACCGTGAGCCCAGGGTATCGACCTGCCAGAGACAGAATTCATCAAATCCCGCGTCTGCGGGCAATGTACCGATTTTACCGCCTGCGAGTTGCCGCTGCCGTTCGTTTCCGTAGAGCTGCCATTTCCCGGTAATACCGGTTTTGTACCCCTGCTGCCGCATCATATCTGCGAAAGTGGTTTCATCCGGGTCGAGCAATCCGAAGCCTATGTAGTTCCGGTGGTTGTATTTCCCCGTCATCAGCTGTACGCGTGAAGGCGTGCACAATGGAGTGGAATAGCACCGCTCGAACTTCATCCCGGAATCCGAAAGCCGGTCCAGGTGGGGCGTAAGCTTTGCTTTATTCCCGTAGCAGCCCAGCATCTCGTAGCCGAGATCGTCTGCCATGATCAGGATAATATTCGGTTTTTGCCCCGCTGAAGGCTCGGCGGAAAGGCCCGGGGAGGCACCCGCCAGGCAGGCGGCGAAAAATGCGGACAGGATCGATGCAAGTGCTTTTCTCATAACCGGCAGATTTTGGGTAGGATTGGCTTTACTTTTTCTGGTAGGTTATACCCAGGTCGTTTTTCCGGACGCTTTCCAGCTTGCGTTTCAGCTCCTCCCGGAAATAGTCGACGGTGGCTTTGTACCGCGGGTTCAGCGCCAGGTTGTTGAACTGCTTGCTGTCGTGCTCCATATCAAATAATTCTATTCCTCCCGACCCGTCTTCACCGTACTGAATATAGGCCCATTTTTCGGAACGGATCAAAAATGAAAACTTATCATTCGAGGAAGATACCGAGAAGGCATAGGGCCGTACTTCTTTTTCGGGGTCGTCGAAGAGCCCTGCCAGGCTTTTGCCCTGCAGGTGCGGCGATGGTTTCAGTCCGGCAAGGTCAGCTACCGTGGGGTACAAATCCAGCAATTCCGCAAACGAGTGGCATACCGCCGGCTTTTTTCCGGGAACCTTAATGATAAGCGGTACCCTGGAGGATTCTTCCTTCAGGCTCACCTTCATCCAGAACCGGTGCTCTCCCAGGTGGAAGCCGTGGTCGGATGTGAATATCACGATGGTATTGTCCTCGAGTCCTTGGTCGCGGAGCGCCTGGAGCACTTTACCGAGCTGGTCGTCCAGGAAAGCAGTCGAAGCATAATAGGCGGCAACGGCTTTCTTTTCCTGCTCTTCCGTCATCTGGCCATTCACGCTGGTCACATAGTTAATCCCCTGCTGAGGGATGTCGTCCCAGTCGTTCATAACCTGCGGCGGCAGTACCATTTGCTCGTGCGGATAAGCGTCGAAATACCTTTTGGGCGCTACAAACGGCACATGAGGCCTGAAAAAGCCGACAGCCAGGAAAAACGGCTTGTCTTTATGCTTCCCGATCAGCTCCACCGCCTTCTTCGCCGTTTGCCCGTCGACCATCTCCAGGTCGCTGCCTTCGGCCTGTACGATCTGGAGCAGGTTTCCCCTCTTCCGCTCAATAGTTCCATAGGGGTTGTTCTGTACCAGCTCGGCTTTGCCGGGCGTTTGCCATTCCGCTCCCGCGCTGTTAAAAGTTTCGTTCCAGGAACTTTTGTCGTCGGCGCCGTCGGTGCCGTCGATGAAGTCCTGCGACCCCATATGGAAAATCTTGCCTACCCTCGCCGTGTAATAGCCGTTTTCCTTGAAAAGCTGGGGCCAGGATTTCCTTCCGGGCCCCACGTTCTCTCTTCCGCTGACATACCCGAACGTCCCTGTCGCATGAGGATAGTAGCCAAACAGGAGCGAGGCCCGGGAAGGACCGCATACGGGGAACTGGCAATAAGCCCTCGTAAACCGGGTACCTTCCGCTGCAAGCCGGTCTATATTGGGGGTATGGCACGCCTGGTTTTCATACCCGGAGATCGCGGTCGTAGTCAGGTCATCCGAAATGATGAACAGTACATTGGGTTTACCTTTCTTCTGCGCAACGGCGAGCGCCGGCAGGAAAAGCATGAACAGGGCAAATTTCAAATTACTCGTCCTCCTCATTACCAGCCTGGGTTTTGCGACAGGTTCGGATTCAGCGTTCTTTCCAATTGGGGGATATCGTCCAGGTAGTCGCGCTCCGGCCGGAAGCGGTACCCGTCAGGCAACTGGTTTTTGAAATAATCGATCAGCCCGTCGCCCTGGAGCGGAGGATTGTAGGATGGGAACTCGGATTTCAGGAAAGGATACCCGTAAAATCGTTTTCCACGGAACAGCGCATGGGCTGCCCAACGCCGGTAATCGTCCGACCTTCTTCCTTCCAGGGCCAGCTCTACACGGCGCTCCCTGCGTATCTCGTACAATGCATCGGATACGGGGTACCCGTACGACTCGACGTTGGGATCTTCAGATTGCGGTAATACTTTGAAATCAGGCATCCCGGCCCTTTGGCGAAGCAGGTTCAATGCGTCGTACGCCACCGTTTGATCGAGTTCGTATTGTGCTTCCGCCAGGTTCAGAAGTACCTCTCCGTATCGGAAAATAATATAACCGGTTTCGCTGAATCCACCCGACTGGTCGCTTCCCGCAGCGCGTGAGTTGGGATTGGAGAATTTTTTCACCTGGAAGCCCGTAGCGACCAGGTTCTCTCCTCCCTGGTCTACAAACGGCTTGTCGAAGCGGGAGCCATTAGAGGCTATACGCAGATCGCCCGGTATCCAGACCGTCGCGTGCAGCCTTGGGTCGCAGTCGGCTGCGATTTTCCGAAGAAAATCATTGCCTTTGGCGTCTTTTGCCGTCGCCAGGTAGTTGTATGGCAAGCCTGTTTTTCCCAGGTAAGACGTCACCAGGTTCCAGGTAACCGACATTCTCTGGCTGCGCACCGTGGTATAAAGCTGGACGTTGTTGCCCATATTTTCGGCCGAATTCGAGGCGCTGTACAGCAGGACTTCGTTTACGTTGGACATATTGTCCAGACCAAACAAGGTATAGTAATCTGAATCCGGCTTGCCTGTACTATAGATCCCTTTTACGTAGTTCCCGTTTACGAGTTGTTTGGCAGCATCCACGCACGCCTGGAAGTACTTCTGAGGCTGTGCGCCCGGTGTGGCAAAAGGCGTGCCCTGGTGATACTTCTGCCAGGTCCCCTCATAAAGCGCTACGCGCGTTTTGAAAGCAAGCGCAGCTTCTTTATTGAGCCGGGTGTTGCCTGCCGTACTCCTTGTATTAAGATGCTCTATCGCCTTGTCTATATGGGCCAGGATCGAGTCGGCCACTACGTTGCGGGGTGTCCGGGGGTTGTACAGCTCCTCCGAGCCCGGCTGCAGCGCCGAGGTATACCAGGGGACGTCGCCGTACTGGTTAAGCAATTGGAAATAAAACCATGCTTTGAAAAAGTGTGCTTCTCCGAGGAAATGGGCGTAATTCTCCAGCCGGTCCTGCACCTTGCCGTAATTGTCAAAGAAAAAGTTGATATTCCGGATATCGGCCCAGTCCCCGCTCCATGACCCCGTGGTGATGGTCCTGCCGCCATTGAGTATAATGTCGGGAACGGCAACCACGAGGTTGTCAGAAGGAGCGTCTTCCTGAGGCATAGTGCCCGCGGTGGTATGTCGGGGTAATTTCGGGTAAAACTGGAGTACGTACTTCTCGAGGTCGGCCGCAGATTTCCAGTAGTCATCGTTGCTGATCGCATCTTTGGGCGGAAGCTCCAGGAATTTTTCGCAAGACGAAATGGCGAGCAAAAGAAGCAATGAAATGCTCCAATATATAATTCTTTTCATTTTTTAGAAAATTTAAAGTCTTAGCTATCAGGTTTTAGCTGTTAGGTTTCAGGTATTATTTATGCCGGTTTTGTGGCGCTAACACCCAACACCTGAAACCTGACGCCCAATCCATTAATAGGTCAACATCAGGCCCAATGAAAACATCCGGTCGGCTCCATAGGTCTTGCCGGCTCCCCAGCTACTGTCAATTGCAAGAGGATCTATGCCCGGCGACAGGCTGGTGAACGTCAGCAAATTCTCGCCGGAGAAATAAACCCGGACCCGCTGCATCTTTAATTTCGAGGCAAGCGAAGAGGGCATATTGTACCCGATCTGCACATTCTGTAGCTTCAGGTAAGCCGCACTCTGCAGGTATCTTGTCGATGGCATCCGGTTCTTCCCGTTTTCCGGGTCGTTAGCATACGGTCTCGGCCAGTAGGCGTCGAGGTTGATATTGGCCGCGCCCTCATAAAGGCCGGTATACTTGTCGCCTTCCTGGTCTCTGAAATAATCCAGGTGTCCTTCGAACAGGGAAACCTGGTTAAAGTGCCTGAACCCCCAGAAAATATTATCGAGCGGCTCAAAAAAGAAGTCGCGTTTGGCGGTGCCTCTCCACAGCATCGAGAAATCGAGATTCTTCCAGTTGAAGCCTGCCGTAAGCCCGTATTGATAGCGCGGATTGCTGTTCCCGATGATTTTCAGGTCACCGTGGTCGTTGATGGTATTGCTCCCGTTATTTACCTTGCCGTCGCCGTTGAGGTCCTCGTAACGCACGTCCCCGGTCTTCCACACGCCGTTCCATATGAAAGAAAGATCGGTGGAGGCCATGTGCTGGTCGATGTCGCCCTGCGTACGATACAGGCCATTGGAGGTATACCCCCATATTTCGCCCTCTTCCCTGCCTTCATACCAGGTAGAGTTAGACAGTGTTCCGGTAGGGTTCACATATTTTGTAACGAAGGAGCGGCTGTCGTAAATATTGCCCGTTATGAAATAGGAAAATGATGAGCTCAGTGACTGGTTCCAACGCAGGGATAGCTCCCATCCCCTGGTGCGGAAAGCGGAGTTGTTCGCCTTCGGTAATGCGGTGCCCAGTACACCTGGCTGGGCTTCAGCCGGCCCGATCATATCGGTGGTGGTTCGCTCAAACCAGTCGAAGCTACCGGTCAGCCGCCTGTTCAGTACTGCAAAGTCAACGCCGATATCCGTGGTAGTAGCAGTCTCCCAGGTAAGATTGGGGCTGATCAGCCCCGGCACGGTGGTATAGCCGATCGGTCTGCTCTGCCCGTAGCCAAAGATATAGTTCAGCGGCGAGGTCTGGATAGGGATCAGGTTGAGGTCAAGGTAGGAATCGACGTTCTGATTGCCGAGGCGCCCCCATGAACCCCTGAATTTAAGTAGACTGACAACATGCTTGATCGGCTGCCAGAACCCTTCGTTGCTGATATTCCAGCCGACCGACAAAGAAGGGAAAGTCCCCCAGCGGTTACCTCTCCGGAACCGCGATGTACCATCCCTGCGCAGGTTGGCTTCCAG
>MEDT01000149.1:9907-36683 GCA_001724175.1 Cytophagaceae bacterium SCN 52-12 | reverse complement strand
CCGAACGGGGCGCGTGATCGGTAAATGGCGGATGCCGACGCATCTTTTAGTACCGAGATGCTTTCGATCGACTCCGGGTCTACGTTGTTGACGTTCATTTCCACGCCGTCTACGAGCACGAGAGGCGAGCCGCTGCCGTGTATGGAGCCTGTCCCCCTGATGTTCCAGGTGCTGGACGCGCCGGGCTCGCCGCCGCGCATGCCCATGGTGATGTTCAGGTTGGGAGATGTGCCTTTGATCAGGTCAGCGACTGTATTGGCGGGCCGGTTGGCGAGCTTGTCGCCCGAGATGACGTCTACGGCCCCTGTCAGGTTTATCTTTTTCTGGGTGCCGTAGCCCACAACCACTACTTCTTCCAATGCTTTCTGATCGACTGCCATCCTGATATCCAGGCTGTTCCTGCCGCCCGTTTCGATTTCCTGGTTCAGGTAGCCGACGAAAGAGAAGACCAGCCGGACGTCGTCGTCGGGAACCGAAATTTCAAAACGGCCTTCGGCGTCGGAGACCGTCCCCTTCTGCGTACCTTTTATGATGATGTTGACGCCCGGCAGGCCGTCACCCTTTTCGTCTGTGACGATCCCTTTCACTACTTTATCGGGCACGGCAATATTGATGCTTTCCGGTTCCTCCGGTCTGCCGTCGGCCTTATCCAGGATAATGTGCTCGCCCGATACCTCGAACGTGATCTGCAACGGGTTGAGAATCTTATCCAGCACTTCCGCAAGGCTCCGGTTCTCGGCCGATACCGAAAGCGTCTGGTGCACCGGGATGACCTGCGGACTGTATACAAAGCGGACTTTTGCCCGTTTTTCGATAGACCTGAGCACATCCCTGATCTCTTTGTTCTCGAAATTCAGCGAAATACGCTGACTCAGCAGGTTCTGTCCAGAGGCAGGCCCCGCTTTACCGGCTCCGATGAATATCAGCGCCAGACACAGATGTAAAAATCCAATTCTCATTAAAAGTCTCAGATTCCTTCGGGGGAATACATGTTTTTTCATTATCATTGTTAGTTTTGGTTGTTTTCGGAACAGGCAAAACCATCCTGCGCGGTCTGAAAAAGATCGCGTACCATTAGGTTAAGGATGCTTTCCGGCGGTGTAGCGGCACTGCCGGAATTTGTTTATATACTGGTTTTATTCATTTTCCTTCTACAACGTATAACCCGGACCTGTCAAAACCTGCATCCGCTGCTCCTGATAAAGATCTCCCCATCTTTCTCTTCTGCGGTCGCCCTTACAGGCCGGCATACCAGGCTGAGTATCTCCCAGAAAGATTCGTTGCTGAAAGAAGCCGTGATCTGGCAATCGGCCAGCGTCTCCCGGTCGTACCTGATTTTTACGGCATAGCGTTTTTCAAGCTCGTCGAAGATCTGCCCGATCGGGACGCCTTCGTAAACGAATTCGCGCTGCTCGCTCTTCCGGACTTCCACCGGATGTTCCACAACGGCCTTTTGCATGACTTCGTCATCCTGTGAATAGACGATCTCCTGGTTTGGGTATAGAATTGTATTCGGTCCGGGCAAAGGTTTGTTCCGTGCCGATACTTCCACTTTCCCGGTCACCACCCGTACCTTTGTCTGGCGGGTAACCGGGTCGGTCGCCACCTTGAAGCTTGTACCAAGCACTTGTGTAACCACATTCTCGGTCAGCACTTTGAAAGGGCGGTCCGGGTTTTTCACAACATCGAAAAAAGCGCCGCCCAAGAGCACGACCAGCCTTTCTCCATGCCACTGCCGCCTGACCCTGATCGAGGATTCCGGGTCAAGCACCGCCCGGCTTCCGTCCTCAAGCGTCACCTGCCGCTCACCCTGGCCGGTGTTTTCGTAAGTAAGCCAGTCTTCGCCGGGGCGGATCGCTAAGCCGGCGGGATCATTGGCGCGATTCCATGAATTTTTGCTGCCTGCCCAGCCGATCAATACGAGTATGAGCGCTGCTGCGGCATACCTGAACCACTTCTGGTAGGCCGGCGGGGTCCGGGAGATCCTGCCCGGGTTATTTTTCCCGATTTTATGAAGCGTACGCTCGATGGCATTTCCGATCTCAGCCGGAGAAAGCTCATTTTCTTCCGACTGCAATATCTTCAGCAGCATGATGGCCTGGATCACCTCCTCGCGCTTTTCAGGGTGCTCTTTCACCCATTTTGTCCAGAAAATATTGGCGTCTGACCTTTTGGCAAACACCCATTCCCGGAAAAAGTCGTCGGTAGCGAAGTCTTCAGCACTAAAGTTTCGGTACTTTTCAAACATTATTTTGATCTGTTATAATTCAGTGAATGGAGAAGGGTAGGTTTGATACCCTGTTTTTTGTGAAAAAAATATTGGGAGTCTGCCGGGCACCGAAAAAAAGGGCGGCGGGACCAATGTCCCGCCGCCCTTTTTTTCGGCACAAATTACTCCGGGCGGCTTAATACCCTTCGTTCTGGGTGAGCACCCCTTTCCCGGCAAGCTGTATCTGCTCGTAAGGAATAGGGAAGTACTTCATGAACGGCTGGGCGTTTCTGACCACCATAACGGCCTGCTTGGTAGAAGGGTTGTATTCACCTTCAACGCTTTGCAAGACCTGCACGAACCTCCCGGTACGGACAAGGTCAAACCAGCGGTTGTTCTCTACCGCCAGCTCGAAGCGCCGTTCCAGCAGGAGCTTGTCCATGAAGGCTTCGGCGGTAGGCACGTCGGCGGCCGTGTAATTGTGCTTGTCCGACTGGAAAGCTCTCGCCCTGACCTTGTTCAGCTCAACCAGCGCCTTGTCGTTCTCACCCATTTTATGCAATACTTCTGCATACAGGAGCACCATATCGGCATAGCGGAGCAGGGGGATATCGAGGCCGGAGCTATTCGAAATTTCGGCGGGGATCATCCATTTGCTGAAATACGGCCACCAGAACGCATCGCTTTCGGATGTAGAGTTCCAGAGGAGCGCATTTTCAGTGATGGTCTGCTTGAACCGGGTGTCTTCACGGTCGAACGTTTTATGCAGGTCCCAGGTAGGGCGACCGATACGGCTTCCGCCATTGGAATAACCTTTCACTCCTCCGTTGGGCAGCAGGTTGTAGCTGAGGCTATGCCCGTTTGTACCGCCTACATAGGCCAGCGAAAAGATAGCTTCCTTGTTGACTTCGGTCGCGATCTGGAACAGGTCCCGGTAATTGGGCAGAAGCTGGTAGTCAAACTCGCTGTTGAGCCTTTCTAGCAGCGTCCGTGCAGCGCTCCAGTTTTCGCGGTATACCTGCACCTTGGCAAGCAGGGCGATGGCGGCCCCGGAAGTTGCGCGGCCTTGCACGGCTGTTTTAGGAAGCTTGCTCATGGCATCGGTCAGATCTTCCACGATGAAATCGTAGATCTCCTGCTCGGTCGACCTGCCGATATTAGCCGCAGCCGTAATGCCCAGCACTTCGGTCACCTTGGGGACGCCGCCGAATATCCTCACCAGGTCAAAGTAGAAGTAGGCTCTCAGGAACCTGGACTCGCCGATCAGCTGCTCTTTCTTGTTGGCTGCGTAGTCGGTCGGAGCGTCGATTTTGGAAAGGATCAGGTTAGCCCTGAAAATTCCGTTGTAGCAAGCCTTCCAGAAAGCGTTGATCTTCAGGTTGGAGGAGGTGACGTCCAGCGTATTGATGGCATCCATCCCGGGCGAGTTTGCAAAGTACTCTCCGAACATATTGTCGGACGGGATCTCCATCAATTCAAAATCGGAGGGCACCCTCGACTGGAGTGAGCTGTAGATCCCGTAGACCCCCAGCTCCATGTCGCGCGCATTCGAAAATGCGTTGGTGCTGGTCAGGACCGATTCGGGGACCGGATTGAGAAGCATGTTCTCGCAGGAGGTCATGGAAAGCGAAAGCGCCAATGCTCCTGCTATGTATATCTGATTGTTTTTTTTCATTTGTATAAGAGGTTTTAATGCCTGACAGCTCATGGCTATTTAAAATCCAAAGTTTACGCCGATCACATAGGTACGGTTCAGAGGTTCCGAGCCGAGGTTGACGCCCGGCGTACTGTTGATCCCGCCTATCTCTTCCTGTGTGGTGCCCTCGGGGTTATATGCGGCATTCAGCTTCGATTTGATCACCAGCAGGTTGTTGATGGAAGCGTATACCCGGAGGTTGCCCATTTTAAGCCTTTCAGCCACCTTCGGAAGATTGTAGCCGAGGTTGACGGTCCTGACGTTGAGGAAGGAAGCGTTCTCCAGGTAGTAGTCCGTATTGGTATTGTACTGGAACAGCTTGTTGAGCGAAAGCGCCGGCGTCATGCCGTTGCCGGGCTCATCCTCAGACCACCATTGGTTTTCGACCCGCGACCTTCTCATGGCGCCCATCGTGTTGCCTTCGTAGTACTGGCTTTCCGCGTTAAACATCTTGGCCCCCACAGATGCCTGCACGAAGATGCTGACATCGAAGTTTTTATACGAGAAGTCGTTGGTCATGCCAAACAGCGACTTCGGCATAAAGCTTCCGAGTACGACGCGGTCCTCAGGGGTAATTTTATCGTCGCCGTTGGTATCCTGCACAATGGGGTTGCCGGGTACTGTCCCTGCCAGGTGAGGCAGCGATTCAATTTGTGTCTCGTTCTGGAACACCCCGATCATTTTATAGCCGTAATAGGAGAACATCGGCACCCCTTTCCTGAGCAGGAAGCCCATCGACCAGTACTCGTTGATCCGTTCGTCCACTCCGCCCAGGTCCGTTACCTGGTTTTCATTGTGGGAGAAATTGAAAGCGGTGCTCCACCTGAAATTGCCTTGTGCGATGTTACGGGTATTCAGCTCTATATCGATCCCTTTGTTTTCGACTTCCCCGGCATTGCTGATGGTATTGGTGAAGCCGGTCACAGCCGGAACGTTCACGCTGTAAAGCATATCGGTAGTGCGGTTGCGGTAGAAATCGAAGGAAAGGCCGATCCTGTTCTGAAGCAAGCTCAGCTCAAACCCGAGGTTGATCCCCTTTGTCTTTTCCCACGAGAGCTCGCTGTTGGCCATGCTTGTCTGGGCGATCCCGTTCAGCGTCACATTTCCCGGCGAGTAGACGGCATTGCTTACCGTACCGAGGTACTGGAAGTTACCGATGTTGAAATTACCGGTCACACCGTAGCTGGCCTTCAGCTTCAGCTCTGAAATGGCGGGAAAAGACTTCATGAAGTTTTCTTCAGACACACGCCAGGCACCCGATACCGAAGGGAAGTTACCCCATTTGTTGTCGGGCCCGAAGCGGGAGCTTCCGTCGCGGCGGAACGATGCTTCAAGCAGGTATTTGCTTTTGAAGCCGTAATTTACCCTGGCAAAATAGGAGATAAGCCCCCATTCAGTGGCGGAAGAAGAGGTCGCCGACGGGTTGATAATGGCGTTGTTCAGCGTTTTTACTTTGTCGTTGTTAAAAGAGTTGGCTACGGCAGCCATCGAAACCGACCGGGAAACCGTCCGCTGGTAGGAAGCTCCCAATAACCCGCCCACTTCGTGCACATCTTTGAACGTTTTCGAATAATTCAGGATGTTTTCATTGACGGTATTGATGGTGCGGGAATCGCTGAGGCTACCGGTCGTGTTCACACCTGCATCGCCGATCCCGCCCGCCCAGCTGTTCGATTCGCTGAAGCCGATGGTATTCCCGACCGATGTTTTGAAGGTAAGGTTGTTGGCGATGTTAATGTCAAGAAATGCCCTGCCTATGTTGGAAAAGTAATTGACAAAGTTTTCGGTACCGTAAAGGAAGGTATACGGGCTGGCCTGCCCCGAGTGGCCTGACGGGATGTAGTCTGCCGTGCGCGGGTATTTCCCGTTGACCTTTTCTTTGCCGACAAACGGCGGGTATTTGACCAGGTTCACCATACCGCCGCCGCCTGCTATTCTTCTTTTGGAGTAAGAAGGGCTGAGCTCCAGGCCGAGGTTGATGAATTTGTTGATCTTCATATCGACATTGGCCCTTACGCCGAATTTCTTGTACGAGGCGGTTTTCATCGTACCATCCTCGTCCATATACAGCGCCGATACATAGTATTTGGACTTGTCGCTTCCGCCTGAGGCCGAGATGTTGTAGCTCTGTATGGCGGCAGTCTGCATGACTTCGTCCTGCCATACTGTCTGGGGTAGCTCGTAAGTCAGCGGGTTGACACGGTAAGACGCCGGTCTTCTGTCGTCACCGAACATCGGGAGCGTCGGGTCTCCTTTCGCCCAGACAAACTCCCTGTTCTGGTACCTCACCAGGTAGTCATACCATTCTTTGCCGGTAAGCCAGTCGTCAAAAAGCATCGCTTTGGAAAGCCCGAAGTAGGAGTTGACATTCAGCTGGGTTTTACCGGAGCTGCCTCTTTTGGTAGTTACCAGTATGACCCCGCTGGCTCCTCTCGACCCGTAAATGGCTGTGGAAGAAGCGTCTTTCAGCACCTCCACCGATTCTACGTCGTTCATATTGAGCGTAGCCAGATCGCCGCCGGGGAACCCGTCTATTACGACGAGCGGGTTGTTGCCCGCGCTGATAGAGCCCCAGCCCCGTACCCTGATGGCCGGCGCCTCGCCGGGACGGTTGCGCCCGTTCGAGATATTGACGCCCGCCAGCCGGCCTGCCAGCACGTTTTCGATACGGCCGGAAGGAACCTGCTCAAGATTTTTATTTTCGAGGCGCGTCACCGATGAAGTCACCGACGACTTCTTACGGACGCCATACCCGATGACCACGACCTCGTTCAAAGCTTCGTCGTTGGGAAGCAGGCTGATCCGGAGAGTCGAACTGTTGCCTACGGCAACTTCCTGCGAAACGTACCCGACAAAGCTGAACACCAGCACTGCGTCGTCAGGTACGGTGAGGTTAAAGTTGCCTTCTACATCGGTGATAACCCCGCGCTGGGAGTTTTTCACCAGGATGTTTACCCCCGGAAGCCCGTTGCCTTTCTCGTCGACTACAGTTCCGCTGATGGCCCGGTCGGCTTCCTGCCCCGGAGCGCCGGCGTGAACCGAAGTAGTATGTCCCGGAGCAGGGAGGGAGACCTCCCCGGATGCTTTATCCGCAAAAAGCGGCCCCAGAATCATCAGGGTGAGAAATCCGGCCCGGGCTCTGAACCGGATTCTTTTTACAGATAGCGTTTGTTTATTCATCTGAATAAATGGATATTAAGTTGTTGGTTAAAAATGTTTGCAAAGTTGTAAAGACGCCTGCAGCAAAGGGGGGACTATACTGCGAGCGACCAGAGGCAAAGGAGCAAGGCATGGCCTACAGGCCAGAGCTTCCGTAACGAGTGGAGCGCTTTCTGGAGGATATTGGAAACAGACTGCCCGGAAATATTCATGATCTCGGCAATCTCGTTCCGGCTCAGGTTCTGATAGAAGCGAAGGTAGATCACTTCTCTCTGACGTTCGGAGAGCCGGGCAAGCAGGCTGTTTAACAGTCTCATCTGAGTGGCGACTTCTTCGTGCCCGAAAACGATATAATCCAGGGAGATATCCTGTTCGGGGTCGAAATTGTAAAGGCTGTCGATCGGGACCCACGAGTTTTTAGCGCCATTGTTGATCATCTTGCGTCTCAGGGAGGTAAGCAGGTATCCTTTCGGGGAATCGGGCACGACAAGTGTTGCTCTATGCTGCCAGATTGCTATAAAGACATCCTGTATACAATCCTGTATAAATTCTTTATTATCGGAAAACTTCGACCCGTAGCCAAACATCAGCCCATAGGTATACTCCATCAGCAACTTCAGAGAACCGGCATCGTTCATCTTTAAGTTGGCCCATAATTGCTGCAGGTCAGAGGTAGAAGCCTTCTCGCCCATATTCTTGTTCTGGTGTCAATTGGTATAATCCTGAATTAATTTAAGAATACTCACCTTTCGCATAGCGAAAATAGCGTAAAGCCGGTACAGCAATAATTTTTTGTTTTTAGTCCTGCATAACTTCTCTTAATTTTCGAACGGCTTTCAGGACGGGGCGGACCCGGACGGTGAAACGATGGCGGCCGCCGCCTGGAGCAAGCAGCTAAAAAATGGGAAAAAAGCTTTTCAGGTTCCTGATCCGGGTGGTTTTATGGTTTGCTATAAGCTCCGTGGCGGGTGTGTTGCTGTTCCGGGTCGTGCCGGTATGGATAACCCCTTATATGGTGGCGGAAAAGATCAGGGCTCTCGGAAGGGGCGAGGACTCGGGGCTCCGGAAAAAATGGGTGTCTTATGACCAGGTTTCGGCCCAGATGGCCCTCGCGGTAATAGCTGCGGAGGATCAGAATTTTCTGAATCATTCGGGCTTTGATTTCGGAGAGCTGAAAAAGGTGCTCGATTCGGATAAGAAGCGGAAAAGAGGAGCCAGCACGATCACGCAGCAGGTGGCCAAGAACGTGTTTCTGTGGCATGGCAGAAACTACCTGCGAAAAGGTCTCGAAGCCTGGTTTGCCGTTTTACTGGAGTTGCTATGGTCGAAGGAACGGATCCTGGAAGTATACCTGAACGTAGCCGAAACAGGGAACCTTACTTTCGGGGTAGAAGCGGCCGCGCAGCGCTACTTTAAAATACCGGCAAGCAGGCTGAGCCGTTCCCAGGCAGCCCGTATTGCCGCAGTTTTACCCAATCCCAAGGTCTACCGCGCCGACAATCCCGGTCCCTATGTACGGAAGCGGTCGGCCTGGATCGAGCGGCAGATGAGAAACCTCGGCAAGGTCGAGTTCCGATAGCTGATTTCGGACAGCCGTTCACCAGAAGATCCTGAAAGATGGGCGGTTGACCCACGGCCAGAAAGACCACGGGATAGAGCTCAATACCAGCAGCAGCCCGGCAAGGAACCAGGTCAGCACGGCTCTGAACTTCTCCCGGTCTGTCCGGCGCCTTTTTGCTTTGTACGAGCCCACAGAGATCACAGTGACTGCTGCGAGCATGACGGTCGCGTGTTCCAGCCCGAAAAAGCGGAATTCTCTTTCATGGATCGCCGAGGCAGGATGCTCCAGGAAATGGATGGTCAGCGGGCTCACGCCATACAACACGATACCCAAAAGAAGCTGTATCTGGCAAACGGTTGCAACCGAATGGCGGGTGAAATTATCGGCGGCGCTGAAATTACGGCCGGTTTTCAAGCCGCTCAGGGAGACGGCGATCGCAATAAGCAGGCTGGCCAGTACAGCCCAGCGCCACCAGGAGTGAAGAAGCAGAAGACTATCGTACATGATATCCCGCTGATCCCGCCATCGCTACTCCCATTCGATCTCGACGGCATAATTTTTCAGATCGATCGTCGTGAATTTCTCCTGCGATTGTTTTCTCAGGCTTACCTTGCCATTTACGACGCTGGTCGTCTGCTGGACGATAACGTCCCTGCTGTTTTTCTTACGGTATATCGGCAGCAGCCTCTCGGTAGTGTTGACCGGCAGGTCGATGCTCCTGCCTTTGGCGGTAATACGGATGTTCCGGCTGGGGAGGTAGGGCTTCCCGGCCAGCTCCAGCGCGCGCGAGGCAAGAGGTACCCCGTAGCCTACATAGTTATTCCCGAAAGGGTACAGGTGCGCCGATTTTTCTATAATTTCAATGACTTCCTTGTTATTGAGGAACGGGTTGTGCTCCATCAGGCAGGCGGCGAATCCCGTGATCACCGGCGCCGACAGGGACGTTCCGTAGAGAGAATAGCAGGAGACGTTCGGCTTCAGGTAGTCCAGCGATTCGGGCCCTATGCTGCTATAGCCGATCCGCGTCCACTGCTGCTGGTTGGTAGCTCCGACCGACAGTACGCCTTTCGCATCGGCGGGAGTAGTGATGATCTTCCACGATTTGTCTTCTCCCTCATTTCCTGCGGAGATAACGAGGAGCATTCCCTTTTTATCCGCTGCAAGCTGGGCCGCCCTTGAAATAGCGGTCGATTTCCCGTCCATCTGCACCGGATCATAATTTTCTGAAGGATCGGTAAATCCCCTGGCATAGCCCAGCGAGGTGTTGACCAGCCTTACCCCAAGGCTGTCCATCCATTCCAGCGCCGCAATCCAGTTGTCTTCCTCTCCCCGCCATTCGCGAAGGGAATAGTCGGTGCGCGCCAGGTAAAATTTCGAGTTGAGCGCCATCCCGTACTGGACGTGCTCTCTTTTATCCAGGCCTGCAATCGCCGAAAGAACTTCCGTGCCGTGCATATCCGAGTAGGACTCCGCCGTGGAGTACAGGGTTTCGCCTTTCATGTGCGGCTTCACGTAATCCCTGATGCCTAATATTTTGTTTTTTGAAAACAGGTGGGCGAGCAGATCGGATGAGTCGGCGCCGTAGAAACCGGCATCGATTACCCCGATGGTAACCCCTTTCCCCGTCAGCCGCTGATTGGTAAACACATCTGACTGAACCTGCTCCATGACCGGGGCAAGCATAGCCGGAGAAGGCAGCGGCGCAGACCTGGCGATGAAAAAGTCGGAATCCATCCTTACCACTTCCTTCACAAAATCCATTTGCCTGACCTTGCTGAGCGTTTCCGGGGTCAGCCGCGCAGAGACTGCGTTCAGCCATTTGGACCGCTGGATAATGTGGACGGAAGCATGATCGAGCATGGAAAGGTAGTCATGCCTTACCGGTAAGTCGGTAACGTCGAAGAGGGGCAGCCCCAGCTTTTCCCTGCTTTCCAGGGTCTGGGGAGATACTGCCGGTTGCTGCGACAAATCTTTGTCTTTCAGGTATATCCAATACTTCCCGTCAGCATTTGCCAGGGAAGGGAATGCAGCCAGAAGGCAAAATAGTAATAGAAGTCTCATAAAAATTAATACTGACAATCGACGGCGCCCGGAGGAGCCGGTTTAAGGGTGTATGAACGGTTACTGTACGGTCCGGATGACTTCGCGGGAGATGTCGCCGGGTTGCTTTTTACATGGCTTTAACTGTAAACAATATGCAAGATAGATGTAATTTTGTAAAAGAAATACTCACGATAGCTAAAATCCAGGACCAATTATTCATGCGTTACGACCCGATAGAGCAGTCTTTATTTGTGAACAACCGCAGCAGGCTTGCACAACTGATGCATACTAAGTCGCTTGCGATACTGAATGCCAATGATTTTATGCCTACCAATGCCGACGGTACCATGGGTTTCAGGCAGAATTCGGATCTTTTTTATTTGTCGGGCGTCGACCAGGAGGAAACGATATTGCTGATCTTTCCCGACCATCCCGACCCGCGCTTCAGGGAAGTGCTCTTTCTCAGGGAAACCAATGAGCACATCGCGGTCTGGGAAGGGGAGAAGCTCACGAAGGAAAAGGCGAGGGAGATCTCGGGTATCGAAACCATATACTGGACGCACCAGTTCGACGGCATATTCAGGAACATCGTTTTTGAAGCGGAAAAAGTATATCTCAATACGAACGAGCATACCCGTAACGAATCGGAGGTCGAAACGAGGGACAGCCGCTTTATCCGGTTTTTCAAAGAAAGGTATCCTTTGCATCAGCTTGGCAGGCTTGCGCCGCTCATGCATGATCTGCGGGCGATCAAGCAGCCCGGGGAGATCCGCCTGATCGGGACTGCCTGCAGCATTACAAAAGCGGGCTTCGAACGCGTCCTGCGGTTTGTGAAGCCCGGCGTTACAGAGTATGAGATAGAAGCCGAAATGCTTCATGAATATTTAAGGCGCAAGTCGCGGGGATACGCCTATTCCCCTATTATTGCGTCAGGTAAAAATGCCTGCGTCCTGCATTACGTCGAAAATAACCGGGTTTGCCGCGAAGGTGATGTGCTGCTGCTGGATTGCGCGGCCGAATACGCAAACTATAATGCCGATCTTACGCGTTCTATACCGGTAGGCGGGCGTTTTTCGAAGCGCCAGGCCGAGGTATATGATGCGGTTCTCCGTGTCTTCAAGGCGGCCAGGTCCATGCTGGTAGCCGGGAATGTATGGGATGAGTATCACCGGGAGGTCAACAGCATAATGGAGAGCGAGCTGATCGGGCTGGGCCTGCTTTCAGAACAGGATATAGCCGGCCAGGACCCGGATTGGCCGGCGCTCAAAAAGTACTTCCCCCATGGCACGTCCCATTTTCTCGGGCTCGACGTGCACGATGTGGGCAACAAATACCGGAAGTTTGAGCCCGGGATGGTATTTACCTGCGAGCCGGGGATTTATATAAGAGAGGAAGGGCTCGGGATCAGGCTGGAAAATAACATCCTCATTACCGAAAGCGGGAATGTGGACCTGATGAGCGATATTCCGCTGGAAAGGGAAGAAATTGAGGATTTGATGAATGCATAAAAGAAAACGATTTTACCGAGATGAATGAAATAGCGCCTCTGCTTTGGACCATCATAGCGGAGCAGGTAAGCGGGGAGGCACAGGAATGGCTGAAGAGCAGGGATGCCGGGAAGCCGATCGATATCATGACGGCTTTCGTAGCGACCCCGAGGCACGTATCCCGGAAGCAGGTGTTCCCCGCGGAGCATCAGGCCGGAGCCCTTGACAAGGCTGTAGCGGGTTTTTCGGTTACCGGCTGGTCTTCGGTAAGGTTGGCGCGCGTCTGGCTGCTTACGCGGCTGGACTCTGCCAACAGGGAGGAATACATCCGGAATATCAGGACCCTGTTCGATACGGCCGAAATGAACGAGCTGGTAGCGCTCTACTCGGCGTTGCCGCTGCTCAGGTACCCGGAAACCTGGCTGGCTACAGCCAGTGACGCGGTGAGGTCCAACATCGGGCTGGTCCTCGATGCGATAGCGCTGCGGAACCCGTACCCGGCCATGTACTTTTCGGAAGGGGCCTGGAACCAGCTCGTGATGAAGTCAATTTTCAACGATAAGCCGGTTCACCTCATATACGGTCTGGAGAAACGCGCCAACGCCGAGCTTGCCAGGATACTGTCTGATTTTGCGCACGAGCGCTGGGCTGCCGGTCGCCGGGTGGCGCCCGGGGTATGGCGGCTGGTCCCGGATTTTGTAAAAGACAGCACGATTGCCGACCTGAAACACCTCCTGGACTCGGCCCGGGAGGACGACCGGGAAGCCGGAGCCCTGGTTTGTCTTCAATCCGGTTTTCCGCCTGCTCTGGAGCTGCTGGGGCTATATCCCGAAATAATGGCACTGGCCGGAGAGGGCAGGCTTAACTGGAAAAATCTTGAATATACCGATTTGAATACTTATGTGTCGTAACTGCCAACAGGATCCTCAGCGCAACCCGTCGCATTTTGAAAGCGCCGGCGGAGCGGCAGCGGAAACCACTCATCTCGACCTGCAATGGGATGAGTACCGCGAATCTATCAGGGGTATGCGTTTCTTCGATCCGCATGTGCACATGGTTTCCCGGACGACCGACGATTACCAGGCGATGTACGATGCCGGGATCGTAGCCCTGATCGAGCCGTCATTCTGGGTAGGACAGCCGCGCACCGGCCTGTCCACTTTTAAGGATTACTACAATAGCCTTATCGGTTGGGAGCGCTTCCGTTCGAGCCAGTTCGGTATCCGGCATTATTGCACGATCGGCCTGAATTCGCGCGAAGCAAACAACGAGGAGCTTGCCGGGCAGGTAATGGAAATATTACCGCTCTATGCCTATAAGGAAGGAGTGGTGGGAATAGGCGAGATTGGTTTTGACGACCAGACTGCGCTCGAGGAAAAATATTACCGCCTGCAGCTGGAGCTGGCCAAAACGGCGCGCCTTCCGGTGCAGGTCCACACGCCGCACCGCGACAAGAAGAGAGGTACGGAGCGGAGCATGTCGATAGCGCTCGAGCACGGGCTGGATCCTTCCTGGGTCGTTATTGACCATAATAATGAAGAGACCGTGAAAAGCGTGCTGGACCAGGGATTCTGGGCAGCTTTTACCATTTATCCCTTCACTAAAATGGGGAATGAACGGATGGTGAAAATAGTGGAGCAATATGGCCCGGAACGGATCATGATCAACTCTGCCGCCGACTGGGGGATTTCGGATCCCCTTGCCGTACCGAAAACGGCCGCCCTGATGAAGATGAAGGGCATCAGCTCCGAAACGATCACAAAGGTTACCTACCAGAATGCCATAGACGCTTTCGGCATGAGCGGACAGATCGATACTGCCGATTTTGAAGGGGCGCAGGATATCGATCAGAACCAGAAATTTTTTGGTAACAGTATTTTAAGGGGAGGGCAGAGCCCACGGGTGTCCCGGAACTCGCTTTTTATTTCATAACCTGTTAATGTTCGCCGGGTAGTGTTGAAGTCTTATTTACAGCTCATGCGACCTGCCAACCTGGTAACAGCGGTGGCCGATATTATCGCAGGAGCAGCCATAGCCGGTTTTTTAACGGATGCTACAGGGTTGCCGTGGCTGATTCTCGCGACACTCGGCCTGTATGGCGGCGGGGCGTCGATGCGCGCCTGGATGCCGTCGAAAGGCCCGAGCGCCCGATCCCGAGCGGACGGGTGCCGCTGCGCAATGCAGCATTGCTCGGAGCGGGGCTGCTGGGATGCGGTGTAGCTGCGGCCGCTTTTTTTCAGCCCGAAAGCGGTATCATCGCTTTCTGTATCGCACTTGCCACGCTTCTTTATAACCGGGCAGCCAAACACCACCGGCTTTTCGGGCCTCTGGTAATGGGATTGTGCCGGGGCGGGAATCTGCTGTTGGGTATGAGCGCAGTCTGGCCGGCATTGCCGGTCTGGTGGCCGATAGCGGTGGTGCCTGTTATTTATATAGCCGCAATTACGCTGATAAGCCAGGACGAGGTGCACGGAGGGAAAAGGGCTTTCCTTTATCTTGCCGGATTCTTCTACCTGCTGGTTCATATTGTACAGGGAGGCGTCGCCTTTTCCAGGGGGAACTTTTTCGGAGCGCTCCTGCTTATCGTAATACACGCTGCTCTTATAGGGAAACCCCTGCTCGCAGCGATCGGAAACCCGGTCGGGCCTTTGATCGGGAAGGCCGTGAAAGCGGGTGTTCTTTCGCTTATCGTGATGAATGCCGCATGGTGCGTGGCATTCGGGTATTGGGAGTACGGGCTGGGGGTAGCAGCGCTTCTGCCGCTGTCTGTCTGGCTGGGTAAGATTTTTGCTGTAACCTAGTCCCCGGCCCTGAAATTTAAATAATATCATGTTTGTTTTAGAACAGTCTTTTGAAGTTTCCTACCGGTATAAAGTTTTTTTTACCGCACACTTATTTGCCAGGGACAATGAACTGCTGGCCTGTCTTTTCGGCTCGCTGGTTGAACCCGATTACGTTGCCAAAGCGTTGTTTGTCCTGGATGAAGGCGTGCTTGCCTGCCATCCGGACCTCCCGCGGCAGATCAGCGAATATTTTAAAGCATACGGTGACAAGGTAAGGCTCGCGCCGGAAATGATCGTTGTGCCCGGAGGCGAGGCCGTCAAGAACGATCCCGTTCATGTAGAAAAGATAGTCGATGCAATAGATCGTCATGGCATAGACCGGCATTCCTACCTGCTGGCCGTCGGCGGCGGTGCAGTGCTGGACATGGCCGGGTATGCTGCTGCCATTTCTCACAGGGGCGTCAGACACATCCGTATCCCGACTACCGTGCTGTCGCAGAACGACTCAGGCATAGGCGTGAAGAACAGCGTCAACTACCGGGGAAAGAAGAATTTTCTGGGAACATTCGTCCCGCCCGTTGCCGTAATCAACGACAGCCATTTCCTGACGACCCTTTCTGCCCGTGACTGGCGCTCGGGAATTGCCGAGGCGGTTAAGGTAGCATTGATCAAAGACCTGTCTTTTTTCGAGTGGATCGAGGCTAACGGCCATGCGCTTGCCGATCGGTCGGCAGCGGCGATGGAGCACCTTATCATCAAATGTGCGGATTTGCACCTCCGGCATATCCGGGGAGGCGATCCTTTCGAATTTGGCTCCGCGCGCCCGCTGGACTTCGGTCACTGGGCTGCCCATAAGCTCGAATACCTCACCGGCTTCGGGCTCAGGCACGGAGAAGCCGTTGCCATAGGTATTGCGCTCGACAGCGTCTATTCTTTTAAAAAGGGCCTGATCCGGGAGGAGGATGTGGAACGAATACTTCGCCTGTTCAGCACGCTGGGTTTTGAATTGTGCCACGAGCGTTTGTGGGAACGGGAGAGTTTTTACCTGAAAGAAGGGCTTACCGAATTCAGGGAGCATCTCGGCGGGAAGCTGACCATCACGCTGCTCGAAGCTTTGGGAAAAGGCATGGAGGTACACGAAATGGATGAAAGGCTAATAGAAGCTTCGGCAATATACCTGAAAAATTACGAGGAAAGCCTGCATCTTTCGCCCTCTGCTTCAGCTTAGCCGCCCGGGTGAAGGTCCGGACCGGTATTAAAACAGAACTACGTCATGCAAACCAGATATGGTCACCTGACCTATTGCAGCAATATCCACCCGGGCGTGAGCTGGGAAGAGCATTTCCGGGAGCTGAAGGAAAATTTACCCTATATCAGGCGGGAAGTAGCCGGAGACGAGCCTCTCGCCATCGGGCTGCGCTGTGCGCATGAGGCATCTCTGGAGCTCTCCAGGCCTGCACGTCTGCAGGAGTTCAGGCAGTGGCTAGACGACAACCGGCTCTACATCTTTTGTATCAACGGTTTCCCCTATGGCAGCTTTCACGGTTCGGTGGTGAAGGACCAGGTCCATAGCCCCGATTGGACGACCGGCGAAAGAGCGGCTTATACCAAACGGCTTTTCAAAATCCTGGCCGGCCTTTTGCCCGATGGCATGCACGGAGGGGTGTCCACGCCGCCGCTATCCTACCGGCATTGGTGGGCAACGGAGGAGCAGCGGCAGGAGGCAGTCCGGACGGCGACGGCCAATATCCTCGATGTTGTGGCTTTCCTGATCGATCTCGAAGCTGCCACCGGCCGCTTCCTGCATCTCGATATCGAGCCTGAGCCGGATGGCATCCTGGATAACGGTCATGATTTTTTTGAATGGTATGAGCATCAGCTCATCCCTGCCGCCGTTGCGTACCTGGAAGAGAAGAAAGGCTACGGGGAAGAGGAATCAGGGAATGCCGTACGGCGGTACGTACAGCTGTGCTACGATGTCTGTCATTTTGCCGTCAGCTATGAATCCCCGGCAGCAGTGATGGAAAAATTACGGCAAACCGGTATCCGTGTCGGCAGGCTGCAGGTGAGTTCGGCGCTGAGGGTGGACCTGTCAGACCGGAAGGAGGAAAAGCTGGAGGCCCTGGCGGCATTTAACGAGCCGGTCTATCTTCACCAGGTGGTGGCGCGGAAAGCCGGCGCCAGCCCTCTCCTGCATTATACCGACCTCGACAAAGCGCTTTCCGACGACACTTCCGGGCATGCGGAGTGGCGCGTTCATTTTCACGTGCCGCTTTTCCTCGAGAGCTACGGACTTCTGAACTCGACCCAGCCGGATATAAAGGAGGTGCTGGCTATTCAGAAAAACGAAGCTTTTACCGATTATCTCGAGGTCGAAACCTATACCTGGGGCGTCTTGCCGGCGCCTCTTCACGTGCCTGTTTCCGATTCGATCGTGAGGGAGCTGACCTGGGTGAAAAAACAACTAGATACCGATGGGAATGAATAAGACGGTTGTAATTGACGTGGTCGGGCTGAGCGCCAACCTGATAGGAGCGCATACGCCCTTTCTCCGGGATTATGTCTCAAAGAGAGTTCTCACCCCTGTAAAACCGGTATTGCCGGCCCTTACCACCAGCTCTCAAAGCTGCTACGTGACCGGCAAATGGCCGTCGCAGCAAGGGATTGTCGGCAATGGATGGTATGACCGGGAAGATGCCGAAATCAAGTTCTGGAAGCAGTCCAACCATTTGGTGCGTTCCGAAAAGATCTGGGATGCAGCCAGGAAAGCAGATCCGGGTTTTACCTGTTCCAAAATGTTCTGGTGGTACAATATGTACTCCACCGCCGATTATTCCGTTACGCCGCGGCCCCAGTATCATGCCGACGGAGTGAAGGCGCCCGACTGCTACGCCTATCCTGCGAGCCTGCGCGACGAATTGCAGAAAGAGCTGGGACAGTTCCCGCTATTCAATTTCTGGGGGCCGAACGCCAATATCAGATCATCGCAGTGGATAGCCGAGGCATCCATAAAAGTAGACGAGAAATACGATCCGACCCTGACGCTGGTCTACCTGCCGCACCTGGATTACTGTCTTCAGAAGTTCGGTCCCGACTTTTCGAAGGTAGGGAAAGAGCTGGAAGAGATCGACTCCCTCTTAAAGCGGCTGATTACCTATTTTGAGGGCACCGGCGCGAAAATAATCCTGCTGTCGGAGTACGGTATCAATCCTGTTTCAAGGCCGGTCCACATCAACCGTATCCTTCGCGGGCAGGACTGGATCTCGGTGCGCAACGAGCGGTGGTATGAGCTGCTGGATGCCGGCGCATCGGAAGCATTTGCCGTGGCCGATCACCAGGTCGCGCATGTATATGTGAAGCAGCCCGGCAATATCGGGAAAGTAAGGAAGCTTCTTTCGGCAGTGCCGGGGATAGCGAAAGTGCTGGATAAAACGGAGCAGGCCGCTTATCATCTCGATCATGAACGGTCGGGCGACCTGGTAGCCGTTGCGGAGGACGACAGCTGGTTTACCTACTATTACTGGCTGGACGACGCAAAAGCCCCGGATTATGCCCGGCTCGTCGATATACACCGAAAGCCCGGGTATGATCCGGTCGAAATGTTTATGGACCCTGCAAACCCGCTGATCAAGCTGCGGGCCGGCTATAAGCTGCTACGAAAAAAGCTGGGTTTCCGCTATCTTATGGATGTGATACCGTTTGATGCCGGACTGGTAAAAGGCTCGCACGGCTCGTCTTTTGTTCCCCCGGTTTACTATCCTGTCTGCATTACCGACGAGTCGCCCGGAAGAAAGGAGCTGGAGGCTGTGGATATTTACGGAGTTATCTGGGACCACCTGACGGAGTAAGGGGGAATCAGTATAAAAAGCCAAAAAGCCACAGAGGAATTTTATTTCCTGCACCTGTCAGTATATCGTCTGCAACAACATATCCCTTACTGCTTGTAGCTCCATTGATAGGTATAGTGAACGATCGGGAGGAGCTCCAATTTCTTTTTGCCTCTGCAACATGAGAGTGGTTTTTCTAACCCCTCTGGCCCCGCTTATGGCTATCATTCGTTGATTCCAATTAACAGCTTCATACAATGCACGTTTAAAATCAAGGCTGATGCGGGCGGCAAGTATTTGATTATAATAGAACAAAGACTCCATATGTGTATCTTGTTTTCGACAAAAAAAGTTATGTATTGTCGATTCTATAATACACTTATTAATAAATAATGTCGAAAGCGATGTACATGATTATAAACGCCCGCCATCTTCCAGCACCATAAAAAGCGAGCTTCCGAAGGGTGCCGAAGGAATGAGCGATCCTTCCAGACGCATGAGCCCGTTAAGGGTATTGTTGACGAGGTCGCCGGGGTATCTGACGTCTGAATCGGGAGGTGCAGTTTCATAATCCTCTTTCCGCATACGAATGCGCTGCCATGTCCGGACCAGGAGGATCGGCAGCGAAAGAAAAAACGGCCAGTAAGTATGGTGAACGATCCGCAGCCCGGATTCAGCCCCGTATCTCCTGAAATCGGCCAAGGTAAACCTCCTGGTGCTTCCTACTGCAATGTCGTGAGTACCTGCAAAAGCCTGGAAAGCATGAATATTGACGAGCACGATACCTCCTTTGCGAAGCCGCCGGCGGAATACATCGAGCGTTGCTACGATCTCGGCATCGGAAAGGAAATAAAGGGCGTCCTGGCAGCAAATCACATCGTAGGATTCGTCCGGCCCGAAGGCGCCGGCTTCTTTCAGGTCGCCGCGCTCTACATCCAGTCCTCTTCTGCGTGAGAATGAAACTGCATGAGGAGAATAGTCAAAGCCCGAACAATGGCGGTACCCTTTCTCTTTTAATGCTGAAAGCAGCCCGCCGGTACCGCAGGCCGCGTCCAGGATGTTGAGGTCCGGGTGAAAGCCTCCGAACTGTTTTTCAATCCGGCCGAGTATTTTCCGGTGCAGGGCGACATACCACCAGAGCTTCCGTTCGACCTCGAACATCCGCCGGTATTCCGATTCGTTGTCAATCATGCGGTTCTCCGATGCTGTTATATTTGATGACGTATTGCGGCTGACCGCTTTGGGACATGAAGCTTTTCCCGATATATTCTCCGAGCACGCTCATCAGTATAATCTGCAGCCCGCCGATAAACAGCAGCATGGCCGTCACGACTTGCCAGCCTTTGGGGTCGGGGCCGATCACCCATTGAGCGAAGAGAAAGGTCAGCAAAAGGGCGCCTGTTCCCCAGGTTGCCAGGCCGACAGGCATAAAAAGCCGGATCGGAAGCGCAGAATAGCAGAAGAGAATGTTCAGGAACAGGGAAAAAAGTTTTTTCCAGGTATAGTTGGAAGCTCCTTCCTCGCGTTTGCTGTGCGCAACGCGGACCGTGCCTATATTCCGGGTGTAGCGGAAGATCAGGCCGTCAATATAGGGGTAGGGACCTTTGTACCTGATGATTTCCTCTATTATTTCCCTCCGGATGAGTTTGAAGCTTGAAAGATAGAGGTCTTTCGGCTTATTGAGCAGGTAGCTGGTGATCCAGTTGACAAACCGGCTACCCAGGTTCCGGTACAGCGCGTGTTCCTTTTTTGTATAATAGGTGTATACTACATCATACCCGCCTTCTTCGGCCGTGTCGATCAGCTTGCTTATTTCTTCCGGAGGATTTTGAAAATCATCATCGATCATAACGGCGTAATCTCCCGTCGACCAGTTGAGCCCGCACATGACGGCATTAAACTCTCCGAAATTTCGCCTCAGGGAAATGAACTTCACCCTGGGGTCTTCCCCGGAAAGCTGCCGGCAGACCGCTTCGGAACTGTCTTTGCTTCCGTCATTCACGAGGATAATCTCGAATGCGGCCGGGGGCAGGGCTGCCTGGAGGCGGCTGACCAGCGACGCAATGCTGCGCTCGCTGTTATAAACCGGGATGATGACGGATAGTTTCATTTTGTATAAAAAGGTGTTGGCTATTAGGTGTTAGGTTTTAGGTCCCCGAGACTTCGACGTGAGGTCAGTCGAACGCTCGCCGAAGGTCGGTCCCTGAGTTGGTTGAAGGTCGGTCCCTGAGCTCGCCGAAGGTCGGTCCCTGAGCTCGTCGAAGGGTTATCCGTACCGGGTTTGTGTGCCTAAAACCTAAAACCTGACAGTTCATGGCTATTTCATTCGTGTGAAAGATTATTGGCTGCGCGGCCGCCCGGGCTGGTTTCTGATTGCTGACTGCCGATAGCTGTTTTATAAAGATTGATTACCCGGATGATACGGGAGACCTCGTCATCGGTAAGCGCGGGATGCAGGGGCAGGCTCAGAACCTCCCTACTCAGCTTTTCGGTTACGGGCAGCTGCAGGTGCGACAGGTTCGGGTAGGCGTTCTGCCGGTGTATGGGGGTCGGATAGTGGATGTCGGCCTGTATACCCTTTTCAGCCAGGTATTGCTTCAGCCGATCGCGATAGGGATACTGTATCACGAACAGGTGCCAGACGTCGTCGTCGATGCGGTCGGAGGGAGGCAGCCGTGCTTCCTCCAGGCTTATTTCTTCCAGGTATCGCCGGGCAATACTTTTCCTCCTGGCATTGTCACGGTCGAGATAGGGTAGTTTTATATTTAAAAATGCCGCCTGGATTTCGTCAAGCCGGCTGTTGACTCCCTGGTATTCGTTTTGATAGCGGACCAAAGAGCCGTAATTCCTCAGGTACCGGATCCTCTCGGCAACAGCCCGGTCGGAAGTGACGACAGCCCCGGCATCGCCGAGCGCGCCGAGGTTTTTGGTAGGGTAAAAGCTGAACGCGGTGGCGTGCGCCATGCTTCCGGCACGACGGCCTCTGTATCGCGCTCCATGCGCCTGCGCGGCATCCGTTATTACCTTGATCCCGTGTTTTTCGGCTATGGAAAGAATGGGCGCCATTTCGCAGCTGCGCCCGTATAAATCGGTGGTGATAATGGCCCGGGTTTTGCCGGTTATATGATTTTCCAGCAATTCCGGGTTCAAAAGCATGGTCGCAGGGTCGGGCTCCGCCAGAACAGGAGTGAGACCGAGGGCGGTGACCGGCAGGAGCGTGGCGATGTAGGTATTGGCAGCCAGGATGACCTCGCTTTCGGGAGGGAAATCAAAAGCCTTTAAAATAAGCGAGATCGCGTCCAATCCGTTGGCTACCCCTACGCAATATTCAGCTTCGCAATAGGCGGAGAAAGCGTTTTCAAAAGAGGTAAGCGACTCACCCAGTAAATACCAGCCGGATCTTACTACCTGCAACGAGGCCTCCTCAAGCTCTTGTATATATGGAGAGTTTATTTGCCGGAGATCAAGAAAGGGGATCATTTATGGGAAGAAGCGATCTGGTTCTGTACGTAGGGCTCGTCGATATAGTCGGCCTTGTCATAGTATTGATTCGAAAGTACCAGCAGAATTGCGTTATCAGAGAAGGTATCCATCACATGCCAATCTTTGGGTTCGAGCACCAGGCAGGAAGCAGGTGAATTGAGAATAAAGTTCTCTTCGTTTTCCCCGTCGGTGGAGTACACATGGCAGCTCCCCTGGATACATATCAGTGCATTATACGTCGTGTGGTGCCGGTGCCCTCCCCGGCTGGCGTTTTCAGCACCATAGATGTAGAAAACCCGTTTGACAGAGCCAGGCATAATTTTCTCTATCGCATTAAGATTACCTTGTCCGGTATTGAAAGTTTCCAGCTGTATAAGTTGAGGCATTGCGGATGATGAGTATTAAATTAACAGGAAGGAAGCAGTTGTCAGTCGTCTGGTACCCGGGGTTCACCCGGGAGCACAATAATAAAAAAGTATCGCATCATCTGCAACATGCCGCCTATGGGAAAAATTCTTTTTTTACGTCTTAATTTACCCTGCATACATAACGTCCGTCCTTTCAGGTACGGCGATAAAAATTGAGAAATCCTCCCGCAAGAAGCGCAGTCGCGAGCAGGACCAGCGGCGTGTTGTATAAGATAAGGACGGTCAGGACAATGAACAGGAGGAAGACGGCGCCCAGGGAATCTTCCAAGAGGGGCTTTGCTTTATATAAGGAGCTGTGATACCAAAGAAGCAGGCTGAGCTGGAGAAAGAATATCCTTGACATTTCGTCAAAGCCCATGAGATGGTACCCATAGCGAATGGTCAGCAGGAAATCAGGTGCTAACAGTAAAAAATGGACAAGCATCAGCCGCCCTGTCCTGGTCAGGAAAGATATAGGCAGCGACCGGGCCCAGGGCCAGATATTGGTTTCCCAGTGAAAAACTTCGTAAGACAGGCCAATATTTGCCAGCGCCGCCATTGAGAGCCCGACTGCGGGCAGCCTGAGATCATAGTCATCAGTGCCGTAATAAGCCAGTGCAGCGATGGTAATCAGCAGCGAACCCGCCTTGCAGAGCAGCAAGGTCAGCGATTTTTCGCGGAACAGCCATTCCAGCGTCCAGAATACCCAGGATACAGGTCTTTTGAAGCGCAGCGCGGCCGGTACAGTTTTTTTTGTAACGGCCGTATCCTGGTTGCTGAGCTTGCGGTCTGCCCACAAAATGAGGACCAGCCACATCCCCAGCCATATGCAGAGAACCGGGATGCTCCGCGCGAAAATTCCTTCGCCGAGCGCGACATTGACAATCCATGCGCCGTACAGCAGGGGAGGAATGAGAAAGCCGGCAGCAAGCACACCGAGCCAGCTGAACCTGCGGGCTGCCGGCAGCAGGCGTGCATGGTATACGAAGCTGTAGCCGGGAGAGCTCCAGAGCGTGTTCCAGAATATTTGCGCCATCAGGGCATATAAGGCCCAGACAGTAGCCAGGCTGATCATCCCGTACCTGTCGGCAAGCAGGAAGACGGCAATACCGACATGCTCCCTGGCCGAGAGAAATCCGAACGCAAGCAGGATGACGACCAGAAAAAAGCCGGCTCGCTGCCGGTAGAACTCCCCGACTGTCGACCTGAAAAGCGTGTTCATATATCAGTCAGCAGGAACGAGATCCTTGTTTTTCAGGTGAAAACTGCGGGTAAGTCCGATAGCCCCGCGGGTAAACACCTGGTGGGAAGATATCAGGAAGGTAACTGATTGCTCCCGGTATTCTTTTATCAGCCCGAAAAGGGTTTCGCCAGCCTCCCTGTCGATTGTGATGAGAGGCTCATCCAGGATGATCAGTCGCGGGGCGCCCAGAAAGGAAAGCGCGAGCGATAGTTTCTTGACCATCCCGCTGGAGCAGGCGCCTACCGGCTGATGCTGGTAAGAGGTGATCCCAAACCGGTCCATCAGATCTCGCGCCTGGTTGCCGGCAGCTTTCCGGGTTTTGACCATAAACTCTACCAGGTCGGCGGGTGTCAGAAAGGAGGGATATAAAGGCTCTGCTTCCCCCAAAGTCACACGAAGCCGGTATTTGACCGGATCTTTCCGGAGGTCGAGGTTGCCGTCGAGCACAATCTGCCCCGAAAAAGGAAGCATCCCGGCCAAAACCCGGAACAGGGTAGACTTTCCGGCCCCATTCTCTCCCTGTATCCAGTAGATCCCTTCGGAGATCGACCACTCCGGGATGCTGAGTACCTGGTGATTTCCAAAATCCTTCCGGATACCCGAGAGGTTGAGTACCGGCATTCCGGATAATGACATCATTTTAAATACAGCTTTTCTGAAAAGACCAAAAGTAGGAAATGTAAACTGTTTAACCAGCGATCTTAAACCTGATGTGAGCCCGATCCGTCGGCCGGGGCGAAAAGGTCGGAGAGCTCCGATTCCAGGGCTATAACGATTTTTACAATGGTCAGGAACTCGATATTGAGCTTGCCGTTTTCTATTTTGCTGATTTCACTTCTGTCTTTGGATACTGCGAGGGCCAGGTCCAGCTGAGACATACCTTTACGCTTTCGGAAAGCTCTCACGCGCTTCCCAAAAGCCTTTAATTCGTATGTAAAACGTTCGTCCAGCATCCATGACGAAAGTCATGCAAAATTCTAAATAAAAAAGTGTGTTATAACTCACGTTTGTATTGTTTTATTGTTATCTTTGCAAAGAGCACATTAGGTAATTAACCCCTAAAAGATCCGTCACCCACAGTGACGCCGGGCAGCAGGTTTGTAAACGGGGTCCGGAAACGAGCAGGCTTTGGCCTGCCTTTCCGGGCCCGCCCGGTACAGGGCCTTCCATCAAAACCAGGCTCTTATGAAACAGTTTTTTCTGCGACGTGGAAAGTTGTGTATTTACATCTTCTATTTCCTGCTGTTTTTTCTTTTGTTATGGGCCTGGGCGCCGGCGAAAGCTACGGAGCACAATCTCTTCAGGAGCCGGTTACATCCTCCCGCCATACCGGGATGGGGAGAGGGGCAGCAACCGGCGCCTGAAGTCGCAGCGTATGTATAGATGGAGAGGCGCGGAACGGGAAGAAAGCAATATAAATCCTTAATCCTGCCTAAACAGCACAGCGACTTCGCCGCTGAATTCAAGGACTGCCGGGCTACCGTTTTGTTCCGGCGTATAGCTTCCGGAGACGGAGGTCATTGTACTGCCCTGCTTGGTACGGCGCGGCTTATCAGGCAGCGATGCCATAACGACCGGCCTCCTGCCGATAAACGCAGCGCCGAACAGGTAGCCCCAGAACAGCAGGAAAGGCGAAGGCACCTCATTCAGATATTCTTCCTGGGAAGGCTCGAGTGAGAAATTCCTCCTGAACCAGGATTTAAAATCGGTTCCGACCGCGCGGGCTTCTATGCAGAGCTCGTGATCGCTCAGCGCATACAATTCAGCTGTTTTGGCGGAGACCCCTTCAGGGGTAAAAGCTACTTTTCCCATGTTAAGATAAAGTTTGGTGAAAAAATGAAGGGGGTAAACTAATATCCGGAATGAGGTGCTCCTACGAAAAAGATGCCGGAAAGATGCGAAGTACTTCATGCTCTACTTCAGAAATCTGAAGTAGTGAAGCGGCAATGCCGGAGTATGCTCTTAATGGGAAAATTGACAATTTTTATTAAAAAAGTTCTGAAAATATTTTTTCTATTAACAGACAATCGGTTATTTTAACGCAAATTCTATACACTCTTCTGTTTGTTTTGGTAATGTTTTAAACCTACTATACATGATGGAAAACAAGGAAGTTCTGGCTACCCGGCAGGTTTCCCATTCGTTATTTAACTATAACGACTGGTTTTTCAGGTTTATACTTGTGCTGTTAGCGTCAGTTTTTGTGTCCACCTATGGCGGGGATGGCATGCAGGATGCTTTTAGCGATCCCGCCTTTTATGAAGAGTTTGCAGCAACGTTTGTTTTTACAGCCTTGCTGGCCGAATGGATCAATTTCATTACACGTCGGCTTGACAAGGCTTATGACTGGGAGCGCAAGGGAGTAACCCGCCTGGTCCTGCAGGTATCGCTCGGGATCGTAATCCCCTCCGTTGCAGAAGTGTTCCTCGCTGTAATGTGGTTCAGGATGATCGGAACCGATATCCGGGAAACTACCTTTATTCAATATGCATTCCCTCTGATCGTGATGCTCATCGCAATCTTTAATATGTATTACTTCACTCACTACGTCTACCTGCAATGGAAGAAAAAAGAGGAGAAGCAGCCGGGAACCAGGGAGGATGCCTCATCTGCCGGAGAAATACCTGTCTATTTCGGCGGCAATATCCAGGATCTCCCGGCTGCCGATATCCTTTATGCCTACAGGCAGGGCAGGTATAATTATGTAAAGACAAGCAGGCAGGGAGAATCGTATGTGATTTCGCTCCCTCTCGACGAGCTGGAAAAAAGGCTCGACAGCCTGTTGTTTTTCCGGCTGAACAGGCAGCTTATTGCGCACCGGGCCTGCTGCCGGGGATATATACCGGCGGGATACGGAAAATTACAGGTATACCTTTCA
>MEDT01000149.1:0-9895 GCA_001724175.1 Cytophagaceae bacterium SCN 52-12 | reverse complement strand
TACGGAAAATTACAGGTATACATTTCACCTCCTCCGCCGGTAGAGCAGCCGGTCCTGGTGAGCCAGAAGCGGGCGGGGGCTTTCAGGCAATGGATAGACCCGAGAATGCCCTCCGCTTAAAACGGGTTGATGTTATTTATTTAAAAGCTCGATGATTTCTTCTGAGATCCCGGTAGAAGAATAGCCGCCGTCATGATAAAGATTTTGCATCGTGACAAGACGGGTAAGATCGGAAAACAGCGAAATGACGTAGCTGGCGCAATCATCGGCCGAAGCATTCCCGAGCGGGCTCAATTTGTCGGCAAAATCAAAAAATGAGTTGAAACCGCCTATCCCGCTTCCAGCCGTGGTTTTGGTAGGAGATTGCGAAACCGTGTTTACCCTTACGTTTTTAAGCTTGCCATACCGGTAGCCATAGCTTCTCGCTATGCTTTCAAGCGTAGCTTTTGCGTCGGCCATGTCCGTATAGAAGGGATAGGTACGCTGAGCCGCAATATAGGAAAGGGCTACCACCGAACCCCACTCGTTGATCGCGTCCTGCTTTTCGGCTACCTGCAAAAATTTGTGAAGGGACAACGCTGAAATATCGAGGCTTTTCTGGTACCACTCGTAATTAAGGTCCCCGTACTCCTTTCCCTTCCGGATATTCGGAGACATGCCTATGGAGTGAAGCAGGAAATCGATTTTCCCTCCGAGCGCTTCCGTGGATTGCGAAAACAGGTTCTCGATATCGCTCACAAGGGTAGCGTCGGCAGGAATAATGGTAGCATCGGTGGCGTCGGCCAGTTCTTTGATCGCACCAAGGCGCATCGCCACGGGAGCGTTGGTCAGGACGAAGGAAGCACCTTCCTCTTTTGCTTTTAACGCGACTTTCCAGGCAATAGAGTTCTCATCCAATGCGCCGGATATAATTCCTTTTTTGCCTTTTAGCAAACCGTAAGCCATAATGCGGTCAATTTGTTGTTGGGTTGGTAACAATATCAGTATTTGGACAGCAAATGTATACTTTATTTGGTTTGAGGCAAAAGATTAATCCTACAAACCTGCGGGCTGCCTTAACCGGTAAAATCCCAGACATGCGACGGGGTGATACACACGTCCATCCTGATATCATGCGGGCCGGTATCCGATATTATTTCTACGGGATCGAAAATGCAAAGCCCGATCTTCCGCGTATCCGTTCTGCATACCGCCAGGAAGGCGTCATAAAATCCTCCGCCATACCCGACCCTGTGTCCCGACTTATCAAAGATAAGCAGCGGTAAAAGGACGGCGTCGATTTCATCGACGGAAATTTCCTCGGAATCCGCCGGCTCCGGGATTCCCCACCGGTTACTTACAAGATCTGTAGCGGCATCGAAAACATGATGGGAAAGTACCCTGTCGCCGGCCCCGATCCTGGGGACAGCGATTTTCAGCAAAGGAAATGCTTCCCGGATCTGCCTCAGGATGATAAACGTATCTACTTCCTTTTTGCTTTCTGAAGGGAGGAATGAATGGATGCACCTGATATGGGGATAGTCAGAAAGCCACCCGCAAAGCCTGTCCGCTATGATTTCGGATTGCTGCCGGATCGCTTCCGCGGCAATCCCGTTCCTCTTTTCCCTGTAGAGCTGCCGGAGGTCCTTTTTTAAAGTGGAAAACATCATGGCTACTCTCTCAGCAACTCACTTTCTTCGAGGATGACGAAGCGGAAGTCGAGCGGGTCGAAGCTCCGGAACAACCCCGGTATAAAATGCCGGTTCGTCAGGTGGAAGTCCAGGAAATTGGCGTACCGTTCCTGGGGGACGCCGTTCGGAAAGAAACTGTCAAGTACGGCCTGGAGCTGGCCGAGTACGACGCCGTGCTTTCTTTCCTCCGCTTTATGGATACGTTTTTCGAGCTTCGCAAAGGATTTCAGCAGCCTGGTCTTTTCGGCCAGCGCCGCTGCTTCCATCGTCACGTCCACAGCCTTGGCTTTTGACGCTACCTTATCAAAAAGCGATTTCAGCTCGTCTTTTTCTTCTTCCAGATGGAGACAGTGCCCGGCATGCCTCTCTACTATTTTTTTCCGCAGGAGATCCTTGTTGCCGAATGTGTCGGAGTAGCTGATATCCAGCTTTTTTACCCGCCTTTCCTCGGCGGCGGTCACATACAGGGCGAAGTTGCGCGGTATGAGCGCAGGGAAAGGGACCTGGTAGAGGTCAAAGATGCTTTTGAGCTGCATCCAGTAGGGGATCTCCGACGGACCGCCTATGTAGGCCAGGTTGGGCAGGATATATTCCTGGTAAAGAGGCCTGAGCACCACGTTGGGGCTGAAGCGCTCGGGGTGCTGCTCTGCTTCCTTCAGGATGGCCTCCTGCGTAAATTTCCTGCCTGTCCGCAGGATCTGGTATTCGTCGCCGCTTCTTACGATACGTTCGCGCAGCCGGGGAGCGAGGTAAAACAGGTTGATCTCCCTGGCATGTACGGGCGTGTCGTAACCCATGGCATTCAGCCGCCGGGAAGTGTCCTGTACCAGGTCGGCGCACCGTACTTCGGTCAGCTCGTCTTTAATAACAGGAAGGAATGCGCTCTTTAAGGCAGGATGGCTGGCATCGAGGCTGATAAGCCCGGCTTTGCCGAAAAAGTCGTGCATGTACTGCCTGACGGCCCCGGTCAGCGTATCGTTTTCAGCATAGGCCCTTTCGAAAACGCCGACCGGTTCAGGGAACTGCGCCGCAATGGCTGCGAGTCCCCTGGGATCCAGCTCGCCGACCGGGCCGGCCGGATCGCCGTTCCAGGTAAAAGTCTTACCGAAAAGGTGGACGGAAGCGATTTCCATGAAATCGTGATCTTCTGTGGCCATCCAGTATACCGGCACGAAATGATAATCGGGATAGGTGATTTTAAGCAGCCTCGCCAGGTTGATCGTCGTGATGATCTTATAGAAAATATAAAGCGGGCCGCCGAAAATATTGAGCTGGTGACCGGTGGTCACCGTAAACGTTTTTTCGTCAAGCAGTACGGAAAAGTCCGGCGCGTCAGGCAGGCCCTTGTACTGTTCTGAAAGCGCGTCTGCGAGCAGCTTTCGCTTTTCAGGCCCGAATTTTTCCTTGTTCTCTATCAGGAATCTGAAGTTCTCAAGATTTGGATAATAGGAATAAAATGAGTTTAAATCCGGCTTCCCTGCAAGGTAATCAATCAGTAATTTCGGGAACTGCCCGGTTTGCTGCAGCTCAAGGTATTGTTGCATCATAGGTCTTGATCCAGAGGTGCGTCTGTTCTGTTGTTAACGTCAAAAGGCAAGTACATAATTCCCATAATATTCACGGACAACAGAAAAATGAGTTTTTCAGCTCTCCGAAATGCCCAGTTCCCGGATGATGATTTCGGCGTCAAAGCCACTTTCTATAGACGGAAGATACTTCTCATAAGCCTCTTTCTGGAGCTTTGTCGCGTAGGTCCGGTGAAAGAAATAGCGACCGTACTTAATGACGTAGTTCAGGATAAAAAACCGGTAGGCTTCTTTCATAAACCTGACTTCATTGGCTGTCAGTGGGTATATGGCATGATACTCTTCGAGGAATAGCAGGAAGCGGGGCTCGCTGAGCGTGTTGATGCCGTAGCTGAAGACCGTTCTGTCGCCTACGTCGGATACTACGCGGCTGAAGAAATAAAAGTCCATGATCCGGTTGGAGATACGGAACCAGTCGTAGTCCCAGCGGGAAAAAAGCCGGAGCTCTTCCGATACGGAAAAATTGCCGATGTTCCAGTCTACGAAAACCGGCAGCTTATCGAAGGACTTTATACCCAGCAAATCGATATTCTTCAAAAATTGTTCGCAATGCGCCCTGATCGTGTCGACATGGAGACGGTATTCGAATTTGCCCGTTTCCGTTTGCAGGATGCCGAGCAGCTCCTGGATATCGGTGCGTACGGTCTTGGATGATTTGGGAAGTATCTTCCCGGCGCGGAAGCAGGCCTTATGAAAGGTGGCCATTTCTTTGCCCAGCTTCCTGATCTCCTCTTCGTTAAGCCTTGCAGGGAGCCGGTTGGCGCTTCTGATAGGGTTATAGAAAACCACCCAGGTATCGATAAAGCTGTTTTTATAGCGGTAGGTATAGACCTGGTTGTTTTTGACGAGCGATTTGGCCAGCACGTTCTCGTAAGGGTAAAGCAGGTTGTTGGCCAGCGCATGGATGATCCGGTGGTCTTCCTTGAAATGCTCAAAGACTCCGAAGTAGGATAATTTGGCGATCACCATTTCATCGGAGTCCAGCCGTACCCTGAAAACGTGATTGGTAGAAACCCGGGCACTTATATCTTCAATCGAAACGATTTCCCTGTTTTTATCGTAATGGTGCCAGGCCTCTTCTATAACGGCCGGATAGTCGACAATTCGCATATTAAACTCAAATGAATAAGGGGCAAACGGGCTGAATGGCATGGCTTTCCCGCCTTTTCCGCTTTGAATTAAACGCTTTGTCGTGAAATTACGCTATACCCCGAATTACTTAATTTGCGGAGCGGATTGGTTTCTAAATAGATAATAGCAAAAAAATTCAATTTTGAAATAAAGACCGGAAACCTGGCAGGGGATCTTTCCCGGAGAAAATACGATAAGCCGGGTAAGGGTAAGCGTAAGCTTTACGCGTCACTGGGCTGTATATGAGCAGACTGGTCTGACAGTAGCCAATCGTTTTTCTGAAAGATTTTTTATAGCGATACAAACCAAGCATATAGGCGGTTGCCCTTTAAAATCCAATTGCAGCCATTTCGTCAGCCATTATGGCCGGCGCCCGCTTTACCGGGCGCCGGCGGGACGTTTTTAAAAATATCCAACCGGATACCTTAACTATAGCATCAGATCATGAACAAAAAATCAGTCCAGGAGCTGGCAGTGCTGATCGGCACCACGCTCGACCGCTTCATCCACCAGGAGCAGAGCGCGTTCCCATACGCTACCGGTGAGCTTTCCCATCTTTTGCGGGACATAGCGCTGGCCGGGAAAATTATCAACAGGGAAGTAAACAGGGCCGGTCTGGTCGATCTGTCGGGCGCCATGGGCCATGCAAATGTGCAGGGAGAGAGCCAGCAAAAGCTGGATGTGATCGCCAATATACGTTTTCTCCGGGCGTTGCAGCGGGGAGGGGAGGTATGCGCCATTATATCGGAGGAAGACGAAGGCATAATTTATACCAACAACGATAATGGTAAATACGTGGTGGCGATCGACCCGCTGGACGGATCCTCCAATATCGACGTAAATGTTTCGATAGGGACCATCTTTTCGATTTACCGGCGCGTCACGCCGATCGGGACGCAGGCGAGCATGTCGGACTTTATGCAGGGCGGACGGAAGCAGGTGGCTGCAGGCTACATACTGTACGGCTCTTCGACCATGCTGGTTTACTCGACCGGCAGCGGGGTAAATGCTTTTACCTATGAATATTCGCTGGGAGAATATATCCTGTCGCACCGGAACCTGCGATGCCCGGAAGACGGCTCGATTTATTCCATCAACGACGGGTATTTCGACGAGTATGACGACTACATTCGTTCCTATGTGCTGAAATGCCGGAAAAAGGGACTGACTGCCAGGTATATCGGCTCGCTGGTCGGGGATTTTCATCGCAACAGCCTCAAAGGCGGCGTTTACCTGTACCCCGCAACGAAGAAGTCGCCCTCGGGCAAGCTGAGGCTCTTGTATGAATGCTACCCCCTTGCTTTCCTGGCAGAGCAGCTGGGCGCGGTAGCGACAGACGGGCAGCAGGCTATACTCGATATTGTCCCGCAGCATTATCACCAGAGAACACCCTTTATAGTCGGGTCGCCGGCGATGGTCGGGGATATTCTGGAAGAGAAGGGGCCTCTGACCCCGCCCCCCGGTTCGTGTACTGATTTCTGACAGTTCATGAATATTTCATACTATACATAAAATCCTTCCCAGGTAAAAACCGGATTGTTATGAGCCTATTCCGGATGATAGGGATATCTTTGTAAAATAGCCGTGAGCTGTGTAGACATTACCACATTATTTATACAAATGATATCAACCGAGAAAGTCCCTGTAACCGTAGCCTACGGCGACGGAATAGGCCCTGAAATTATGGCTGCGACGCTGAGTATCCTGGAGGCGGCCGGCGCGAGGATAGCGCCTGAAATCATAGAAGCAGGAGAGAAAGTATACCGGAGCGGCGTCCCCGGGGGGATCCGTGAAAGCGCGTGGGAATCGCTGAGAAGGACAAAGGTATTCCTGAAAGCACCCATTACGACCCCGCAGGGCGGCGGCTACAAGAGCCTTAACGTGACGACCCGCACCGCGCTGGGCCTGTATGCCAATGTGCGGCCCAACCAGGCGTATGCTCCTTTTGTGCGTACAAGGCATCCCGATCTCGACGTGGTGATCATACGCGAAAACGAAGAAGATCTCTATACCGGCATAGAATACCGGCAGACCAACCAGGCCTACCAGACCCTGAAGCTCGTCACCAGGCCCGGTTGCGAGCGCATCATCCGGTATGCATTCCAGTATGCCCGGGCCTACGGCAGGAAGAAGGTAACCTGCTTTTCGAAGGATAATATCATGAAAATGACCGACGGGCTTTTTCACAGGATCTTTGACGAAATAGGCGCCGGATACCCGGATATAGAAAAAGACCACTGGATTATCGATATAGGTTCGGCCCTGCTTGCCGACCAGCCCGAGCGGTTTGACGTCATTGTGACGCTCAACCTGTATGGCGACATTATTTCGGATATAGCCGCCCAGGTGGCCGGCTCCGTAGGCATGGGCGGGTCGGCCAACGTAGGAGACCAATGCGCCATGTTCGAAGCCATACACGGCTCGGCGCCCGATATAGCGGGAAAAGGAATTGCAAATCCTTCGGGATTGCTGAACGGCGCTATTATGATGCTCGTCCATATAGGGCAGGGAGCGGTTGCGGAAAAAATACACAATGCCTGGCTGAAGACCATCGAGGACGGGATCCATACCGGAGATATCTACAAAGAGGAGCTCAGCAGGAAAAAAGTAGGCACGAAAGAGTTCGGGGAAGCTGTAATTGCGCGCCTGGGACAAGATCCCGAACATTTCCGGCCTGTAAGCTATGCGCAGGTGCCTGACCCGATCCGGACGGGACAGACCGACCGGGCCAGGGAGGTGAAAGCGCTTTGGGGTGTGGATATTTTCCTGGATTGGGAAGGAAGCGCGGATCGCCTGGGAAATTCGCTGGCTGCGATCGGCGCCGGGAATATGGAGCTGTCGGCCATTACGAACAGGGGAGCGAAAGTATACCCCGGATCATTTCCGGAAACATTTATAACCGACCATTGGCGGTGCAGGTATCTTTCCCCGAAGGGCGCAATCCCGGGGCAGGACGTAATCGACCTGCAGGCTTCTTTAATATCAGCCGGTTACGACGTGATTAAAACGGAAAATCTCTATAAGTTTGACGGCGCGCCGGGATATTCCGCCATCCAGGGAGAGGACTAAACCCATGCTTTAAGAGAGGGTTTTGCCACATCCTTCGAAAAAGCTTCGTAATTTACAGAGTTTTCGGTCTGGACCGCAAACCCCGGCCTGTTGGAGAATTTTGAGCGGATTGCATATTTTCGTTGTTTCGTACGTTTATTAACAGGGGCTTTAAACTTTTTGAAATCAAACCGGATCCATCTGTGAGAGTTGGAGAAACCGATTATTCAGTAAACAGGTAGCCATGGGCTATCAGGAATCAGCTATCGGCATGGGCGCCCCGCCGCGCGGCTGACTGCCCGGACCGTCGATGAACCCTTCGACAGGCTCAGGGGCAAAGGGCTGACTGCTGATTGCTGAAGGCTAATAGCTTTTTATACAAGATGAAAAGGCAAAATTATATACGTTTGTCGCTTTGGGCAGTGTTGCTGCTGGGGGCAGGGTTATGGTCGTGTGATTCTGCGAAAAAGACCTTTAATTCCGGCGTGCGTAAGTTTAAGGATGGCGAGTATGATCTGGCTATTAAAGATTTCAACGCAGCGCTTGAAGCAAGCTACGAGGTAAAGGAAGCAAACAGGTTTATTGCCGAGTCCTACAGGCTTTCCAACCGGTTCAGGGAGGCGATCCCTTACTTTAAGAAAGTGGTGGAGGAGGAGCCTGACAATGCGGATGCCCGCTTTCAATATGCTTATGCCCTTAAAACCGCCGGCCAGTACGATGAGGCGAAAGAATATTTTCTTGCGGCAGCCAATCTTGCCAATGCGCCGGAAAATATGAAAAGCCGTGCGCTGAGAGAAGTCGAGATCCTGAAGATCATGGACAGGATAGCGCTGAAAAAGCCGGAATTCGAGGTTGAAAACCTGCCGGTCAATACGCCGGGAGCTGAGTTCGGGCCCGCAGTAGTAGGACAGGAGCTGATGTTTTCGTCTTCCAGGAAACAAAAGACCTATAAGAACAATGGCCAGCAGATGCTGGGTATCTATAAGATCGGCTTTGGTGAAGATCCCACCAGGATGCTTCCCGGCAATGCGGCTCTTTTCAGCCAGCAGATATTTGATCCGGAGGCGAATGAAGGCTCTCCCGCTTTTTCACCCGATGGGAAAACCCTGGTTTTTGCCCGCGGGAATACGGGTAAAAAGAGAGGGACGACCGATGTGAAGCTCTATATGTCGCGTAATGTGAACGGGCAATGGAGCGAGCCGCGCTACCTGCCGGTCAACGATTCGCTGGCGTGGGACGGCTCGCCGGCGTTTTCCCGGGACGGAAAGACGCTTTATTTTGCATCCAACCGTAAAGGAGGCTTCGGGGGAATAGACCTCTACAGCACCAATATGGATGCTTCCGGCCGGTTCAGCAGGCCGGTCAATATGGGCGCTTCGATCAATACAGCCGGAGATGAGATGTTTCCTTATGTTTCGCCCGATAACAAATTGTATTTTGCCTCCGACGGGCACCCCGGCCTGGGAAAGCTGGATATTTTTGTGGCGACACGTTCCCAGGGGGTGATTGCCATTGAGAATATGGGTATCCCGTTCAACACCCCGCAGGATGACTTTGGCCTGGTTTTCCTCGACGATGAGAGCGGCTTCTTCTCGAGCAACAGGGAAGGAGGGAAGGGCGACGACGATATCTACTATTTTTATGTCCCCGAAACCGAGACTGACAGGCCGGTAGTGGCGGATAAGCCGGAAGATCCGGCCACCCCACTCATCGAGGCGCATGCGGGTGATCCTGTGCGCATCCACGTACTGGGTGTGAGCAACGAACAGAACGGCATGTTCAGCGTGGAGAAGCACGAGTGGCCGATTGAGCCGTTCATGCGCGGCGCTGATTTGATCAGCGTCGTTGAATTCTCCGGCTCCGAGACGATCGATGCGTTCCTGCCCTCCGCGGGCGGAATGTATCGGATGCCTGGAGATTATGTGTATAGCAACCAGCGGTTGCCATATTCGCAGTCTGGTCAGTGGGGCTATGTCCGGGTATTGCCGACCGGCGATACCAGGTTGCTGCCTTTGACTGGCGCGAGCGCTGGAGCCAAGAGTGCGGAAGTCGAGCAGCCTGCTGCACACGCGATTCCTGTCGCGTCGAAGTAAGCTGGTCACATCTCACGCGAGGTGAGGAAGGGGGGAGCCTGAGAGGGCTCCCCCCTTTTGTTATAAGGCGGGGATTGTGTATGATCAGCTCAGAGTGTGACATCTCGTCTACCAAGACTCTCTGACCAACCTCATCAACGTTGGAGGATTCATACATGCGAACGGCCGGACTTGCTGTGTTTGCCGCACTGAATATTTTCTGGTCTTCATCATGGGCTTATGAGGAAATTGCTGTCACGGATGGGCGCAGCATTACCGGCACCGTGACCATGACCGGAGGGAAGCCGACTCCGAAGGGGTACAACCTAATCACGTTCCCCGATCCGGTCTACTGTGGGCGTATCTCCACCGGAACAGGCTGGAGAAT
>MEDT01000148.1 GCA_001724175.1 Cytophagaceae bacterium SCN 52-12 | reverse complement strand
AGTTAGGTACTTCCAATTCGGTACTGCCTAACTCGATACCACCGTCGGCTGTTTCGATTATGTCCGCACCTTTAGTAAATAGGGGGACTTTCTCTACTTCATAATCTAAACCTGCGTGTATGATAGCTTCCGCACTTGTGGGGTACTGCTCTACGATTTGCCCTAAACCGTGCCACGCTTTTTGCTTTACAGATAAGAAACTGTGTTTTCCTGTTCTCTCGTTGAAATTGATGTTGTGTGCCATTTTGTTAAAATTTTGATGTTAAAGAATTATTGATTTGATTTTTTTTGATTTATTCGGTAATGAGAGGAGGTGCTGTTTCGTTTCATTACCATTTTCAATGCTTATAATTTTCATAACTGACATTTTTTTTATTCGTCCAAAGAGCCGGAGTATGCTATGTTTCGTTTCACGAGCATAAAAGGTTCGTGTTTAGCCGACACAAGGTTTTGAAAAACAAATACTACCCAACGGGTGGAGATTTTTTTTCAAACTTGCGTGACCTTATGGCGGCGTTAAGAACACGGAAATACCTTTGCTCTTGAAATGGGACAAAAAAGCATACAGGCTTCTTTGAATAAAAAAAATGTGGAAGCCGAGAAAATTGCATTAGAAAATGGTCTGTTGTGAATTGAAATAACACTTCTATTTCCCTGAATTGATAAATGTTCTTTTAGTTGTGTGGCTCTGAAAGCCACACCTAACAGGGATTTTAAAAATGCTGGAACGTGGAATGAGCGGAGGAGCGTTTTTCAAATTTCTGTTTCAGAAATAGCCAAAAGCTCTTTTACAGTGGGGGAAATTGGAAAAGGAGGTAAATGTGCTTTGGTTATAAAAATTGGAGCAAAAAAAAACAGAACCGTTAAGTTCTGTTTAATTATCTGTTGTGAATTTAATCAGATAGCTGTCAAATATGCTTCTTCCATAGCCTTAAATTTCGGGGTAACTAAATCCATATCCTTACTGATTTTTTGGCTGGTAATCTTCGCATAAATCTGTGTAGTGGAAATATTTTTATGCCCCATCATTTTGCTTAAACTTTCAAGCGGTACGCCCTCGGTCAAAAACATTGTTCCGAAAGTATGTCTTGCCGTGTGGAAAGTTACTTTTTGCTCCGTAATAATTTCTGCTGTTTCAATCAGTTTAGTAACGTGATTATTGCAGGTTACATTTGTAGGAACCGGAAAGATAAATTCATTTCGTGTAGTGCCAATATACTTTTCTATGATACGTTTAGGGATTTCCATTAAACGAACATTGGAAGCAACATCAGATTTCTTTCTCCTGCTGATAATCCATTGATGACCGTCAAAGAAAGATTGAATATTGTTCCTTGTCAGCTTTTTAATATCCGCATAAGCAAGTCCGGTAAAGCAACTGAAAATAAACAGGTCTTTCACAACTTCATACCGTTTGTGAGGTGGTTTGCACATCATTAGTTTTTCTACATCTTCTTTCAGTATGTAACCTCTGTCGGTTTCTTCCATACTGATTTCGTAATCCTCAAACGGATTATCACGTATCAACCCTTTTTTAATAGCCAACTCTACCAAACTCAAAACGGGCATTGTGTAAATCCAAACCGTATTATGAGCACACTGTATATCGTACCGGAGGTAAAAATCAAACTCACGGATAAAATCGGCAGTCAATTCCCGAAAAGCCATATCATCACGATGATAGCGTTCTTTTATAAACGTGGTAAGATGATTGTAAACGGTGATGTACTTGTTGTAGGTACTTTGTGAGCGTTCTTCTTTATCGACCAATTTTTTAAAATCTTCGTTTTGGTCGTTGAAAACTTTCAGTATAGCATCGTCCATTACACCAACACCGAGAAAAGAGAGCTTTACTTTCTGTGCGGTTGCAAAGCCCTCGTGCTTTAGCATATCTTCATAAATCTTGTCGATACGCCCACGTATGTTGTCTAATTTTTGGTTGATACTCAAAGCTGTGGTACTCTTGCCCTCAACTCTTCCGTACTTTAAATCCCAATTGTTGGGGTTAATTTCTAACTTTGTTCCCAAAGTCTTTGGTGTTCCGTCAATGGTAATACGTGCCATAATCGGTGCATTACCGTTCTTTTTCGGTTCGTTCTTTTTCAAATAGAAAAGCAGTTTGAACGTCGATTTTTTTGTCTGCTTCATAACTCAAATGTTTAATGTTTAAAATTAAATTACATTGAGTTACAAGGAAATGTAAAAAAGAGTGCAAATAACTGAAATATAACTTGTTAAGTTGTTTAGTTACCTGTGTCAATCGGTAACGAATTAGTAACCTAACCTTGTCATTTTAAGCTCAAAACCTATCAGACACCGAGTTCCAAACTAAGACTACTATTTTATAAAGCATTGTATAGCAACGGTTTTAATCGTTTTGCTTATTTTTGCTTTTTAATAATCTTTTTAAAAGAAAATACAAAATAATCCTGCGGACATCTCCGGCTTCTCCGACTTAATTAATAGAACGGCGAGATGAAAATGAAGCGAGGACAGACTTTACAACCCGTGCAACTTTACAATATCACGAATGAGCCATAGCACCTTTACAGACCTGCTGAAAAAATACCAGCTGGGCACGGCCACGGAAAGCGAGCGAAAAGTAGTGGAGCAATGGTATGCTTTGATTGAAGAGGAACCGCGCATTCTCGACCCGGAAGAATGGAACACGGTCGAGGAACGGCTCTGGCAGAAGCTGGCGGAAAAAACAGGCCGGCCGGCTGATCCCGCCCGCGTCGCAGCTGTACCGCGGCCGCAGAAGCTGACCAGGTATGTTGTAGCCGCGACCTTCTTGCTGGCGGCAATGCTGCTGGGCTTCCTGCTGCTCCGGTACCCGGGAGAAAAGGCGCCTGCGGATACGGGTGCAATAGCCGGGTTGAAGTCGGTACGAAATACTGATGAAAAAGAAATCAGCGTGTTGCTGGAAGACAGCAGCACCGTTTTACTGGCTCCCGGCAGCGAGCTGTCTTACCCGGAGCATTTTAGGAGCGACAGCCGGGAAGTTTACCTGTCGGGCGAGGCCTTCTTCGTCATTGCCAGGCAGGCAGGCCGCCCTTTCTTTGTCAACGCCGGTAAAATCACCACGAAAGTGCTGGGTACCAGCTTCCGGGTAAAATCCAGCCACGACGGCGCAGAGATCGAGGTATCGGTCAGAACAGGCAAGGTATCGGTGTATGAAAAAGCCCGGAAAAACAACGGCAGGCCGGACAAAACCGGTAACAGCATCATACTCACGCCTAACCAGCAGGTAACTTTCCGTGAAGAAAACGGGGCGTTTATTACCGGATTGGTCGAAAACCCTGAAATCCTTCCCGAAGCAACCCGGCAGCATCCGGTCCTTTTCGATTATCGCGATACGGAATTGTCGAAAGTGCTGGCCGACCTGAAAAAAGCCTACCTGATCGATCTCGAGCTTGAAAAAAAATCACTGGGAGACTGTCCGCTGACGGCCAATCTTGGCGGGAAAGACCTTTTCGTCCAGCTTGACCTGATCTGTGCCGCCATCCAGGGCAGCTATCAGATACAAGGCACCACGATCCTGATCAGCGGGAGAGGATGCGAATGACGTTCAAAAAAAGAAACCTTAACAATCCAACAACCCTGTATCCTTATGAAATAAACCGATCCAAAAAAACCGGCTATATCTCCACTATAGCCGGTTCTAAAAACCCCGTTCTACCGTCACGATCACCGTTAAGCTAACCATGACCTGGTAAGAGGGGATTGTTTTGTCCAAATTCTCCAATTCAACAAAACCTTGTAAACATATGAAAAAAAACAAAAAGGCACCCTGGATCCTATTCCGAATTATGAAAGTTTCAATTCTACAGATAACGCTGGGGCTGATCTTCTCCGGAATCTCCTATGCCTATGACGGCCTGGCACAGGAATTCCTGAACAGGCCCGTCACGCTGAAGGCCAGGGAAACGAGGCTCCACGAGGTGCTGAGCTCGATCGAAAAGCAGGCCGGCGTGGGTTTTGTTTACAGCTCCAGGGCGATCAAGGCCGACAGGAAGGTAACCATCAACGCCCAGAAGCTCCGTTTATCGGAACTGCTTTACCAGGTACTTACTCCGCTGGATATCAGCTTCCGCATCGTGGAAGGACAGATCATCCTCAATCCTGCAAGCGCGCCATCGCCTCCGGAAGGTCCGGGGTCAGACCCGGCAAAGGCGTCAGACCACGCTGAAGCTTTTCCTTACCAGCCCGCGCGGGAAATCCGCGGGAAAGTGCTGGACGAAAACGGCAGCGGCCTGCCGGGAGTCAGCGTGCTTGTCAAAGGTACTTCCCGGGGAACCACCACCGATATGGACGGGCACTTTGTATTGAGCGAAGCCGGCGACGATGCCATCCTTGTCTTCTCGTTTGTCGGGTACATCACCCGCGAAGTGGAGGCCGGCAACCAGACCACGCTCGAGATCGCGCTGGAAGTCGATGAGAAAGCCCTGAAAGAAGTGATCGTAGTGGGCTACGGGACCCAGCAGAAAAAAGACCTGACGGGATCGGTCGTATCCATCAGCCAGGAAAAAGTAAAGGACCTGCCGGTCGCTACGCTCGACCAGAAAATGATAGGACAGGTGGCGGGGGTCCAGATCCAGCAGCTTTCAGGCTCCCCGGGCAGCGGCACTTCCGTCAGGATACGCGGCAGCGGTTCCCTCGGAGCAGGAAATGAACCGCTTTATGTCGTCGACGGGATGCCCTATTCATCGGGCCTCAACCAGAACCTCAACCCCCTGATGCTCGTCAATCCCAACGACGTCGAGAGCATTACCGTCCTGAAAGACGCATCTTCCACTGCCATATACGGGTCGAGGGGCGCTAACGGCGTGGTCATGATCACCACCAAAAAAGGCCAGTATAATCAAACCCGGGTAACCGTTTCGGCCATGCGCGGGGTGCAGCAGGTACCGAAAAGAGGGCGCCCCGATCTGATGACCCAGCAGGAGTTTGCCGACCTTCAGCGGAACAAGATAGAAATCGCCGTAAGGAGAGCCGAAAACAGGGAGGCCACGCCGGACGACTACCCGGAGGAATACCGCTACCCTGAGCGGCTTTCGGGCAAAGGGACCGACTGGTATGACCTGATCCTGCAGGACGCCCCTATCGAAGACTATAATGTTTCCATCCAGAAAGGAGGGACCGATTCAAAGCTCGACTTCGGGATGGGGTACTTTAAGCAGGGAGGCGTGCTGCAATACACGGGCATCGAGCGGTACAGCGGGAAGCTCGGCGTAGAAACGGGAATCGGCCCGAAAGTAACCGTCGGCGCTACCCTGCAGCCTACCTTTATCATCCAGAGCCGCACCAACACCAATACCAATCGCGAAGACATCATCGGGGTTGCCAACTGGGCCAACCCGCTGCTTTCACCGTATGATGCGGAAGGCAACCTGGTTCCGTACCTGGTTTCCCCGCAAAGCAAATACCATTCGGCATGGAACTTTGCCAACCCCTTATTTGTGCTGCGCGAAACCACGCAGCGCGAAAAACAGTTCCAGAACCTCGGCAACGCCTACCTCACCTGGAACATTGTTCCCGGCCTGGAGTGGAAAACCGCGCTGAGCACGCAGTGGGCGACTAACAGCTTTTTCCAATATACGCCCAGCACAGTAGGCGGCTCCAATCGCCCGCCCGTACAGGGCACCGGCAGCTCCTCCAACAACCGGTCGGAGAGCTTCAACTGGCTGATTGAGAATACGCTTGCCTACAACCGCACCTTCGGAGTGCACCGTTTTGATGCGATCGCGGGCTATACGGCCCAGAAAAACTCTTCCCGCGGCATCAACCTCAATGCTTCACCCTATACCAACGACCTGATACAGACCATTAACGCGGCCCAGGCCATCGGAAGCTGGGATGAAACCACCAATGCGTGGAGCATGATCTCCTACCTCGGGCGGATCAACTACGGCCTGAAAGGGAAATACCTGTTCACGGCTACGGTAAGGTCGGACGGATCGTCGCGCTTCGGCGCCAACAACCGGTTTGCCACCTTTCCTTCGGTAGCGGGCGCATGGCGGATCTCGGAAGAAAATTTTATGAAAGCCTACCCGGGACTGACCGAGCTGAAGCTGCGCGCCAGCTACGGCGTCAGCGGGAACAACAACATAGGGAACTATTCGCACCTGGCCGCCATCAATGCCGGCGCCTATGTTTTTGCCAACAACCAGGTGACGGCCTCGTACGTAGGGCTCTCCAATCCCAACCTCACCTGGGAAGAATCCAACCAGCTGGACCTGGGCATAGACGCCGAGCTTTTTGAAGGCAGGATCGCCGCTACCGTCGACTTCTATAACCGGCAGAGCCGGAACATGCTGCTCAACGACGTGATCCCCGCCATCACCGGCTTCAACTCGCAGGTAGTCAACAAAGGCGAAGTAAGGAACAGGGGCATCGAGATCACGGTAAGCGGCTCTCCCCTGACGGGCGCGCTCAAGTGGGATATCGGCGCCAACATTGCCTTCAACCGCAACAAGGTACTCTCTATCAACGAAAACAACGACCGCATCCTCTCCGGCAACAACGACAATAACCCCACCCACATCACAATAGCCGGCAAACCGATCGGCCAGTTCTTCGGCTTCGAGCTGCTGGGCGTCTATACCGACGCCGACATGGATAACCCCGACATTATCAAAACTACCCAGGTATACCCGGGCAACCCCAAATACCGCGATATCGACGGCGACGGCATGATCAACGACCTGCTGGACTACACCATCATCGGGAACCCGCACCCCGATTTTACGTTCGGGCTGACCAACAACTTTTCCTACAAGCGCTTCAACCTGGGCATCATCATCAACGGCCAGAAAGGCGGGCAGGTAATGAACGGCCTGCGCCAGACGGTAGACAATCTCCAGGGCTTTTTCAATGTCAGAAGGGAATGGGTCAACCGCTGGAGAAGCAGCGAAAATCCCGGCACCGGTATGCTCTACGGCGTACCCAAGCTTACGCCCAGCTGGGGCCACCGCGTCAACTCGATGTGGGTAGAGGACGCCAGCTTCCTGCGGATCGCCAACGTAACGCTCGGCTATACCCTTCCCAACCAGATTACCGACAAGACGAAGTTTATCAGCAGCTGCCGCCTGTACCTGACCGTCCAGAACCTGGCGATATTGACCCGGTACGAAGGCGCCAACCCGGAGGCGCAGTCGCGAAACCTCAACAACACCCTTTCGCCCGGCTACGACATGTCGTCCTACCCTTTGTCGAGGACGTCGTCGATCGGGCTGAATCTTTCGTTTTGAGGTGATAGGTGTTAGGTGATAGGTGTTAGGTGATAGGTATTAGGTAACAGGTATAAGATCAATGTTTTCACAAAAATCTGACTATAAATGAGAATCATATTTATATTGCTCCTTCCGCTCCTGCTCGGCGCATGTTCGGAGCGTTTCCTGGAACTTTACCCGGAAAACAGCCTCAACGAGGGGAATTTTTACCAGTCCGACGTAGAGATCACCCTGCTTGTCAACGGCTGCTATATACCGATGCGGGAATACGAAAAAAACTGGCATTGGGTACTGGCCGAGCTTCCTTCCGACAATTCCAGCTTCCAGAACAACATCAGGACCGGCGAGGCGGTCAGGGGCGTTATCGACCAGTTTATCCAGACATCCGGCAACCAGGCCTACGCCAACTTCTGGAACCTGTCGTACAACGGCATTACCCGCTGCAACAAAGTCTTTGCCGAGCTCGACAATGCCGCCATCCAGTGGTCGGACGAAAGGCTGAAGGACAGAGCCGCCGGCGAAGCGCTTTTTCTCCGCGCCCTCTATTACTTCAACCTCGTGCGCCAGTTCGGCGGAGTGCCCCTCGTGCTGCAGCCCATTACTTCGAAGGAGGCGGCAGACTACAAAAGAGTAAGCGAGCAGGAGATCTATACCAGCATCGTCGGCGACCTCCAGGCTTCGGCGGCACATTTTGCCAAAGCCGAGGCGCTCCACGAAAACGGTCGGGCCGGCCGGTACGCCGCGCTGGGGCTGCTGGGAAAAGTGTTCCTGACCCTGGGCCGCAACCAGGAAGCCGAAACCGTCCTGAAGCAGGTCATCGATTCCGGGAAGCACAGCCTCCGGGAAAACTACGCCGATCTTTTCAACCCTGCTGCCAAAGACTATACCGAAACTATTTTTGCAGTTCAGTACTCCGAAACAAGCGCCGAGCTGGCCAACAGCTTCATTTTCACCTTTGCGCCCCATACCTCGGGCGGCGCGGTCACCAACCGTCCGAATATCGCCATCACCGCGGCGGGGTGGAACCAGCCTACGCAGGACCTGATCGATGCATTCGCGGAAGGCGATAAAAGAAAGGCTGTTTCCATCGGTTTCTGGACAGGCATCGACTGGGACGGACAAACACGGCCTATCCCCTACTGCGCCAAATACAAGCCCCCTGTTTCCGCTCCCGATGCCCGGTGCGGCGATAACTTCCCCGTGCTGCGCTATTCGGATGTCCTGCTGATGTATGCCGAAGTGCTCAATGAGCTGGGCAGGCCCGCAGAAGCTCTCCCTTACGTCGCGGCCGTCCGGGCAAGAGCGGGACTCGCCACTGCCGGCAGCTCCGACCAGGCCTCGCTCGGCCGGCTCATCCAGGAGGAGCGTCAGCGCGAATTCTGCTTTGAAAACCAGCGCTGGTACGACCTCAAGCGCACGGGAAAAGCCATAGAGGTCATGACGGCGCACGGTCTTCGTGAAAAAGCTGCCAAGCCGTTCCTCTACCCCGAAGCCTATAACCAGGTGGCGGCCAAGCTGCTTGCGCCCATCCCGGCCAACGAGGTGCTCATCAATAAGCTGGAACAGAACCAGGGGTATTAGTTGAAAGTTGAGAGTTGAAAGTTGTAAATTGGAGGTTATTAATTAAGGGTTATGAATTATATAATAATGCTATTTGTACTGGCGGCGTCGGTCTGGCTGACGGGATGCAACGCTGCGGGGAGTGAAACGACGAACGAGCGGCCGAATGTGATCTTTGTCTTTGCTGACCAGTGGCGGGCAGAAGCTACCGGCTATGCGGGCAATCCCGATGTGATCACACCCGCTATCGATAAAATGGCGCAGGAAAGCGTGGTCTTTCACAATGCTGTCGCTACCATGCCCGTTTGCGCGCCGTACCGGGGCACGCTCCTGACCGGGCAATACCCCCTCACCCACGGGCTGTTTTACAATGACAAGCCGCTGGCTACCGATGCCAATACGATGGGGAAAATTTTCAAGCGAAACGGCTATGCGACCGGCTACATCGGTAAATGGCACGTAAACGGCCACGCCAACGGCGAGCACCCTTTTGCCGCCCGCGACAAGCCGGTGCCCAAAGAACGCAGGCAGGGGTTCGACTACTGGAAAGTAAGGGAGGTGTCTCACGACTATAACAGCTCTTTCTATTTCGATGAAAACGACCGGAAACACTACTGGGAAGGCTATGATGTATTCCCGCAGACCGACAGCGCGATAGGCTTTATCCGCGATCACAGGCAATCGCCCTTCCTGCTGGTGCTCTCGTGGGGGCCGCCTCACAACCCGTATCATACCGCGCCTGAAAAATACCACGACATGTACGACCCGTCGCGGCTGACCGTGCGGCCCAACGTGCCGCCCGCCATGCAGGACAGCGCCCGGAAGATCCTGGCCGGCTACTACGCCCATTGCACCGCTATCGACGACGCCCTGGGCAGGCTGCTGAAAGCGCTCGACGACGAAGGCATCGCCGACAATACCATTATCGTCTTCACTTCCGACCACGGCGACATGCTCCTTTCGAAAGGCGTGCTGCGCAAGCAGCGGCCCTGGGACGAATCGATCCTGGTACCGATGCTGCTCCGCTACCCCGCCAGATACGGCAGGAAGAGGATCGACGTCAAAAAGCCGATCGGCACGCCCGACATCCTGCCCACCCTGCTGGGCCTGTCGGGCCTTGAAATCCCGGAGAGCATCCAGGGCGCTGACGTAAGCCCGGGGATCCGCGATACGACGAAATACCCGGTCGACGCCGCGCTGATAACGCTACCGGTACCTTTCCATGAGTGGCAGTTTATGAACGGCGGCCGCGAATATAGGGGGATACGCACCGAGAGATATACTTATGTGCGAAGCCTCACCGGCCCCTGGCTGCTTTACGACAATGAAAAGGACCCGTACCAGGAAAACAACCTGAGCACAGCGCCGCAGTATGCGTCGATCCGCGAAGACCTCGACCGGAAGCTGGGAGAAATTCTCAGGAAGACGAACGACGAGTTCCTTCCCGCCGACGATTATATGAAAAAATGGAATTATACTTACGACAACAAGGATAGCCTCCGCCCGCCTGCCTATTGGGAGGAGCTGAAGCAACGAAAAACCAGGTGAGAAAGATGCAATTATCCAAAACCATACCGGCCGTCCTTCTGGCCGTTCTCATGGCGCCCCTGCCCGGCTGGACGCAGCCCGACCGATCGCGGCCCGGCAGTTCGCGGCCCAACATCATCTTCCTGCTTGCCGACGACCACCGCCACGACGCCCTGGGCGCAGCCGGCAACACGATCATCCGGACCCCGAACCTCGACAGGCTGGCCCGCGAGGGCGTCTATTTCAAAAACGCCTATGTCACCACCGCTATCTGCAGCGTAAGCCGGGCCAGCATCCTCAGCGGCCAGTACATGTCACGCCACAGCATCGATGACTTCGCCAAAGACTTCACGCCCGAAGCGCTAGCACTTACCTACCCGCTGCTGCTGAAAAAGGCGGGTTACACCATAGGCTTCGCGGGGAAATACGGGGTTGGCAACAACCCGCCGGAACAGGAATTCGACTACTGGAAATGCGTCAACAAAGGTCAGCCGCCTTACTGGTATGAAAGACCCGACGGGTCGCTCATCCACGACACCGATACCGTCGCCAACAGCGTCTCGGACTTCCTGTCGCATTTCGCTGACAAAGGCCCTTTCTGTCTCTCTGTCAGCTTCAAGGCGCCGCACGAGCTTGACGGCAACCCGCCGCGCTACCCGGTGCAGGAACGCTTCAAAACGCTCTATTCAGACGCGCACATACCACTACCCGCTACCTATGGACCTGAATACTGGGAAAAGCATCCCGCTTTTTTCCGTACGGACGAAAACATAGGCCGTGTACGGTGGAAGCCGCTTTTCTCCTCGCCGGAGCTCTACCAGGAAACAGTGAAAAACTACTACCGGCTCGTGACTGGCGTCGACGAGGCAGCCGGTAAGATCAGGCAGCAGCTCGAAGCGCTAGGCATAGCCGGCAACACCATCATCGTCTACATGGGCGACAACGGGTTTTCGCTCGGCGAGCACGGGCTCCAGGGCAAATGGTTCGGTTTCGAGGAATCGATCCGGGTACCGCTGATCATCTATGACCCGCGTGCTGCGGCCCGTCCTCATACCGAGGAAAAGATTGCCCTCAATATCGACGTGGCCCCCACAATCCTGGAGATGGCGGGGGTGAGCGCGCCGGTCGTCATGCAGGGCAAAAGCCTGTCGCCTCTCCTGCACGGCGGAAAGACGAAATCATGGCGCGACGATTTCTTTTATGAGCATACCTTTATGGGCTCGCCGCGCCTGCCTAAAACCGGCGGTGTAGTCAGAAAAGACTGGAAATACATTATTTACACCGAGCACGGCTACGAGGAATTCTACAATCTGAAGAACGACCCGCATGAAACCAGGAACCTGGCCGGCGATGCCTCCTATTCAAAAAAGCTCGATAAGTTTCGAAAACGCTACCATGCATATGCCACACAAGTCAAAAATTAATTTGAAATAAATATCAATATTTGTTTACTTTGATGCTCCGGAATCTACTCCGGGGCATATTTTTTGCTACGACAGGCTTAGCCGCCGGGTTTCGCCAGGCTCAACCGCCACGGCATTCGTCGGTCGTTTTGATATTTTTACCGGTTTCAAAGGGTATTTGCCCCGAAGAACCTTAACCCGCTTAACAGAAAACTTCAACCAATCGATTAATTCTTTGCGAACCACACTTTTCAGCCATCTGTCAAAAGGATTCGGGGTTACCTTGTCCTTATTGTCTGTAACAGCTTTACCTGCCGCCGCGCAGGAAAAAGACAACGCCGCCGTCCGCTACGAGCTGGAAGCCGCGGGTATGATCTCAACGGGCAAAACACTGCCCTTCTGGATGCGCACCAACCAGTACGGCGAAGTCCCGCTCGAGTCGGGAATTGTCTCCTTCAGGGGGCAGCTCCGGAAAGACTACGAAAAACGGGACGGCAAAAAGAACCGTTTCTCCTACGGCTACGGCCTCAGGGGAGTAGCCAATGTAGGCCGTACCAACGAGCTCCTCCTGCCTGAAATATACGGCAAGATACGCTTCGGCGCCTTCGAGCTGTATGGCGGCCGACGCAGGGAGACCATGGGGCTGGCCGACAGCACCCTGAGCAGCGGCTCCTACATCTGGTCGGGCAATGCCCTGCCGGTCCCGAAAATCCAGATCTCGATCCCCTATTATACCCCGATATTGAAAAGCGGGCTGATTGCGGTGAAAGGGAATTTCGCGCATGGGTGGTTTGGTAACGACATCCATACCAAAAATTACTGGCTTCACCAGAAGAGCCTGTACGTAAGGCTCGGCAAGCCGGAATGGCATTTTAAAATGCATGCGGGTATGAATCACCAGGCGCAATGGGGAGGGAAGCCTGCAGAACCTTACGTCAGCAAGCATACCGGTCAGCTAATCACGAAATATGCTACCAATATGTCCGCGTTTCTGAACACCGTGTTCGGAATACCTGTCCCCCCGGATGAAGATCCGGATAGATTCGGCGAAGGCAGTCTTACCGAAGGCGGAAACCGGCTGGGCAACCACCTGGGCACAGTAGATGTGGCGTTGGAATATGACAGCCCTAAAGCCAATATCCTGCTTTACCGGCAATCGATCTATGAAGACGGCTCACTTTATTACCTGAGCAATATCAAAGATGGGCTGAATGGAATTTCCATTACACGTAAAGGAGCCAGCCAGGGGATTTTAAAGCTTGTAGTGGAGTATCTTTATACGATGCACCAGGGAGGGGATCAGGGATCTGGCTATACTATTCCGGAGCTTCGCGGTAGAGATAACTATTTCTACAATACGATCTATAAAGACGGGTGGACTTACAAGAGACAAACACTAGGCACTCCGTTTATCATGCCGCTTGAAGGGATCACTGGTATGGAGCCCAATATTTCCGATACCAATCGCTCTCCGAACCGTATTGTCAACAACCGGGTAAAAGCGCTGATGGTCGCCATGCAAAGCCGGGCCGGGATCTTCGATCTGACGACGCGGCTATCCTTTTCCGAGAATCTAGGGGCGTATGTTGTCCGTTTCCCGGCATCCAGGCGGCAAACTTCTATTCAGCAAACGGTATCTTTTCCCATCCGTTCCTTAGTCCTGCAGACCGGTCTTTTCTATGATCAGGGCGAGTTATTGGAGAAAAACCTGGGGCTGAGCCTGGCTGTGAAGAAGGTATTCTGAACAATTTTATTCTATTCCAATGAAATTCCTGTTATCAACCATACTTCTTATATCCCTGGCAATACCGGCTTTGTCCCAGGGTTCAGGCGACCTGCCATCCATTATTGACACGGTAGCTGTTCACCGCAATGGGCTCACCACCGCCATATACAGCAAGGGAGAAAAGCTCTCCTACAGGGAGCTCAAAGGCCTGTATTATGATACGCCCGCTTCAGCTCCTTTAAAATGGAGCCGGCCCATGCGGATCGCTGCCCCGGTGGTTGCTGCCGGGGGCATAGCCTTGGGCGTAGTCGCGCTGAAAGGTACCGCGACTACGGCTGTCATCGAAGGCAAAACCTACAACTATACGGTCCGCAGCAAGCCGAAGCTAGCAGCGGGGCTCGTTTTGCTGGCGGGAGGCTTATGCCTCTTCGAATGGTCCAACGACCTGCTGGCCAAATCGGCCCGGCTTTATAACTGGGACCAGATCAGGAAAGCAGGCATGAAAGCGCAGGTGGGAGTGACGGAGGATGGTGTAGGGCTGGTAGTGAAGTTTTGAATCGCTATATTTGCATAATTTCAAAAAAAGTTATACTATTTTAAATAATACACCTTAAAAAAAGTAATGCCATTTTATAACCAGACAATTTATAAATCGCTGAAAGCACATTTGTCAAAGCGCCAGATAACGGTATTGACCGGTATGCGGCGGACAGGTAAAACAACCCTGGTCAGACAGCTGCTCGCTCGCGGAGCCTTCCTCTCCTTCGCAGGAGAGGGGAGCCGTTTCTAAAAGAAACCGACTCTCTCATAGTTCCTCCTCTACGTGAGCGCTTACAAATGGCCTACATATCTTCCAGGGAAAGTGCCAGGAATTGCATATCATAGCCAGCAAATTGGCGTTGGAGAAGGATGGATTTCTGCATTAGCTTTTCAAGGCTGATGTTATCTTTTCTTCGCTTTACTTCTGCAAACACTACTTTTCTTTCAAGATCGTTTACCGCCACTATGTCGATCTCGTTTTGGTTGCCTTTTTCCCAATAGGTACCTACGAGGTTATATTTCTTTTCAGCAATGAATTTCTCCAGGAAATATTTTTCAAGTATCATGCCGCTGTAGGTAGCATAGTCCCGTCGGATTATATTTTTCAGGTACTCCAGATTACCGATTTCCACAGCGCTGCGATATTTGTAGATAAAACGAAACCAGAAACTCAGGAAATTATCCTGGATACGATACTTTACTACGCGGCTGCCCGGTTTCGCCAATACCGGCCGCACTTTTTTGATAATACCATAATCATTCTCAAGCCGATCCAGGAAACCGCCGGTCTGCATCTCCATCATCGATTCTATCTCCGCGCGGGATGTCTTCCCCGAAGCAATCAGCGACAATATCGAAAAATAATTACCGTACTCCTTTCCAAATTCTTCAATCAGCACATTCCGGCCTTCTTCAAGGAATAGTGAATTCTCAGCAAGCAGCTCATCGAGCATGGCTTCAAGGGTAAACGCCGAAGCGCTTGCCAACAGCTCCACGTATTTCGCGACGCCCCCTGTAACCAGGAAAAATGCCAGCAGGTCGTCAGGTGTAAACCCGGCGTAATAGTCGCCCAGTATTTCTTTTAGCGTACCAATATCAAACGGCTTCACCGCTATCCGCTGTGTAGCTCTACCAAAAAGAGGTTCCCGCGCATTTTGAAAAATACGGGTCATCAGGGAATACACCGACCCGCATAAAATAAGGTTGATCCTGCTGTCGTGCTTCTCCTGGTCCCAAATCCGCTGCATGTCACTATACACTGACGGATTGATCGAAATAAATTCCTGGAATTCATCAATCACGACCGTGAAATGCCTTTCTTTCGAGAGATCCATCAAAAACGCGAATATATCTCTGAAAGTACGTATCTCGCCGTAAAGCTTTACCCCGAGCCCTCTTTCTATTTCCCCCACAAATTCGCTGCATAGCAGCGCTTCATTCTTCTTTGCCGCAAAGAGATAAACAAAAGCCGTCTCTCCCCTGTCTTTTGTCAGCAGCATCGTCTTTCCTATTCTCCTGCGGCCCGTTACAAAAGTCATCTGCGCAGACCGCTGCGACAACGCCTCGATACGGGCCAGTTGGGCTAATTCGGGTTCACGATTGTAAAATTTCATAGGAAGAAGATTTTTGCAAATTATCGCAACCCAAGTTACTGTAATGCAAGTTACAAAAAAAGTGAGCAGATAAAAAATGAGGGACCTCTCCCCCACTCCCCTCTCCTTGGCAGGAGAGGGGAGTCGTTTCTAAAAGAAACTCTTATAGTTCTTCCTCTACGTGATCGAGCTTCTCGTATGGAGAATTCTTCGAGATATACTCTGGTATCATGAACTTAAGGAATTGTACGACTTCCTCGCGCGACATATCCGGCAGCACCGGCGCTACGCGATCCATTTCCTCCTTTACTTCGTGGTACACCGACGGCTTCATCCGGGCTACCATGATCTTCGGGTGGTGGGTAGGCAGCGTTGATTCCTCATCGCTGAGGAGTTCTTCGTACAGCTTCTCGCCCGGTCGGAGCCCTGTAAAAGAGATTGGGATCTGGGTATAAGGCTCCTTGCCCGACAGGCGGATCATCTTGTGCGCCAGATCGATGATCTTCACCGGCACGCCCATATCGAATACAAAGATCTCGCCTCCCTCTCCCATCGTACCGGCTTCCAGCACCAGCTGGCAGGCTTCCGGGATGGTCATAAAATAACGTATAATCTCCGGGTGCGTTACCGTGACAGGGCCACCGGCAGCGATCTGCCGCTTGAACAGCGGGATCACCGACCCGTTGCTGCCCAACACATTGCCGAAACGGGTTGTAATAAACCGGGTTTTGACACCGCGGACGGTATTGAGCGACTGCACATACATCTCCGCCAGGCGCTTGCTGGCGCCCATCACATTGGTAGGGTTCACCGCCTTGTCGGTAGAAATAAACACAAATCGCTCTACGCCGTGCTCCACCGACAGGTCGGCCAGCAGGCGCGTGCCAAACCCGTTGACCTCCACCGCCTTGGCTGGATTGGACTCCATTAGCGGCACGTGCTTGTATGCCGCCGCATGAAACACCACTTCGGGGCGGTAACGCGCAAACAGCTTCCGCATCTGCTTTTTACCGGCGATGTTCTCCACCTCTATTTTCAGGCAATCGTTGCCTTCGCACAGCTTCAGCCGCGTCAGCTCGCTTTCCAGGTCATACAGCGCAGATTCCGCCTGGTCGACCAGGATCAGCTCCTGTGGCCGGAAGCGCATCACTTGCCGCACTATCTCGCTTCCGATAGAGCCGGCCGCACCGGTCACCATAATGCGTTTTTGATGCAGGAAGCTCCTCACCTCGTCGTTATGGATACTGATCGCGGGTCGTTCGAGCAGGTCCTCGATGCTGATATCCGCGATTTGGGAAGCATTCAGTTGCCCGTTGATCCATTCCTCGACCGGCGGTACGATGCGCAGCGCCATGCCCAACGTCATAAACTCATCGGTAATTTCGTTTTTCTCCGCGGTGGTGATCGACTGGATGGCAAAAATCAACTCCACATCTTTGTATCCGGCCCCTTGTATGATTTCCCTTGCCTGCTGCCGGTCGTAGACCTTGATACCTTCAATGCTCACGCCTTTTTTCTGCGGATTATCATCCACAAAAAACAACACTTTGTAGGGAGTGCTCAGGTTACCACTCAACGCATTTTTCGTTGCAATGCCCAGGCTGCCCGCCCCGTAGATCACTACTTTCTTCCGAGGCTTCCAGTTAAGCGACAGGCTTCTGAAAATATCCTTGATCAACACCCTGCTGCCAAGCAGACCGAATACAGATACAAAAAGATCGATCACCAGGATGGAATGAGGAATATTCAGTGCCGGGATACCTTGCTGTCCTAAGCTTCCCAGTAGAAAAAGCGTCACCACACTCAATAAAGATGCATTCACAATATTCCTTGCATCCAGCAGGTTGGTATGCCGCACGATGCCAGCATGCGTACGCAACACCAGGAAAAACACCATTTTCACCGCCACTACAAGAGCCAGATGATACTTAAAAAGGGCAGGATCTATATATTCCAGCTCGAAGTTGAACCTGATGACCGTCGAAAGCATAAAAACAAAAGTGACGATAAACAGGTCCATCAGTAAAACCACCCACCGGGATACAAAGTGGTCATGGTAACGATTGAAAATTGACTTCATAATGTTGGCACTAATAAAATATATTAACGAAGAGTAATTGTGGGCACATTACGTATATGATACAAAGTAACAGGTTATTCCATGAAACAACAATCTCCCATCCGGAAAACTTAAGCTTAACAAGCAATAATCATACCTGTCCGTGTAGCAATACTTCTAATGCAATGGAATGACCTCACGAATGCGTGTTCAAGTTTTTCATGATTATTAATCTGATCAGACCCGGCGGAGGTAACGCGAAAAAAGGGTGAAAAACTTTTCTCCAAAAATTATACCCTGGGTTGCAGCACACTGAGGGCGATGTCTCGTACACGACCGAGATCATCCGGAGCCAGGTTGGATCCGGAAGGGAAGCAAAGCCCCCTGTTAAACAAATCTTCCGACACCCCACTGTCATAACGCGGACAGGATGCGAATACGGGCTGCAGATGCATCGGCTTCCACAAGGGGCGTGATTCGATATTCCCGGCCGCCAATGCCAGCCGGATGGCTTCCCGGCCATCATAGGAGTCGAAGAGTGCGCAGCTCAGCCATCTGTTGGAAAAACACCCTTCAGGTTCCCGCTGCCAGTCGAGCGGTAATTCATTCGCATAAAACTCAAAATTCCGGCGGCGCAGCGCTATCCATTCGTCCAACACCTCCATCTGTCCCCGGCCGATCCCCGCTACAACATTGCTCATGCGGTAGTTATAGCCTATTTCCGAATGCTGGTAATGAGGAGCTGCATCGCTCGACTGGGTACTGTAAAAGCGGGCTTTCGCTATTGCATCGCCGTCTTCGGAAAGCAAAGCGCCCCCGCCGGAAGT
>MEDT01000147.1 GCA_001724175.1 Cytophagaceae bacterium SCN 52-12 | reverse complement strand
CACTGTTTTTTCGGCCATGGAGATGCGTTTGTCAAGAAGCTCCTGGGCTTCCCCGGCCCGGGTAATTCCGGTAAGCAACAGGGTAATCCCGATCTGAATAGCCGTTATTCTCATGATCGTTAGCCAGAGATGAGCCAGAGTTAGATTTTTTTGCATACATTTAAATGTTTTTGTTTCGAAAAAGCGAAAACGATTCCCTCCCGATCCCGTTAAGGGATCTTGCATCATGTCAGTTGCAGGGGTTTCAGGCTGGACATGGTCCGAACATGTCCGGCCTTTTTTGTTAAGGATATTAAGGCATCATAAGCGATTGGAATTGGTTATTGTTTAGAAAAAATTATTGATTGCAGCCCATGGAAAAAATCCGGATCCGGCTACCGTCAATAGTAAATCTGGTAGCGGGGCCGATAGAATTGCAAATAATTCCGAGTTTCTGAAACAGGGGCTCGTCGGTAAGGTTGGTAGTCAATCCGCAATCAGCCAGCAATTCTTCGTCCATGACTATCTCCAGGCCGTACTCCGCGCCTATCCTGCGAAAAACTTCAGTAGCCGGCGTATCTTCAAAAACATAACGCCCTGTCGTTGCCGGTACGTGGACCGCCACTTCTTTAATGGAAAGGGTTTCTCTGGTGAAATTGGCGTCTTCCCTGCTGAAGGAAACCTGCTGGTTGGGGTCAAGCATGATAGCCTCCTTCCGGTTCGACTCTCCTGTGATGGTGTTCACTGCTACTTTTCCGGTTTTGACCACCACCGAAAAATTCTTGTCGTCTTCAAATGCAGTAACGGTGAAGGACGTTCCTAATACCCTGGTGACCATTTCTCCCGCTATGACCTGGAAAGGTTCGGCCGGTCCTTTGTGAGCTACCTCAAAAAAAGCTTTGCCCTTCAGCTCGGCTACGCGGATGCCGTTCTCTTTCCTGTAATAGTAAAGCTCACTGTTGGGATGAAGCAGAATGCTGCTTCCGTCGGGCAATGCTACCGGAATAACGGAGAGGGTAGTATTGCTGCTTCTCAAAGGCGCTTCGTTGTCCTGCAGGCGGGAGGAGTGCCCGGCAAAAGCAGGTTCCGGGCTTATCTCTTTTTTGCTGCCCAGCCACCACCATCCGCCTGCAAGCAGAAAGAGGGCGACGGCAGCAGCGATACCATAGGTGAAATATGCGTAGCTACGCCTCTGTTTTGAGACTTTCGTCAGCACCTGTTCCTCGATATTGATAAAATAATCTTCCGGAAACGGGGCTTCCTCGATATTGGAAGCCAACAGGATCTGACGGGCTCTGGATGCAAGTCTTTTTTTGTGTGGAAATTGTTCCAGCAGGAAGCTCCAGTGACTATCGGGATTTTGAAATGCTCCTTCCCATACCCAATCCCTGAAATCGGGATCAAGTAAAAAATCTTCAAGCTGATAATTCGTAATATCGTTCATCCGGCGGCAAATGATTGGCCCTTCAATGTCAGTAGTGAAGGGTTTGCCGGATTATACTGGTTTCCTGAAAAATATTTTTTCTTTAACAGATTATAATTTGGAAAAAGAAGAAAGCAGCCCCGTAAAAAGCAGGGTGATCCCGGCGAAAAAATTCAGCAACCCGGAGCTCCGCAGAAAAGCCAGAAGAGGGAGAGGGATTCGGGAGCGAGCGACCGACGGAGCTGGGACAACCCATCGTGGATCAGATTGGTGGCGGTCTGGTATTTGATTCCCATGATGGAGGCTATCTCATCGTTGGCCATATTTTCAAAAAAACGCAGGTAAATTGCTTCTTTTTGTCTTTTCGGAAGCAAATTCAGGTAATGGTTGAGCTGGGCTACCTGCTGAGCCTCCGTTTCGTTTTCGATCAGCCTGTCTTCAATAGAGAATTCAGTAAGAAAGGGGGTATCTTCTTCCAATCCTAAAGCATAGTGACTTTGGCTTCTGAAGCTGTGAATTATTTTTCGCCTGAGGCAGGTGAAAAGATACGGCCTTATTTCATCGAGCTGGCGAAGATTTTTCCTGTATTGCCACAGTTGTATGTAAGTGTCCTGGATACAGTCCTGGATCAGATCGTCGTCTTTTACCAGTTTGCGGCCATATTGGGCCAGAGGTTTGCTGTGTCTACGGATCAGCACGGCGAGAGCAGCTTCGCTGCCGTCCTTAAATTTCTTCCATATGAGAGCTTCTTCTGTCATTTTTAGGATCCCGGCCCGGCTTTTCGTGAAAACCGGTTAAACACGCAAATGAAAATAGAATTTGCCTTGCTAAAGTAGAAATAAATAGCGGAAATTTATCAAATTGGCGTGATGTAGTATGATTTTCCCTCATGCCGCATATGAAAATGATGTGATCCGGAAAGAAAGAGTAAATTGAGCCGGAAAACATAACACCAGAACTATGGCCAGAAGGAAGCATGGTAAAAACCGGAATCTGCTCACCTCGCCCGGTACGCTGACTTACGTCGGACCGGAAATAGACCTCAATACCGAAATAACAAGGATCAGGTACAGCAAAGCTTCCTACTCCGAAGAGCGTATCACCGACGGCCGGGCAATGGAAGAGCCGCCGCGCGATGTGCCGGGCGAGGTTGTGACCTGGTACAATATAAACGGGATCCATAACACAGCCATTATCGCACATTTGGGCAGCCGGTTCCATATTCATACGCTGGTGCTGGAGGATATACTCAATACTACCCAAAAACCCAAAATAGAATGGCTGGACGACGATACCCTGTTCGTGGTACTGAAAGCGCTGAGCTATAAGAAGCCTGAGCAAACCAAAGGGTCGAAGAGCATCGGCGTCGAAACAGGCATGGAAACGGAGCATATCTGTTTTGTCGTAAAGCCGGGCCTGATGCTTTCTTTCCAGGAAGAAGTCAGTGACGACGCTTTCGCGGAGGTTGAAAAAAGGCTTAAGACCTCCGTAGGAAAGACCCGTTCCAACGGTGTGGATTACCTCTTGTTTTCGCTTATCGATATAGTGGTGGACAATTATTTTATTGTCCTGGAAAGGGTGGAGGAAAGGCTCGATCTCGTAGAAGATGAGATCATGAAGGGAAGCGCCAACTACAAGCTCGGCGACCTGTACGGGCTCAAGCAGGACCTTACCGTGATGAGGAGGTGCGTCCTGCCGCTCAGGGAGATGATATCCGAAATACTGAGAGGCGAGAGCGGCTTTGTGGCGCCTAATGTTGTCCCGTATTTCAGAGACCTGTACGACCATGTCATCCAAACGGTGGAAACGATAGAAATTTACCGGGACCTGCTCGCCAGCCTCGTCGACCTGCACCTGTCGTCCATGAGCTACAGGATGAACCAGGTGATGAAGACGCTGACTGTATTTTCAGCGATCTTCATGCCGCTGACCTTCATTGTCGGCGTTTATGGCATGAATTTCGATAATATGCCGGAGCTGCATCTTCACAACGGTTATTACATCACCTGGGGCGTGATGCTTTTCATCGCGCTGGCGATGTACGGATATTTTAAATGGAGAAAATGGACGTGAGTGATGATGAGGAAATTAGATAATGTGATGATGTGACAATGTGATGATGTGATAATGTGATAATGAGTAGATGTAGTGATGAAGTAATTTTTAAATGTAATCATCACATCAGCTAATCAACTAATCAACTAATCATGAATACTTTTTCGATCAACCGCAGGAAATTTTTACAGGGAGCCACGGCTTCGCTCGCGCTGGCGTCTTTCGGGGCAGGAGCTATGGGCCTGGCCAACCCCTCAAAGACTTACAGGGTAGCGCTGATCGGAAGCGGCTGGTACGGCAAAAGTGACCTTTTCAGGCTGATACAGGTGGCGGATGTGGAAGTGGTGGCCATATGCGATGTTGATAAGAACATTCTCAATGCGGCTGCGAAGCTGGTCAGCGAAAGACAGAAATCCCGTAACATGCCCCGGCTGTACAGCGATTACCGCAAGCTGCTGGCTGAGCATAAGCTCGACATCGTCATTATAGGAAGCCCGGATCACTGGCACGCCCTGCAGGCGATCGATGCTATGAAGGCCGGGGCCAACGTATACGTTCAGAAGCCCATAAGCGTCGATGTGATCGAAGGCGAAGCAATGGTAGCTGCCGCGCGGAAGTATAAGAAGGTCGTCCAGGTAGGCACCCAGCGGAAAAGCACGCCCCATCTTATCGACGCCAAAAAGAATATAGTGGATGCGGGCCTGCTGGGCAAGATCTCGCATGTGGAAATGTGCTGCTATTACCATATGAGGGCGAACGGCAACCCGCCGCCCGAGCCGGTACCCGACTACTTCGACTATGAAATGTGGACCGGGCCTGCGCCGCTGCGCCCTTACGACGGTCTTCCGCACATCAGGTGGTGGCGGACTTTCATGGAATACGGGAACGGGATCACCGGCGATATGTGCGTCCACATGTTTGATACGGTCAGGTGGATGCTCGGTCTGCGCTGGCCTAAGAGCATCAGCTCGGTCGGCGGAATATATGTGCAGAAAGAAGGAAAATCCAATATATCGGATACCCAGACAGCAGTGTTCGAATATGACGGATTGAATTGTGTGTGGCAGCACCGCACCTGGGGTACGCCGGCCAATCCCGATTACCCGTGGTCGTTCACCCTTTACGGCGACAAGGGTACGCTCTGGGGAAGCACCATGGCCTGCGATTTCATACCGCAGGCCAAAGAAGGGACCAGGATACACAAGGATGTGATTTATGAGAGGGAGAAATACCCGGAAGATCTGACGGAAGAGCGGATAGAGCTCAACGCCGCGCCCGCTACCCGTCTGCATATGATCGATTTCCTGAACGCCATCGAAAAAGGCGCCAGGCCTGTGGCGGACATCGAGGAAGGACATATTTCTACGGCATCGTGCATCCTCGCTAATCTCTCCATGCAGCTGGGAAGGCCCCTGGCTTACGACCCGGCTGCGAGGACGGTCAAAAATGACCCGGAGGCTACCAGATTGCTGGCCCGGGCCTATCGCGGGCCCTGGGTTCACCCCGATCCGCTCAAGGTATAGACGTATGGAAATGCTCCGCCGTTTTTACCGGGTTGCCGTCATGGCCGTCCTTTTCAACGGTTGTACCGCACCTCAGCGGAAAGCCTCAGGGCCGGAAAGCGCCGGCAGGTATTCGGAGCACGTCAGGAGCACCGGTTTCCAGGCGCCGGAAAAGCAGGCCAGGGGTTTTAAGCTGCCGCCGGGGTTTGAGATCACGCTATTTGCATCGGAGCCGCAGATAGGTAAGCCGATGAATATCGAATTCGATGACAGAGGGCGGCTGTGGGTCACGCAGTCGACGGAATACCCCATGGCGGCAACCGGCAGCACGGGGAAAGACAAGATCACCATACTTGAAGATCTCGACGGAGACGGGAAGGCGGACAGGTTTACGGATTTCAAAACAGGGTTGAATATCCCGATAGGGATCATGCCCATGTCCGACGGGGCGATCGCCTACAGCATCCCGGATGTCTGGTATTTTAAGGATCGCAATGGCGATGACAAAGCGGATGAAGCTCTTAAGCTGCTGGGGCCGTTCGGCTACAGCGATACCCACGGTATGGTCAATAATTTCATCCGCGGATTCGACGGGTGGGTACATTCCAGCCACGGGTTTTCCAATACTTCCCGTATAGCAGGCACGGACGGAGACTCGCTTACCATGTTTTCCGGCAATACTTTCCGATTCAGGACCGACGGTAGCCGCGCCGAGCAAACCACTTACGGACGGGTGAACCCCTTCGGGTTCAGCTATGATGAGCGCGGATATCTCTATTCAGTAGACTGCCATTCCAAACCGCTCTACCAACTGATACCTGGGGCGGACTACCCGCATTTCGGTAAAAAGCCGACGGGCATAGGGTTCGGGCCTGAAATGACCGGCTATGAGCTCGGATCCACGGCGCTTGCCGGGCTCGTTTACTATACAGGCGTTCATTTTCCGCCTTCTTACCGGAACAGCTTCTTTATCGGCGATGTCGTGACCAGCCGCATCAGCCGGAACTCCGTCAGCTTTAAAGGATCTACGCCGGTATTGAAGTTTGAAGAAGATTTTCTGCTGAGCGACGATCCATGGTTCAGGCCGGTCGATATAAAGACGGGGCCCGACGGGGCCATTTATGTCGCCGATTTTTATAACCGCATCATCGGGCACTACGAAGTTGACCTTAAGCACCCGGGCAGGGACAGGTCGAGCGGAAGGATCTGGCGGATCAGCTACAAAGGCGGGGAAAAAGCCGCCTGGTCAAAGAAAGACTGGTCGAAGGCGCCGCTTCGCGAGCTTATTGAAGGCCTGGACATCCCGCAGCTTAACATACGGATGAGAGTAGCCGACCGGATCTTTGACAGTTTCGGAGCTGAAGCGATAACCCCTCTTACAGACCTGGCTGCAAACGAGACGAAGCCCTGGCAGGCCAGGGTGCAGGCCCTGTGGCTTTTGCACAGGCTTAACCGTTGGAGCGACAGACTGACTGACATCGGATTGAGTGCGGGCAACGAAGAGATCAGGATACATACGCTTCGTATCCTGTCGCAGCTACAAAGTCCGGACGGAAAGCTCCGGACAAGGATATCCGGTCTGTTACAGGATAAAAGCCCCTTTATCCGGAGAACTGCAGTGGAGGCGCTTAATAATTTTCCTTTGATAGAAAATCTAACGCCGTTAACGGAGCTCTATGCCCGGGTACCGGAGGAAGACTCTCACCTCAGGCATACGGTTTTGCTGGCGATCAGGAACAATCTTGCCGAAAGGGGCGTAGCGGCTCAGGTAATGAGGCGCTCCTGGACAAAGGAGCAGAAGGGCCTGATAGCCGGCGCTGCGCTCGACCTTCCGGGCAAAACAATGGCCAACTTCGTGCTGGCCTGGCTCCTGGAAGGCGACATCCCGGCCGGGCCGGACCCTTTTCTTGAGTACGCGGCTTCGCATATCACCCCGGGCCAGGCGGATGTCCTGTCCGCTTCCATAGCCAGGGATCTCGCGCCGGCAGATCCCGCTTACCTGTCGCGTCTGCAGGCTGTTGCCAGGGGATTGCAAAGGTCGGGGAGAGACAGGTCGCCTGTCCTGGCGACGCTGGCGGGGAAAGCCGCCCGGGAAGTCGTAATGATGTATGCCGGGAAAGCGCCGGACGCCTTGCGTAACCTGGACAATGTGCACAAAGCCCAGTTTACCGCCGCTGCCGAAATCCTGGGACAAATGAAAATGCGCGGGATGGCGGAGCCGCTGATGTCGTTTCTTCCTGCGGGCAATCCGCCGGAATTTCAGCAGGCATCGGTAGATGCCCTCGTGAAAATTTCGCCCGTGGCCTATACATCCGTTTTTACGGGTTTGTTCGGAGATCCTGCGACCGGTTCGGCTTACAAGGAAAAGCTGGTGCCGGCCATAGCCGCAAATCCGACATTCCAAAACCTTTCTGTATTACGCAGGCAGCTTCCCGGCAGCCCGCGCAGCCTGCAGGTAGCGATACTTTCGGCTCTTGCCGCGGCGCCGGGCGGCATTGGGCAGGTTGTCGACGCGATGGAGAAAAATGAGGCGCCGCCGGACCTGCTCCAGGCCGGGAGACTGAAGACAATCCTGAACGATTACCTGAAAAGCAATGAAAATGCCCGGCTCCGGCATCTGGTAGCCCGTAGTGAAACAGCGGCAAAGGACCTGGACGATCTGCTTGTACAGAGGGAAGAACGCGTCAAAAGCTACAAGGGCAACCCCGGCAAAGGCAGGGAAATATTCATGGGTAACTGCTCGGCATGCCACCAGATCAAAGGAGTAGGAGGGATGGTAGGGCCGCAGCTGGACGGGATCGGCAATTGGGGGACTAAAGCGTTGACAGAGAAGATCCTTTCCCCGAACCGTAATATTACCGAAGCGTTCAAGACTTACCAGGTCAATTTGAAATCGGGAGAGCAGAAGCTCGGGCTTTATCGCCGTTCCGAAGGGACCAAGCTGGTATTTGCCGATCATGCCGGGCAGGAATTCTCGGTGCCGAAAGACAATATCGACGATTACTTTACCGTGAATATGACAATTATGCCGGACCAGTTCCGGTATACTATTCCCGAAAATGACTTTTATGAATTGCTGGGCTATCTTTCTACCGTGAGGTAAGGCGGCAACTTTACAAAACGTATATCAGATGAACAGATTGATTCTCCTTGCATGGGGCCTGGTATGGCAGGCAGGGGCAGGATGTGCGCAGGCTCAGAAAGGCGGCGACGTGAAATTCAGGAAGCATACCCTCACCAGGGAGTTTATAGCGGAAGGCGTAGCGACCGGCGATGTTAACAGGGACGGGAAGCCCGATATCCTGGCCGGTTCCTATTGGTTTGAGGCGCCCGATTGGAAAATGCACGAGCTAGCGCCGCCGCTTTCGTTTGCGGTCAACACCTACGGGAATGCTTTCCTGCATTTCACGATGGATGTAAACCAGGACGGCTGGGTTGATTATATACGGATCGATCACCCGGGAAAGGCCGCTTACTGGTATGAAAACCCTCAAGGGAAGCCCGGGCACTGGCCTATGCATCTGCTGCATACTTCTGTGGGCAACGAGTCGCCCCTGTTCGAGGATGTGGACGGCGACGGCCGCAGGGATATCATCTGCAACGATTCGGAAGCCAAGGAGTTCATCTGGCTGAAGGCGCCGTCGGAGAAGGGAAAAACGCAGTGGGACAAATTCGTGATCAGTGACAACGACACGCTGGCTACCCATAAGTATACCCACGGCCTGGGTTTTGCCGATATGAACGGAGACGGCCGTAAGGATGTGATCATCACCCGGGGATGGTGGGAAGCTCCCGGAGACCGGAAGCAAAGGAACTGGAAATTTCACCCGGCAGATTTCGGCGAGCCGAGCGCCCAGATGTATGTGCACGACTTCAACGGCGACGGGTTAGCGGATGTTATTTCAAGCTCCGCGCATCAATTCGGCGTCTGGTGGTTTGAGCAGCAGAAGGGAAAGGACGGACAGCCGGAGTGGAAGACCCATCTCATCGATCAATCGCTGGCGCAGACCCATAGCCTGGCGTTTACCGACCTCAACGGCGACGGTCATCCAGACCTGGTTACCGGCAAGCGTTTCTTTGCCCATAACGGCAACGATCCGGGCGAGCATGATCCGCCCCTGCTGATCTGGTACGAGTTTGCGCCTGGTAAAAATCCGTCGTGGAAACGGCACGTGCTGGACGACAATTCAGGCTCGGGGCTGCACTTGGTTGTGGCCGACATGAACGGTGATGGTAGGGACGATCTCGTGATCGGGAATAAGCGGGGGATTTTCTATTTCGAGCGAGAAAAATAAGAACAAGGTATCTGTAGCTCTGAAGGAGGAGCAGATATTTGATAGAGTGAGCTGTTGAACAGGTTTTACCCGTCCATGAGGCTCAATTGATGACCTATATGAAATTGCTGAAAATGCCCCAGGGGTTGTTGATCAATTTCTTTACTGACAATATCAGCAGATCACTAAAACCTTTTGTAAATGAATATTTTAGTCTCTTGCCGGATGAATAAGTGAAACCATTAAGGAATTAAGAATATTAAGTGCCTTCTTAACTATCCTTAACTCCTTAATGGTTCAAAGAAATGAGAGACAAAAATGAGAACCATTAAGGAATTAAGAACGTTAAGTGTCTTCTTAACTATCCTTAGTCCCTTAATGGTTCAAAAAATAAAACCGTTTAAAATCTTAAACTACGACACTTAACTGATCAACAGTCCCAGCGATAAAGCCTTATTTCGCTACATCGACATTTACAAACTTCCCTTTGATCGTATTCCCGTCCATGGCATGGAGCACGGAGCGGACATCGCGCTCGGGGATATCGACATAGGTGAATTTGTCATGAATATCGATCGCACCGATAGAGGTACCTGGAATATTGGCCTCACCGGCTATAGCTCCTACGAAATCGCGGGGCTGCAGGTGATCCTGCCTTCCGAGGTTGAAGAATAAACGGGTCATTCCGGCCTCAGCCGGTCCTCTTCCGCGCTTTCCTTCGTTGCGACCGCCGAAGCCGCCACGGTCTCCACCGAAGCCGCCACGATCTCCACCGCGACGATCACCGAACCTGTCGCCTCTTCTTTCTCCGCCACGGCTTTCAAAACGGCCGCCGCCTCTCTTTTCTCCGCCACGGCGATCTCCAAACCTGTCACCTCGTTCATCCCCGCGCCTGTCGCTCCTTCTTTCCTCCCAGGCAAGATTACCGTCGGCATATTCGTTTTTCTGAACGCCCATGATTTTTTTCGCCATGGCAGCGATTACCTGCTCGACGGTATAGCCGCTGTGACGCAGCGACTCAAGTACGTCCTCGTAAGAAGTTATATCGTCGTTTTCGTTGATCGTTGCAGCGATATTGTCTACGAAGCGGGCTTTACGCACCCCTAGTATATCTTCAAAAGAAGGGATAACCCCTTTTTCTATTTTGGCCTTGGCATAGGATTCTATGCCTCTCAGCCTGAATTTTTCATCGCGGGCAACCAGCGAAAATGCTTTCCCCGACATACCGGCGCGGCCAGTACGGCCAATACGGTGCACATAGTATTCCTCGTCGAGCGGGATGTCGTAGTTGATAACCGCGTCGAGCCCGCTTACGTCGATACCCCGTGCAGCCACGTCGGTTGCTACCAATATCGTTGTAACGCCGGACTTGAACTTGCTCATCACGTTGTTGCGCTGCTGCTGGCGCAGGTCGCCGTGAAGTCCTTCCGCAGCATACCCGCGCAGCTGGAGCTCTTCCACGATCTCGTCTACCTTACGCTTGGTGTTGCAGAACACCAGGAGCGATTTGATATCGTGCATATCGATCAGGCGGGTCATCACCTCCACTTTTGCCTGGGGTTTCACCTCGAAATAAACCTGCTCGATGTTCTGGTTGGTCAGCTCGTTCCTCACCACTTTGATCAGCACGGGGTCGTCCTGGAATTTCCGGGTGATGGCCATGATCGGCTTCGACATAGTGGCCGAGAAAAGGATGGTCTGCCTTTCTTCAGGCATATCGGTAAGAATGCTTTCTATATCCTCGCGGAAGCCCATATCAAGCATCTCATCTGCTTCGTCGAGCACCATCATTTTAACGTTATCCAGGTTGAGCGTTCCTCTTTCGAGATGGTCCATCACGCGGCCCGGCGTACCTACCACGATGTGAACACCTTTGCGCAGCGAACGGATCTGGCGCTCGATCGAATCCCCTCCATAGATGGCCTCGATTTTGATCTGCGGGAGGTACTTGCCTATTTTTTTGAGCTCTTCCGAAACCTGTACGGCCAGCTCGCGCGTAGGGCACAGGATCAAAGCCTGGATTGAATTAAGGGCAGGATCAATTCTTTCCAGCACCGGTATGCCAAAAGCTGCTGTTTTACCGGTTCCGGTCTGAGCCTGTCCTATCACGTCATTGCCTTCCATAACCGGGGGGATTCCCTGAGCCTGAATAGGAGAAGGCTTTTCAATTCCCATTGAAGCAAGTCCTTTCAGGATCTCCTCTGAAATACCTAGTTCATGGAATGTTTCAACGGTTGCATTACTTTCAATAACTGTCATTTCTTGTTTGTTTTTAATTCAGTACAATTGAACATTTTAATCTGACAGTGGTAACCCGATGCAATGTATCGGCTGAAAAATAATCATGTCGAAAAAACATATCTAACCAGGCCAGGACATTGAAGGAGCATCGTTCAATGAGCCTCGGAAGAGAATAGTTAAGCCGATTTCACCATTTTGGTTTACCAAAGCCTTCCGCGATACACCCGGAGGCTCTGCAGGACCATACTGAAGGCCAAACGAGTTGGCTGTGTAGTGGACGGAAATACCTGCGTACTTCGTCTGTTAAGCAGAGAAACGAACGGATGTGTTCGCTAAAATTTCCGCAAAGGTACGGGTTGTATTTTTCTAATGCAAGGGTTTGGTATGTTTTTTTTGAAGGAACACTACCGCCATTGAACAAGCGCGGAATTCAATGCCTCTTCCACTCTGATCCGGGGTTTATGGAAATAGATCAGCCCGTGGCCGGGGAGCATGATATCCACATCGATCCTGGAAAGCTTGAGAAGCGATTGGATATAGACGGGTTTGTTGAAATCGATGCTGCCGTCCCAGCCGAAATCGCCGCCTAGAAGTGTGCCGATCACATCTCCGCTGAAATTGAGAAGCCTGCCCTCCCAGGGTAGCAGGTATGCGGTGCAGCCCATGCTATGTCCGGGGACATGGACGGTCCTGAATTTCAGCCCGAGCACTTCGAACTCTTCGCCATCCTTTACCTTTCGGTCTACTTCAAACGGGACAAAAGTTTTATGATACAGGTAGCCGCAGCACCTTTCGTCACCGGAGGCCACGGCATCTGCGGTTTCTTCGATAGCGATGAATTTTACGCCCAGCTCCTTAAGCTTGTGTCCGCCGCCCGCATGGTCGAAATGAGGGTGGGTAAGGATACAGTACCGGATCGAGGTGGGATCCAGGTTCCAGTAGCGCATGTTATCGAAGATCTGCTCCATTGTATCGCCGCAGCCGCAGTCGATCATCACGAGTCCCTGACCGGTATCGATGACATAGCTGTTGGCGTCGTTCCAGAGTGCGCGCGGCTCATCGAAAGTAATGCCGTTCAAATCGCCGCCCACCTGATATATATTTCGTAATACCTGCATCTGTATGATTGGTTAATGCCCGGGACTGTCTGAAAAGTGCCGAAAACAACGCAGCAGTTTGTGTACTTTTTAGACGTCTTCCTCACTAACTACTGTAAATTAATCCTGCAGTACTAATAGCATTGCTGCGTTTTGGGGTAAAAAGAAAACAGCCCGGCACTTTTGCTGCCGGGCTGCCCTTTGCTGATATACCCTGATTACAGTTCGAATGATATGTCGCCGATGGAGAAAAGCGGTTTCCCTTTCGCTTCAGGATTGACAAAAACAAAGTACAAAGGCCGCTTTTTCGGCACCGGAGCCGGTTTTAACGTAATTTGTACGGGTTGACCGGCATCTTCGGCAACCGTAGCTTCCCCGATCTTCGGCCCCGTAGGAGTGTCCAGCCTTACTTCCAGCTTTCCGCCCGCCGTTCTGCCTTTCGACGACATTGCGGCAACCGCGATCTTCTTCACATTCGAAATGTCTATGTCGTCGAAGCGGATGAAAGCGTTGTTCGAGCTCCCCACTACGACTTCCTGTCCGGCGTTGGGTGCGTTTTCCGGCATTTTGTATTTGACAATATTGACGCCCTCGTCATAAGTATTGGCCGGAAGCACGGAAGGGCGCAGGGAGACGGTCTGTCCCCCCGTAAGAGGTCCCATCGAATGAGTTCCCTTATCGGTATAGCTGGCCGAGAAAATGTAGGCTCCCGGCTTGTCCTTCGATTCCGGCAGGTAGTTGCCTTTCAGCGGGCTGTTCGTCTTTTGCTCCTTAGCCAGAGAAAGAATGTATTTCACCATATCTTCCGCTTCCGACAGCTTGTGCTGCGGATGGGGCGCCATGACCTGCTCTCCCCAGACGCCGCCGCCTCCTTCGATTATTTTTTTGGCAAGCGTTTTCTGAGCATTGTTATCCTTCTCGTACTTTTTGGCGATATCGGTATAGGTCGGGCCGATCGATTTCTGGCTGATCGTATGGCAAGCCTGGCAGTCACTGAGCTCGATCAGCCTTTTTCCGGTCGCAAACCCGGTATTGGCCTGGTGGCCCTGCGCAAGCAGTGTTTTATCAAATCCTTCCAGGTAGCTGATGTGCATGTAGACATCTTCGGAGGCGATGGTTTTGGCGGCCAGCGAGCCGTCTTCCTTATCCGAAACCTTCACTTCGTAGCTAACGGGCTTATCCTTCCAGTAAAAGCTCTGGTTTCCCTTGATGGCAATTTCTACCTTTGGAGGCTCATTACCGGCTTTGACGATGACGTTCGAGCTCCTGGCGTTTCCGTGAGCGTCGGTTACGGTAAGCACGGCAGTATATTCACCCGGCTTCTTATACACGAATACAGGATTCGCATCGGTGCTGCTGCCCTGTCCTCTTCCGAAATGCCACGAGTAGCTGACCGCATCCCCGTCGTAATCCAGCGATCCTTCGGAAGTAAACCTGACGGCTAACGGGGCCGCCCCGGTTGTCCTGTCGGCGGAGGCTACGGCTTTGGGTGCGCGGTTGCCCGGGTTGAACGTGATATGCGAAAGCCGGGCGTCGTCGTTCTGGGCAAACCATTTATTGCCGTACTCGAGGACATACAGCGAGCCGTCTTTTGCAAACTGCATATCGATAGGATGGCTGAATTTCTCATTGGGCATGAAACGCTCGATATACGTAAGATCGCCGTCCTTGTTCATGCTGACGATATTGATATAGTCGCGGATCCAGTCGTAGGCGACCTCCGACTTGCTGCCGG
>MEDT01000146.1 GCA_001724175.1 Cytophagaceae bacterium SCN 52-12 | reverse complement strand
CGTGCGGCAGGTCCCGCCGCGCCAGCAGCGTCCAGAACTCTCCCGCATCCGGATCATAATATCCGCTACCGGGGGCCCACTGATTCAATGATGCTATTCCTGTTTTTACGCTAAACTTAAGAATACTCCCTGGTTGATTTCCCTGCCAGAGCTCGCTACTAAGCGGGTGTCGATGTTTTAATTAATTTAGAGCCTACCAAATACCACCATTCATATCCCTGAGCAGGAGTTTTAGTAGATTTATCGGAAATGAGCCAATTCCCTTCCATACCGGTTATTTCTATATCCATCAATGAAGGATATCCTTTTGTAAGTATGACAGGCTGCACCGAACCGTTATGGGGATCTACTATAATATTTATGCTGGCAGTCTTATCAGTACACCCGGATTTGGAAGCGATAACTGTATAGGTATAAGTACCTGTATTGGATGGCGCTGTAACCTGTTTTGTAGTGCCCGTACCGCTGATGCCATTGCCGCCCCAGGTGTAGGTTACGCCGCTACAGTCCGCGCCGCTGCAGGTTGCTATTAGTGTGAAAGATGAGTTAGCCGAAGGCGTAGTAGTGCTGGAAGTTATGCCTGGATTAAAATCGCACGGAGCCGATACGATATTGAAAGTAATCGTTTTACTGGCAAGCTCCGTACCGTTGAAAAAGACTTTACCGGTCAGTTGGTAGCCGGTTCCTACCGATGGGCTGGAACCACCGTCCCGCCCATGAAGGCCATAAGGCGGGCTGCCGGCGCCAGTCACGTTCTCAGGACCCCATCCCTGATTGGAATAACCATTGCCGTTCAGGTAGAGCGATACGTAGTTATAGTTACCTGAACCAGGAGAAGAGGAGATTTGCCCCCCGGAAATATCGATAAACCAGTTCGCCTGCCCACCATTGAAAGCCGAAATAGGAATATTGTCCCCGTTCTGAAGATCCATTATCTTCGTTCTTTCATTAGCATTGCCCGCCTTCCATATCGAAAGCGTAATCCCTACCGGAGGAACGATAGGCGGGACGATAATATTGATATTGGCTGTCTTATCGGTGCACCCCGGCTTCGAAGCTGTTACAGTATACGTATAGGTACCGGCTGACGAAGGCGCTGTAACCTGCTTTGTAGTGCCCGTACCGCTGATGCCATTGCCGCCCCAGGTGTAGGTTACGCCGCTGCAATCAAAGCCAGTACAGCTAATATTAAGCGTAAATTGAGCTCCTCCGGAAGGGGTGTTATTTGTACTTGACACCGTGGGATTAAAGTCACAGCTTCCTCCGTCTCCCGGACAGTTAATTGTTTGTGGAGAATTCCATATTTCACCTGTACATCCGCTAACCTTTACAGAAACAGACCTATTCTGCCCATTTTTTAATATAGCCGGTGTAGTGATATTAAAACCGTGATTGCCATTTCCAAATCCCGCATCTTTCAGATCCTGCCTGAAATTATCTGCTAAAACCTCTCCAAGAATTAAAGTATTCCCTTCATATATATCTATCTTAAGAGCTAAATTCGGCTCAGAGCTGTCAAACACCCATCCCGATATACTATTACAGCTAACGGATTCTAAAACTGCCCCGGTACCACACGGTTGCTGCGCCATTCTCTTATTTGCTGGAGAATCTTCTTCAAGTCCCGTTATTGATAACTTAAGTACCCCTCGTGAAACGAATTTATTATCCTCTTTAGCGGTATTTCCCCATCGCAATAACTGAAATATCCCCTCTCCGGGATCCTTCTCAAATTTCCCCCGCAGCTCATATATGGCAACCCTTTTATTTTCAGACAGTTTCTCTCCTATATAATCATAATAATTTCCACCGGTCTGAACAAAGCCTTTCGGAACAACTACCTTCAGCCTGAAATCCAGGTCAAAACCATACCAGGGGTAAATCCTGGGATCAAAAGACGAGCGCTGCATCGCCACTATCGTAAGAACCAGCTCCTCTCCCAGCCGGACTTCAGACTTATCTGATGTAAAATAAAATAACACGGGATCTATATCCGAATTATAATCCTTATCCGCCTCATTGAAGGCAAAAGACACATTGGGCAAAAAAAGCAACAGTAAAAACGGCGTAAAAAACCGCCATACGTAAACAAGGATATCTTTTTTCATAAGCGTAAAAAGTAAAATTTAACGAATAAGAAACAACATAAGATCCATTCATGACTTCAACACAAAAATAGCTACTCTCTTACCCTTCTATTATAGATTTTTACCCCTCAATTTTGAGGGGTTTCTCCCTCAATTTCAAAATTTGCCGAATTGTATATTGAAGTATAGAAAAAAATATCCCATATTAGAGATAGAAAAACTATTCTACAGCAAGAAGAGAAAATAAACATATTGTAGACAATTATTTAACAGTTCATAAGCTACTATCTAACAGTTTTTTACCATGCATACCATATCCGATTATTCCGAAAATAACCTGTCTGTACAAACTTTCAACGGCAATTTCAAAAGTATTACTCCAAGGGAGTGGGAAGTAATAATTTACATTTCCGAGGGTCTGACGTCGACTCAAATAGCGCGTAAACTCTTTATCGAACCTAAAAGTGTGGAAAACTATAGAAGCAGAATTGCTAAAAAGCTAAATATGAGAGGGAGAAACAACCTGATCCGATTTTGCTGGATAAACAAAATGCATCTGGAACGTTTGAAAAATTTTATCTGCTAAAGCAGATCGTCTCGCTAATTCAATGAATATTGGGCTGAAAATTGCTATACGGTCAGAAAAGCCTTAAAATTACTTCACAAACCGGGTACCTCTTCTCTCCCGGCAAGACGACGACATCTCTTTTTTTTAACAAGACAAAACATCAACAGTGGCCAAATTGCCTACATTTCAACAAGTTAAACCTTACCAATTCGTAAATGACGGAAGCCACGATCGGACCTGGGAAATAATTGAAGAGATATCCAGCGTTGACTCAATGATACTGGGAGTCAAATTATCAAGAAACTATGGGCATCAGAGCGCTATTCTGGCGGGACTCGAACATTTTAAGCGTCAATTTGATTGCTTCATCACTATAGATGCCGATCTCCAGGATGATACATCTGCGATAGAGCACATGTTGGAAAAATACAAGGAAGGAGCGCTGGTTGTATACGGAGTGCGGGACGACAGAAGCTCCGATAGCTGGTTTAAGAGAGTCACAGCAGAAAGCTTTTACAAGCTGATGGCTCTCATGGGAATCCCCATCGTTTTTAATCATGCCGACTTCAGACTTATGGATCGTCGAATACTTGATGAACTGGGCAATTTTAGAGAAGTTAACATGTTTCTAAGGGGAATTATCCCTCTGATCGGTTTTAAAAGCGACAAGGTGTATTACAAAAGGGCCGAACGGGCTGCCGGGGAGACAAAATACTCTCTTGTGAAAATGGTTTTGTTTGCATGGAACGGGATTACCTCGTTTTCTACTTTTCCGATGCGGCTCGTTCTGTATTTTGGCATACTCAATTGTATGCTGGCAATGTTTATTATTTCGTATATCGCCTTTTCTTATTTCTTCGGCTATACCGTTCCCGGCTGGACATCTACTTTACTTCCTATGATGTTTTTTAACGGATTTAATATGATAGCGTTAGGACTCATAGGTGAGTACGTCGGAAAAATATACGAAGAAGTGAAAGGCCGCCCCAGATATATAATTGAGAAAACCCTGAATGGCTGAAGTATCCCAAACTTATCGAGTCAGTCAGCAGCATCTGAGGGGGTAGCTCGACAAATCCTAACTCCCCTCTTCCATGCCCCGCGCTGTAAGCAGGTTATGGAGAACAGCCGGCTGTATGCCTCTATTGACGAAGATCATTCCGGCTTATGGCCGAAGTCAGTGTATTTGTCATTTAACGGAGCTAGCTTAGCGAGGTAAAATTCAAACGGGCCGATCCTGAAGCAGATCGTAAACGGCAGCCGGCTTATGTCTCTCCAGCAAAAAATCCTGGTCCCCTGCGATTATTCCGAATTGTCGCTGAATGCCCTCCTGTTTGCCTGCGGACTTGCGGCAGGCTCAAAGGGGGAAGTGTACGTCTTGTCGGTCATTACCGACAGCCGGCCGGAGGTATCCCAGAGAGATCTTTATCAGGCAGAGTTCGCGAAAGTAGCAGGCAGCGGCTTGTGGGAAGGCATAACGGTACGGCAGCTGATACGGACCGGGAAACTGGTCGACGAAATCCTGAAAGCCATAAATGAGCTCGAAATTACCCAGCTGGTAGTCGGAACACGCGGATCGCGCGGGTGGGACGGTGTATTTGCGGGATCTTACGCAGGAAAGCTGGTACGCGCCTCGCCCGTCCCGGTATTCTCTATCAAGCAACCGGCCCGGCCGCAGCAGATACGGGATATTGTCTTCCCGTGTGATTTCGAACAAAGCCGGCCCGCTTTTATCAATGCCATGAAAAAAATGCAGGCGGCTTTTTCCGGCAGGCTGCATCTCTTACATGTAACCACCGGTAAAGAAGATGACAGGAAGCTGATCTCGGACATGCAGGATTTTGCCGGGGCCAACACCCTGGAAAGATATACGCTGAATGTCAGGGCAGCCGAAAGCGAGGAAAAAGGGATCATAAGATTCGCTACCGAGATCGGCGCCGATATGATCGCCATGACCACCCACAGCCGCGACCTGGCCCATCTTTATTTCACCAGCATCGCCGCAAACGTGGTCAACCATTCGCGGATCCCTACGTGGACGTATTCAGGCGCATAATATCCCACTCAATACCCCACGCTCGTATCGTCCCCTCTCGGGTCGGAGCCGCCCTCCAGGGAGCCGTCCGGCCAGACGAGGATACAATCCATCCTGCCGATGGTGTTGCGTTGCTGCTCAAGTATAAACCCGCGGTCCTGCAGCTTCCGGATCGTGCCCTCGCTGAAAGCCCCGGCCTCGAACATCGTCTTGTCGGGAAGCCATTGATGATGAAATTTCAGCGCATTGACCGCCTGCTGCATGGTCATCCCGTGCTCCAGCACATTCAGGATGGTCTGGAAGACGGAGGTGATGATCGTGGAGCCTCCCGGCGTTCCCACGACCATAAGCAGCTTCCCGTCATTTTCTACAATAGTCGGCGTCATGGAAGAAAGCATTCTCTTCCCGGGCGCAATGGCATTGGCTTTGTTGCCGATCAGGCCGAACATATTCGGCACGCCGGGTTTGATGCTGAAGTCATCCATTTCGTTGTTCATCAGGAAACCTCCGCCTTTCACAATGACGCCGCTCCCGTAGCTCCCGTTGAGCGTAGTGGTCACCGCCACCGCATTCCCGCCTTTATCTACGACGGAATAATGGGTCGTCTCCATGCTTTCATAGCCCGGAAGGTCACCGCCGGCAATATCGCTGCTGCTGGTGGCGCGGTCAAATGAAAAATCCTTCCAGCGGTCGCGCAGGTAGGAATAGCTCATCAGCTCCGTCGACGGGATTTTGACAAAATCCGGGTCCCCCAGGAACTTGGCCCTGTCTGCGTATACCCGCCGCTCGGCTTCGATCATTACCTGTACCGTAGAGTCTGTATTCCACCCCCAGCGTGCAAGCGGGTAAGGCTCCGTCAGCCGCAGCAGCTGGACCAGGGCGATACCCCCGCTGGACGGCGGCGACATGGTGATCAGGCGGTAGTTTTTATAGGTTTCCGATACAGGCTCCCGCCATACGGCCTGGTACCGCTTAAGATCTTTCCTGGTGATAATCCCGCCGCCCGCTTTCATCTCCCGCGCCAGCAGCCTGGCCGTACGCCCTTTATAAAACCCGCTGCGGCCTTTGCGCTGGATCGATCTGAGCACCCGCGCAAGATCGTGCTGATAGAGCATATCTCCCGCTGCCCAGGCGCTGCCGTCGGGTTTCCGGTAATAGGAAGTCCCCGGGTTGACCTCCTGTATCCTTTTACCGACCGCATTGAGCCCGCGGGCTTCCTTTTCCGTCTGGCGCACGCCTTTTTCCGCAAGGTCGATGGCGGGCTGGACCAGGTCGCTCCAAGGCAGCCTGCCGAAGCGTTTGTGCGCATTGACCATACCATCGACAGAACCCGGCACGCCGCTTGCCAGGTGCCCTTTCGTGCTCATCTCGTCGATAACATTGCCGCCCTGGTCAAGGTACATGTCCTTATGGGCCTTTCGGGGTGCTTTTTCCCTGAAATCGAGCGCATAGCTACGACCCGTCGAATCGCGGTATACCAGGAAGCCGCCTCCGCCGACATTCCCTGCTGCCGGATGCACGACCGCGAGGGCGAATTTCACCGCTATTGCGGCATCTACCGCATTGCCTCCCTTCCTGAGAATGGCTGCTCCTGCCTCGGAAGCTGCCGGATGCGCCGACGCCACCATCCCGTTTTTTGAGAATACCCCTTCTCTTTCGCTAAAAAAAGGCTTGTGATCAGGATCATCGGACAGGAACTGATAAAAGCCCCGGGATTCCTTTACCGGCTGCTGCGCGGACAGGCTGTAAAAACCGGATAAGAAGACGATTATGACGGTAATAATTCTGTTCATTTGTATCGGTTCCGTATTTAAGTTGACCGGAGGCTGTCGCAGGAGCGCTCCGGATCACCAGCGTAAAATAAAGCATTTCCCTTCAATTATAAATCCCTTCCAGCACTTCTCCGAATGACCGGAAGGGCGCTGCTCAACCGTTTCTGCAACCATTCATCACGAATTAAATTGCTTTTTGCCTGTACATCCATAAAATTTGTACCTGCGGCCGGCGCAACAGCTTATCCCTATCTCCGAACAGGTATGATATTTTTCCGACAAGTGATCGAAAGTTTTGTGTTTGCGTGGGAGGCGCTCAAATCCAATATTCTTCGTACCACTTTATCTCTCCTGGGTGTAACTGTCGGCATATTTGCCATAGTAGCTGTTTTTACTATTGTCGATTCCCTTGAAAAAAATGTCAAGGAAAGTCTCAGGGAAATAGGCGACAGGGTGTTGTATGTACAAAAATGGCCCTGGGGCTTCGGAGGCGAATACCCTTGGTGGAAATACTTCCGCTGGCCTGAGCCTACTTATAGCGAATACCGGTTCCTGGCCGATAAGCTGGAAAACGCGGAGGCCGTAGCTGTCATGGATGTCAAGGGTTCGGTGGACCTCAAATACGGATCGAACAGCGGCCAGGGAAGCGTATGGGGCATTACCCAGGACTACAACAGGATATCCGAAATAGAGATCGAAAACGGCCGTTACTTTACCCCGCTTGAAAATACCACTTCAAAAAACGTGACCGTCATCGGCGCGAAGGTGGCAGACTGGCTATTCCCGAACCAGGATCCGCTGGGCAAGGAGATGAAGATAGCGGGATATAAATTTACCGTCATCGGTATGCAGAAGCGAAAAGGCAGCAGCATGATGGAGTTCAGCGGTAAGCCGGACGAGAAATGCTATATCCCTTACGGCTCATTTGCCAAATACTTTTCATCCGGAAGGATGAGCGTCGACATCGCCGTCAAGGGTCTGGAGCATGACGATGGGCTCCAGGAGCTGGAGGCTGAAATTACGGGTCTCATGCGTTCGAAGAGAGCGCTTAAGCCAAGGGACGAAAATAACTTTTCCATCAATCGCCCGGATGCCGCGGCAAAGGCCATAGACGGCGTTTTCAGCGTCCTTACCCTTGCCGGCTGGATCATCGGGAGCTTTTCCATCCTTGTGGGCGGTTTCGGCATCGCCAATATCATGTTCGTATCGGTAAGGGAAAGGACCAACCTGATCGGCATACAGAAATCGTTGGGCGCCAAAAATTATTTTATCCTGTTCCAGTTTCTTTTTGAAGCGGTGATGCTCAGCCTGGTGGGCGGCGCTGTCGGCGTGCTGCTCGTATACCTGATCACCTTTATCCCCATGGGTAGCTTCGAGCTGGTTATGAAGCCGGGCAATATCCTCCTCGGACTGGCGGTATCGTCCACGATCGGCATGCTTTCGGGCTTTATCCCTGCCCTGATGGCATCCCGTATGGACCCGGTGGCGGCCATACGGGCGAAGTAGAAATATTGCAATTCATCAAACTTATTCCGAAGTTAGCAGCATCAAATCAACCGACTTTTCCCTATGCGCAAGTGGACTTTTCTTATTGTTTTCCTGGCCATCCTGGTGGGGATCTTATATTATGTCAGCTTCGGCTCCTACAGCGAAGGCAGGCGTGCAGGATTTGTGCTGAAGATGAGCAAAAAAGGATATGTGTTCAAAACCTATGAAGGCGAGCTCCGGATAGGCGGCCTGTACGACGGTGAGGGCGTCATGAACGCTACTGAATGGGCGTTCTCGGTCAGCGCGAAAAACAAGGAAGCCATCAGGAAGCTGGAGGAAGCCATTGCGACCGGGCAGCGGGCTTCGCTTACTTTCGAGGAAAAATTCTTCGTGCTGCCCTGGAACGGAGATACGAAGTTTTTCATAACCGATGTGGAAGTGCTCCGATCGACTCCCGGAATGCTCCCTTACCAGAATACACCCGTTGTACCCGGTCAGCCTGAAGATACCGCCCCGCGACAGGCGCCTGCCGATACTTCTGTTATAGAATTGTAGGGCTTCGACAAGCCGTTTCGACCAACTCGGGGACCTGGTCAGCCACCATTTAAGGCCTGGCGACTGAGCTTGTCGACGTCATCCCCCTGCTTTTTTTGCGCGGTAACCCCTGGCCTGGAGCCATGCCAGGATCTTGTCGCGGTGGTCGCCCTGCACGATGATCTCAAAATCCTTGACGGTGCCGCCGCTGCCGCAAAGCGACTTGAGCTGTTTCCCCAGTTGCTCGAGATCAGACAGCCTGCCGGTATACCCGCGCACCACGGTAGCGACCTTTCCGCCCCCTTTCCGTTCCAGCCATATGCGCAGGTCCTGGCTTGCCGGCGGCAATGTCTCAGCTTCTTCATCCTCACCGGAATCAAAGCTAAAGTCGGGATCCGTAGAATAAACTATACCTGATTTATTTCTTTTTGACATTATTATCCTGTTTTTCCCCGTTGTTGTTTTACTAACAATTTGAATTGAGTAATTTCAGCCCCGGAATTTACCAAAAACTATCCGGTTGATTGGTGAGATAACCCCGGTTTAATATTATGGCGTCAGATCAGGATTTTGACAATGAAATAGATGAAGGCCAGGAAATGACCTTCCTGGAACACCTTGAAGAGCTCAGGTGGCATATTATCAGGGCTTTCGGATCGATCGTTGTATTCGCAATCCTGGCCTGGATTTACCGGGAGTGGATTTACGGGACGGTCATACTGGGGCCGAGCAAGCCCGAGTTCTGGACCTACCGGATGATGTGCAAGCTCGGGCAAATGATAGGCGCGGACGGCCTGTGTGTAGAGGCGATTAATTTCAAGCTGCAGAACATCGAGGTGGGCGGCCAGTTCAAGATGGCGCTGACCACAGCAGGGATCGTGGGCCTGCTTTTTGCCTTCCCCTATGCATTCTGGGAAATATGGCGTTTCGTTAAGCCGGGCCTTAAATTCAGTGAAAAAAAGGCTGCCCGGGGCGCCGTATTTTTTGTCACTTTCCTCTTTTTTACGGGTGTGCTGTTCGGGTATTATATCGTTACGCCGCTCGTCATCAACTTCCTCGCGAATTTTACGCTCGACGAGTCTATCGTCAACGAATTCAACATCGTATCCTATATTTCGACCATTGCAACCCTGACACTGGCCTGCGGCGTCGCTTTCCAGCTCCCTATAGTGGTGTTTGTGCTCTCCAAAGTAGGTATCCTGACGCCTGCGTTTATGCGCGAATACCGGAAGCATTCCGTAATAGTGATCCTGATCGTGGCGGCGATTATCACGCCCTCTCCGGACATTTTCAGCCAGGTTATCGTAGCGCTTCCCCTGTTCGTGCTGTATGAGGTCGGGATCCTGGTATCGGCGCGCATCGAACGGCAGCGTCGTGAAGAGGAACGCGCGTTGCAACGGAGGCTCGAGTCCGGAGACTGATTCTTCCAAAGGCTGATCCCGCGTATCCGGTGGGAACCAACCTGAAATAGTTTTGTTTTTTTAAAGAATTAGTCTAAAATTTGCAGCCCGAAATCCCGGTTAAGCCAATGCCCGATAGAAAGCACATAAAATCTTTCCTTTGCTGCCTGGTGGCAGCGATGCTGCTGGCTGCCTCTATGGGCTCCGGGGGGCTACCCCCTGAATATTCCCGGGAGGCGCCGGCCCTCGAAAAGAGCGAAAGCAAGTCATCGCCCGCCGGACAGGAAAACCAGGGCGGGCAGACCGTGGTCAGGGCGCTGAGCCTCGATGCGGTCGTTATTTCACTCTTCAGCTTTCATCTTTCGCAGTATATACTTCCGGCTCTCCAGCCTGCCGTCAGGCTTTCCGGCCGCTCCGGCCATTGCCTGCCTGCGCGTTTTTCGGAGCCCGTATTTTTCTTCTGCTACTTTCATAAAGTCTTCGGCAAACAAATAGCCGCCAACGCGCCCTGACCGGAGAGGGCCGTTATCGTAGTGCGCTGCTTTCCGGCTCAGGAAGCAGGCAATTTTTTATTCTCCAATTATCAATCTGTCATTATAAAAGAATCTACCAATGAGTAACCGATCAGGTGTACTGTTCTTCACCATATTGCTTGGGCTGATCAGTATCTATTATCTTTCCTTCACGTTTGTGTCGAGAAGCTACAAGGAAAAAGCGGAAGCGTTCGCTACCGATGCCGAAGGCAAAATCGATTTTGCGAAGAAACAACGCTACCTCGACTCCCTGTGGAGAGAAAAAGTTTATCTGGGACAAACGCTGCAGCAGGTAACGGAGAGAGAGCTCGGACTCGGCCTCGACCTCCAGGGCGGCATGCATGTGGTAATGGAAGTTTCTCCCGCCGATATCGTCAAGGGAATGGCCGGGAACAATTCCAAGAGCTCCGCCTTTCAGCAGGCGCTAAAAAATGCAACTGCCGCGTCGGTCAGCAGCCAGTCGAACTATATCGATCTTTTTGTAAAGGCTTACCGGGACCTGGTGCCGGATGCACGGCTCGCTTCTCTTTTCTCCAACAGCGCCAACCGCGCCCAGATCAACATCAACTCGAGTGACGGCGAAGTAATAACGCTCCTTAAAAAAGAGCTGGACGGCTCGGTCGACCGCGCCTTTAAAATTTTACAGGCGCGTATTGACAAGTTTGGAGTAGCAAACCCCAATATCCAGCGCTTACCCGGCTCGAACCGCATCCTGATCGAGCTTCCGGGGATCGATAACCCGGAAAGGGTCCGCCGCCTGCTGTCCGGAGCAGCCAAACTGGAGTTTGCTGAAGTTTATACGCTGAACGAGATCGGCTTCGGTCTTGACCAGCTCGGCTCATTTTTAGTCAGGGAAGAGGAAGCGGGCAAGGCAAAGGCTGCATTGACAGCTTCTGCTGCATCGCAGGATACCGCGGCCTCTTCAGCGGGTACCGACCTGGCTTCCCAGCTTGCCAAAAGCGCTGCCGACTCTTCGGCTACCGATACCAGCGCCGTCAACAAGCAGAATGCAGCGCTTACCAACCTCTTTGTGCCTATATCCAATAGCGCGCTGGGCGTACAGCTCAAAGATACCGTACGGGCCAACGAGATCCTGAGAAATCCCGAAGTTAAAGCGATGTTCCCCAACGACCTGGTCTTCATGTGGGACAGGAAAGAGATGTCGGGGATGCCTGGTCAAGCCCTCCTGCCGCTTTACTTTATTAAGAAACCGGGTGGCGTGGCGCCGCTGGAAGGCGATGTTATTGTAGATGCCGTCGGCGACTTTGACCAATACGGGAAGCCCGAAGTAACGATGAGAATGAATGGGGAAGGCGCCCGCAAATGGAGAGCCCTGACGGCAGCCAACATCAACCGCCCGATCGCCATTATCCTCGACGACCTCGTTTACACCGCTCCTAATGTAACCGGCGAAATACCGACCGGGAACTCAAGCATCTCCGGGAACTTTACTATCGACGAGACAAAAGACATGGCGAACGTGCTGAAGGCAGGTAAGCTGCCCGCGCCGACCCATATCGTCGAGGAAGCCGTAGTCGGCTCCACCCTTGGTTCTGAAGCAGTTACAAAAGGGCTTATCTCGTCGCTCGTAGGCCTCATCGTGGTGCTGGCCTTCATGGTAGTTTACTACAGCAAGGCAGGATGGATTGCGGATATCGTACTTTTCATCAACCTGTTCTTCCTGATGGGCATCATGGCTTCTCTGGGCGCCGTGCTCACGCTCGCCGGGATAGCAGGTATTGTGCTCACGATCGGTATGTCGGTCGATGCCAACGTGCTCATCTACGAAGGCATCAAGGCTGAGCTGGAAGAAGGCAAGCCATTTGGGCAGGCGGTGCAGGACGGGTTCAAAGGCGCGCTGTCCGCAATTATCGACTCCAACATCACCACTCTGTTGACAGGATCCATCCTGTTCGTATTCGGTACAGGGCTTGTGCTCGGGTTCGCTACCACGCTCGTTATCGGTCTTATTACCTCCCTGTTTACTGCGATCTTTATCACCAAGCTGCTCCTGGATTACCAGGTAAAAAAAGGCAACAGGCTCGCTTTCGCCTCTGGGCTCACCAAGAACTGGTTTAAAGATACAAGCTTCGATTTCGTCAGCCAGAGGCGTAAATTCTATATTGTTTCCGGTATTGTGCTCGTAATCGGTATCCTCTCCTTTATATTCAAAGGCTTCGGTCTGGGTGTCGACTTCAAGGGCGGAAGGACCTATACCATCCGGTTTGAGCAGAATGTCAATACCGACGATGTAAGACAGGTATTTACGAATGCCCTGGGGCAGGCTCCGGAGGTGAAGACTTTCGACGGGTTCGACCAGGTGAAAGTAACTACCGACTACCTTATCGAAGATACTTCCGTAGATGCCGACCGGAAAGCGCAGGATCTGATCGCCGAAGCGGCGGCCAGTGTGCCGGGCAACAAAGGTACCATCGTCAGTTCTTCAAAAGTAGGGCCGACGATCGCCAATGACCTGATCTATTCCGCCTTCTGGGCGGTGCTGCTTGCCATCATCGTCAACTTCGTCTATATATTCATCCGCTTCCGGAACCTGGCGTTTGGCTATGCGGCGCTCATTTCCCTGGCTCACGACGTGCTGGTCCTGCTGGTGATTTTCTCCCTGTTCAACGGATGGATCCCCTTTATATCACTCGATATCGACCAGGCCTTCATCGGTTCTGTGCTCACCATAATGGGTTATTCGATGAACGATACCATTGTCATATTTGACCGTATACGCAGCTACCTGAACGATCCGAAAGCCCGGAAAGAAAGCATACCGGTCATTATCAACAACGCGCTGAATAAAACCCTGAGCCGGACCGCCGTAACGGGTATTACCACCATGATGGTGCTGATCGTGCTGATGATATTCGGCGGTGAAGTGCTTCGCGGGTTTACTTTCGCGATGCTGATCGGTGTGATCGTAGGAACCTATTCCTCGCTGTTTATCGCTGCGCCGATAGTAGTCGACGCGCTGCAAAGACAGCATGCCAAAAACCCGGAGCTTACCGCGGCTGAGGTAGCTTCCAAAACCAAGGAGGTCAGAAAGGCCAGATCCTGATTTGTAAAATAAAAAAGGGGAAAGCGAACGCTTTCCCCTTTTTTATTTTACAAGTTTAACTGAATCCACTTTTTTTAGAGTAGTTTTATATGCTGTTAATACACTCCGTATCACTAAAATAAGTTAGCATGGCAAATCAACTATGGGCCAAGAAGCCGATTAGAACTCTTCTTGCTGAGTCTTCTGCAGAAGGAAACCAGTTAAAAAGAACATTGAGCGCCACCAGCCTTGTAGCGCTGGGAATAGGAGCGATAATCGGTGCCGGTTTGTTTTCCCTGACAGGTATAGCTGCCGCGGAGCATGCAGGGCCTGCTGTTACGCTATCATTTGTTTTAGCTGGTGTAGGATGTGCATTTGCGGGGTTATGCTATGCTGAGTTTGCTTCGATGATCCCCGTTGCCGGGAGCGCCTATACTTATTCGTATGCGACGCTGGGTGAATTTCTCGCCTGGATTATCGGCTGGGATCTTGTATTGGAATATGCTCTGGGAGCTGCCACGGTTGCCGTCAGCTGGTCACGCTACCTTCTCGAATTTTTGTCGAATTTCAATATTCATTTGCCGGCCCAGCTGGCTTGCTCCCCGTTCGAAACCATTAAGCTCAGCAACGGCGAGATTCTCGAAGGAGGGATCATCAACCTGCCCGCCATCCTGATCGTATGCCTCCTATCGCTCCTGCTGATAAGAGGGACGGAGGGAAGCTCATTCATCAATAACCTCCTGGTGATCGTAAAAGTGCTGGTGGTCCTGGTTTTTATCACACTCGGATGGAGCCATATCGACCCGGCCAATTATGTTCCCTATATCCCGGAAAATACCGGCAACTACCTCAATTTCGGATGGACCGGCATTGCGGCG
>MEDT01000145.1 GCA_001724175.1 Cytophagaceae bacterium SCN 52-12 | reverse complement strand
CGAACAGGTGGATATGGAACCTGAGTCATAACTCTTCCGGACAGTCGGCTACCAACGGGTTCAGGATAGAACGCGTAGGAGGCGGCTTTACTTCTACAACCTCGGGCAGCGGCGCGGTCAATAACGTACCTCCGGGAGAATATAACTGGTCTGTTACCTTTTCGTACAACAGCAACACGTGCACCCGCGTGATAAGCGGGACCATGACGGTAGAAGCCTGGCAGGTAGATCCTTCCATTGACAAAGCCCTCGCTGTAGTATGCCAGGATATTGAAGGCAATCTCCAGCCTACCGGCTCGGCGATGATCGAGTTTGCAGGCTACGGCCCGTTTATAGTAGAGCGGAAGCTGAGCACGGATGCGGCTTTTACGCTGGTCGAGAGCGGCGTAGCCGGTCCTGCCTATTCATTCTCGGGCCTCACCCCCGGCAGCACCTACCAGTTCCGGATTACGGATCAGTGCGGCAAAACAGCCGTACAGCAGGCTACCGTCAAGCCGCTCAGCCCGCGCATTATTACAAATACGATCCAACCTCCCTGCGGAGGCGGAGAATATAGATTGACAGGACTCGATTACGGTGATCCGAGCGCCACTTACGAATGGTCTAAAGACGGCAATGTGATCGGGAACGAGAGGGAATATGTATTTTCGAATTACGCTCCCGCCAACGACGGAACCTATAAGCTGAAGGTTACGCTTTTAAATGGCTGTGTGATCCGTGAGACAAGCATTACACTGGACAGCGAGCAATGCGGGCAGCCGTTCCCGCTGGGTTCTCTCGGCGACTATGTATGGTATGATGCTAACTACGACGGCCTGCAGGACGGTACCGAATCGCCCGCTCCCGATGTGCCCGTTTCACTGGAAGCCTATATCGGGCCCAACGCAGCCACTCCCGAGCAGCTGGCCAACCCTGCCAACTGGACCGAAGTTGCCACTACTACGACAGATGGCAGCGGGAAATACCTGTTCGGCGATCTGCAGACCGGCTACTACCGTGTGAAATTCGGAAGCGTGGCCGGATATGAGTACACCGGCTACCAGACCGGTGGTGGCGATACCGACAACCGTGGGAACAACAACGACAGCAATGCAGGTGCAGGCGGCTACAGCGGACCGGTTTATATCGACGCCTATGGCAGCGGTGTGGAAAAAGACAACATGACCATCGACGCCGGCCTGGTGGCTTACGGCTCGATCGGAGATTACGTCTGGTTTGACGACGATAAAGACGGCCTGCAGGACCCCACCGAACCGGGTGTGGCGGGCGTAACTGTAAACCTTTTGGTTAAAGATGGCGATACCTGGGTGCCGGCGGGAACAACCACTACCGATAATACCGGCAAATACCTGTTCGATAAGCTGAAGCCCGGGACCTACCAGGTTGAATTTGTTGCCCCTGACGAGAGGGAATTTACGCATCACTATATCGGCGGGGAGAGCAATACAGCGCCTTCCGACAGCGATGCGGACCGTACGACCGGTAGGAGCGGGGAAATTACGATCAACGTGAACCTGCCTGCAGGAAATGTAGGCCGCGACAATATGACAATAGATGCAGGTCTGGTTCTGGCCGGCTCGCTGCCTGTCAGGCTGAGCCACTTTAACGCCGAGAAGACGACGGAAGGAACTGCGTTGCTGACCTGGAGCACTACCGAAGAGCTGAACAGCAGCTATTTCGATGTTCTTCAGAGCGCAGACGGAACCAAATGGCAGTCGATCGGCCGCGTAGAAGCGAAAGGCAGCAGCCAGGGCACCGTAAGGTACACCTTTACAGACCAGCAGCCTAACAGGGGTGCAAACTACTATCGCCTGAAAATGGTAGACCTGGATGGAAGCTTCGAGCATAGCAACATCCGGAGACTGAATTTCGAAGGGGCGCCTCTCGATCTGACAGTTTATCCGAACCCGGTCAGCGATAGGTTCAGCATCAAAACGACTGCGAGGGAAAAAGTCTCGAAAGTAGAGGTGTTCGACGTCAACGGCCGCCTGGCGATCGTCAGCGACCGCTATACGGAGGGAGAGCCTATTGTCGTCAAAGGACTTTCCGGAGGAACCTATATCCTGAAAATAACGATGGCGAACGGAGCGTCGGAGATCAGGAAAATTGTCATCTCCAACAAGTAAAGCCTGCTATCAGGCAATAAAAAAGGGCTGTGCAAACAGCCCTTTTTTATTGCCTGAACAAGCCGGTTTTAGCGGAGCATAATTTGCTTGAAAGATCTTGTAAGGTCGGTCAGCGACTGTTCTACTCCCATCCGCTCGAGTGAAGATGCCCCTACAAAACCGTGGGCATCTGTCCTGGAAAGGATCTCTGTCACGTCTTCCGGCGTATTGACGGGGCCTCCGTGCGTAAGGAAAAAGACATCGGAATTTGATTTTCTGACCGCTTCGATGATGCGCTGCGTACGCTCTGCCGCGACTTCCATCGTCACCGTGGCATTGACCACTCCGATGGAGCCGCCTACAGTAGTGCCGACATGGGCGATGACGGCATCGGCGCCCGCATCGGCCATCCGGACCGCTTCTTCGGGTGTAGCCACGTATACAATAGAGAAAAGGTCCATTTTTGAGGCCAGGGCTACCATCTCCACTTCTTTATGAAATCCCATGCCGGTTTCTTCCAGCACCTGCCTGAAATGTCCGTCCACGATACTATGGGTGGGGAAATTATTGACCCCTGAAAAACCCATGTCTTTTACCTTCAGCAGGTGATGCCACATCCGTCTCCGCGGGTCGGACCCGTGCACCCCGCAAATGACAGGGATCTCCTCCACTACGGGTAATACTTCGAATTCGCCTATCTCCATGGCGACGGCATTGGCATCGCCGTAGGCCATCAGCCCGGCGGTAGATCCGTGCCCCGACATGCGAAAGCGTCCCGAATTGTATATAATGATCAGGTCGGCGCCCCCTTTTTCAATGAACTTTGCGCTGATGCCGGTTCCGGCTCCGGCGGCAATGATCGCTTTTTTCTGATCGACAGCAGACTGAAGCCTTTCGCGGACTTCCTGCCTGGTATAGGGATTCCCCTTTCCTGTCCAGGGATTTGGCATATTTAAAAACGGTATTTTGTTAAAAACTATATTCCCTCACCTTTTGCCCTCGATTGTTATCGGCGGAAGAGGCATTCATAATTCATAATTCATAATTCCTGACTCATAATTATAAAGAGTCGCCCTTCCCGGGTTTGTCTCCTCTCTACGGTTATTTTTTATTGCCTGATGATCGTCCGGACGTTTTTTTGCCCGGTGCTGCCCGATCCGGTTGCGAGGTGATAGACGCCTGCCGGTAAAAACGACAGATCGATCTCCAGCGGGATTTCCGACGGTAGGAATGCTTTGCTGAAGCGAATTCTGCCTGTCTGATCCGTCACAGTCAGCAGGACCGTATCTTCTCCGTGGGCATCCAGCGAGATCGTCAGCTTACCGGAGAAAGGATTAGGCGCGGCGATCAGCTCCTGCCGGCCGGCGGGACAGCCTGCGTTCATGACCGGGGAAATGGTAACGGCCCCGGACAGATCGAATTCCACCAGCCTGTAGTACGCCCTTGCATTGCAGGGCAGCGAAACTACATACCGGTAAATTCTGTCCTGGTATGCCGTGTCAGGCAGTATCCTGGCTATTTCCCGCCAGTCATTGCCGGCCGGATTACCGGACTGAATGGAGTAATAAGCGACGGAGTGCTCATCAGCCGCTTTCCACTCGATGGTCGGGATGCCCTCTTCGCAGCCTGATTTGACATGCTCAAACCTTACCGGCAGCGGATCGTTGGCTTTTACAACTGTATTATTTCTGGTAACGAGCCAGGCGTCAGGGTCAAAATCCACGGAAACAACCTCGAAACCTACATTTTCGATGAAAGACTGCCCGTTGTAGGTATTATCGAACACTACCAGCTTTTGCTCGCCGGGATTGGCGCCGCTTACCAGCAGCGGAAGAGGTAGCCGGAAGAAGCTGACCGAAGAGGGCTGCGAGGCGGTTTGCCGGATATTGAAGCTCACGTCATTCCCCGACGCGTACCAGCTGATCTGGTAGGAGGGATAGCCTTCTCCTTCGAACCATTGCTCAAAAAAATAATCCAGGTCGGTATGGCCGGCCTCTTCCAGGTGACGCTTCAGATCCGCGGTTACGGCATACCCGTACGAAAGGGCCGGATCGTTGAGGTATTGATTTACCGCCTCAAAGAATACATCGTCGCCCAGTATCCATTGAAGCATGAACAGCAGCCTGGCCCCTTTGTAATAGCTCAGCCTGCTGTTGAAGATCCTGCCTGTGTTGGTAATGTCGTCTACCTTGACCGATCCGCCCGGCTGGGAGGTCACAAGATTGATCTCACTTCTACGGTTGGTCAGCGAGGTTGCCCACGGATCTTTGCTCTCCAGGTAAAGGCTCGTCAGGTAGGAAGCGAAGCCTTCGTTAAGCCATACGTCTTCCCAGGAGCCGCATGTGATTTTGTTGCCGAACCACTGATGCGCCAGCTCGTGTGCGACCAGCGTACGGTTCATATTACCCATAAAAGAGTTGGTTTGATGCTCCATACCGCCTCCCCATGTGAATTGAGTATGCCCGTACTTTTCCTTTGCAAAAGGATATTTGCCGAACTTCTGAGAGAAAAAATTCATCATGTCCATAGCCGACGATGCGCCTGCCTCAAATTCACTGCTGCTTTGCGGGAAGCAGTAGGTCTCCATCAGGACCTGGTCGTCGCCTACAGGATAAAGCTGATCGAAAACCGTGTAGTTGGTTATGGCGAAAGCAACTAGGTAGCTGGCTATCGGGAAGCCATGCTTCCAGTGGGTGAGGGTCGCGGCGCCTCCTTCAACCGCCGTTTCCGACTGCCTGATACCGTTTGACGCGGCCCTGTAGACATGAGCGCCATAAGCTGCCGGGTGCCTGATGAAAATATCGACGGAATCGGCCTTATCATCGAGCCCGTTTTTGCAGGGCCACCAGTCGCGGCTCCCGAACGGCTCGCTGAGCGTAAATAGGATGGGCACCGGGGGTGAGCCATGGCTGGATTGCTGAAAAGCGTTGAAATCTGAAACCGGCGGCACGCCGCCGTAGGTAACATACACCGAATCTTTCGTGCCTGCCGGCCTGGTTGCAGGGAAAGTGACTTCAAGCCGGTGGTTCGAATGCACGAAGGTGAGCGGCTGTCCGTTAGAAGACACAGCGGTTACCCCGAGGTTATCGTGGAGATCGAGGATAATACTTTCGGAGTCCGAAACAATCGTGAAATAAACGCCGACCCGGCCGGAAATCTGCCTGACCGACGGATCGACCTGCCAGTAAGCCCGGTAATAGTGAACGTCGAAGTTGTCGCCGTAGCCTGCCTGGCGTTGAGCGAAAAGTCCGCTGCCGAACCAGCCCGCTTCGCCGCTCCGGCTGTCGTGCAGCTGCCTGCACACAAAAAAATCCTGTCCCGGCAGGCAGACAGGGGAGAGGAACAGTAGCCAGTAAAAGAAGAAAACAGCTGCCCGGTGCTTCATTTTATTGACAAATGTGATAATTAGCTGATGTGATGATTAGTTGATTAGCCGATTTAATAATTATCACATCATCACATTATCACGTTATCACATTATCACATTATCACATCAACTAATCATCACATCAGCAAGCCTTTCCAATACTTCTATGACCCCGTCCTCGTTGTTGTTTTTGGCTATGAAGCGTGCCACGCCCTTCACTTCCGGGTGTCCGTTGGCCATGGCGTAGCTGAAATAAGCCTGCTGCATCATTTCCAGGTCGTTGAGATAGTCGCCGAAGACCATGGTCTGCTCTTTGCTTGCGCCGTAAATATCCTGAAGGATAGCTACGGCATTTCCCTTGTGCGCCAGTTTATCGGATATATCCAGCCAGGTATCGGCCGAAACTTTAACCTGGAACCGGTCGTGCAGATGGGCAAAACCGGGGTAGGAGTTGGCTTCGCTTCCCGACAGGTCGCAGACGGTGAACTTGAGTATGTCTTCGCTGACCGATAAAAGGTCGTCCACGATCTCGAACTTTTCGAAATACAGCGAGAGGTGGTTGATAAAATGCTGATCGGCGTTATCGATATAGGCCGTATTTTTCCCGCAGAGCACCAGCTTCGACGTCGGGATTGTACGCCCGATATGCACCAGGTCGCGGACATCTCCGGCCAGCATCGTTTGGGCAAGCATCTCCTTTCCGCGGTGCACGATGTAGCTGCCGTTTTCGGCTGCGAAAATGATCCTGTCCTCGATACGCTCAAAGAGCTTTCTCAGGTTCTGATACTGGCGGCCGCTTGCCACTACAAAAGTGATGCCTGCGGCTTCGAGCTGTTCAAATATTTCAAAGAATTTCGGGTTGAGCTGATGCGAAGCGTTCAATAAGGTGCCGTCCACATCAGAAACAATAAGCTTTATGTTCGTTTTATCCATCAATACTATTGCTTGCTATATTTTCCGATAGCAATTTTTATTTTTTCCATTCTGTTTCCCGGGCTGGGGTGGGTGCTGGCAAATTCCGGCGGTGCATTTCCCCCGGATGCTTCTGCGAGCACGCGCATCACCTGCAGGAGCGCTTCAGGATTATAGCCGGCCTGCACCATATATTTGACCCCGAAGTCGTCCGATTCAAGCTCGTCTTCGCGCCCGTATTTCATGTTCAGCATATTGGCGACATATTGGGCGATATAGGCCGAGCTGTTGGCCGATCCCGGATCGCTGAGCGCGATAGTGGCGGCGCCGGCGAGCCCTGACATCAGCTCCTGGGTAGCCATCTGCTCGGCGGAGTGCCTGCCGACCACGTGTCCGATCTCATGACCGAGCACCCCCGCTACTTCATCTTCCGTCTTTAGTCTTTTCAGCAGGGCCATGGTAATGAAGATCTGGCCTCCGGGCAGTGCAAAGGCGTTCACGGTCCGCTCATCGGCCAGGACATGAAAATCAAAGCGATATGGAGATCTCGCCGCGTCGCTGCTTTGTACGAGTCTCTGACCGATAGATTTTACGAGCTGCTGCGCTTTGGGATCCTGGTACAGCCCCCCGAATTCGGCGGCCATCTGCGGGGCGCTCTGCAGGCCCATGGCCACTTCCTGTTCGGGTGTAAGGTTAACTCTCTGCTTCTCACCGGTCACCGGGTTTTCCTGGGTTTTTGTCCAGTAGCCTACCACGCTTACAAGGGCGATAATGACGGCAATCACAATGCGGCCGAGCCTGTTTCTCATCGGAATGAATAGTTGTTAAGTTTTCGAATATTGTAAAACCGCCGCTTATTCCTCATACCTCGCGAAAATTCATCAAATTTGATCAATATTTTACTCCTTTGCAAAAGGTCGGGCCGCGTAGGTCGGGCCGCGTAGGCCGGGCCGCGCAGGCAATCTTTCGGCGAAGAAGCGCCGGCTCCTTATTTCAGACTTAAGATCTTTCAATATGTCACGTAAAAATTATCAGGATATCGACCTCAGCCGGTTCAGGGAAATGAAAGACCTCCCGGAAAGCATAGTGGTCGACGTAAGGGAAAAATGGGAATATGAAGAATTCAACGAAGGCGGGCTGAATATCCCGCTGTCCGAGATCCGCGAAAAACGGTCGTTACTGGCTCCATACGCCAATATCCTCGTTATATGCACGAACGGGACCCGGAGCCGCGTCGCGGCCATGGATTACTGCAGGGTAGCGGAATGGGCGGATAAAAATATCTACCACCTGGAAGGAGGACTTCTGGAGGTAGAGTAAGATCAGATGGTTCCCTGGAAAACAAACCTGGCCGGGCCGGTCAGGTAAATATCCGAAAATATGCCGGGCGCTTTCCTGATGAATTCCACTGCCAGCTCTCCTCCGGGCACCTCTACTTTCACGGGGCCCGTCCATCCGAAAATTTCGGCTGCCGTAAGCGCGCAGCCAGTCACACCGGTACCGCATGCCAGCGTTTCGTCTTCCACGCCGCGCTCGTAGGTCCTTACCCTGAGGTGATTTTCTCCTGCTACTTCCGCAAAATTGACATTGGTACCGCCGCGGGGGCCGTAAACCGACCCGTACCGGATGGCTTTGCCTTTTCCCACCACATCGGCTTTGTCGACATCAGGGACAAATTCCACGTAATGCGGAGACCCGGTATTAAGAAAATAGGTCTCCCCGGTGTTTTCAATGCCGTTTACATCGCCCATTCCAAGCCGCACTACTTCTTTATCAAGGCTTGCCACATGCGCTCCGTCGACAGCGTTAAACCGGGTTTGATCGTTTATCAGGCCCAGGTCCTGCGCAAATCTCACGGCGCATCTGCCTCCGTTTCCGCACAGGCTTCCTTCGCCGCCGTCGGCATTGAAGTATACCATCCTGAAGTCGTAGTCCCGGTCGTCCTGCAATAGGATCAGCCCGTCGGCGCCGATACCAAACCGGCGGTCGCAAAGCCTGGCGATCGCTTCCTTTTCCAGGTTGAAATCCCCGTTGCGGTCGTCGATCATAATGAAATCGTTTCCAGCTCCCTGGTATTTATGAAAACGGATAGCCATAGACTTTGGTGGAATAATGTACCGGGTGCAAAAATACAACCGAAACCTGCCGGAAGAAAGGGAAGGCCGTAAAAAAAGCGGATCCCGGTGAATCCGCTTATCCGCTATTCGCTGAGAGTTCCGGCGCCTAATCGGTTGTTGCCGTGATAAACCTGGTCGTGCTGGTCTGTACTTCGAAAGGTTTGGAGATCTTGTTTTTCCCGCTGCTTACTTCCAGTGTATACTTCCCGTCGCCCAGCGTGGAGAAATCGAATATTTTAAGATACCGGATGTTACGGGCTACCGTTTCATTATACAATATCCTTCCGCTTTCATCTTTGATAGAGATCAGGCTCCTCTGATCCGGGCTGCTGAAGGCCAGCCGGAAACGGGCATCTTTAAGGGGGAACAGCTTTATTTCCTTATCACCCGACCCTTCTCCGGCGAAAGATTCCGCAGCAAAAGACACTCCCACTATAATGGCAAGACTCAAGATTACTTTTTTCATTGCTTTAATAGATTTAAGTGATTGTATTTTTTAAATAAAGAGAGAAATGACGGGACTTTAGGGGAGTATAGGATTTGTCACAATCGGTATGCTTTCCCTGAATCCTTATCAAAGTTAAATGATATATTCCCTGATAATCAATAGGTTAGTTTGCAGGGAAGTAAACTTCTTCTCCCGATCCTATGATAAAATTGGAATTGTGCAATGGATATGTAAAAAGTACAGTAAGTAGGTGGAATAGAAATACGTTTTCGTAAGTGGATTAATTGTATTATTTCACTTTTTTTAGGTAAAATGCAGAGGGCTTTAAGGCGCAAGCTGAAAATGGGCATTACAATAAAAAAGTCCCCGAACGCCTTCGTTCGGGGACTTTTTTATTGTAATGCCGGTTGTATTACCGGATATCATTCTTTTTGAACCCGTACTGAGCCAGTACGTCGTCGGGAACCCCCATCCATACGTTCGGCGTATTGCCTACGAAGCCGATGTCCTTGACACCGATCTCTGTGGTATAGAAGCCGGTGGCGGTAAGGTTCCGCATCAGGGTGAAAAATGCGGCTCCCTGGCTGTACTGCGGCTTTACCTCTTCGGGATACGCGATGTCGTCGACGATATTGATGCGCTGCTCGGGCTTAATGTCCTTAAAGCTCTTTCCGAAACGGAGCTTTGACTCTCTGTCGAGCCACCTCAGCCCGCCTCTCATGGGGAGCTGATGCTGGGGCATATCCTTTACGATAAACTCGATAAATTGAGTTACACCGGCGTCCGAAGCGCTTCCCGACACACCATCCTTCGGAATGATGATATCGCCGAGGATGGTAATGGTAGCCAGCTCATGAGCGTCGAAAAATTTCTCTTTATGAAGTCTTGCGTCACGGATGGCTTCCTCCTTCAGCCTGCCGTCCGGTACTTTAATGTCTTCCCCGTTCAATTCAACCGCCAGCTCCTCGTTGCGCTGCTCTGCAAGCGCCTGCTGGGGATTCAGACCTGCCAGGCCGAGCGATGTAAAGGTGAGGGCTTTTAAACTATCTCTGCGTTTCATATAAATTTCATCTATTACCTACAACTGTTTCTTTTTGACCTGGTCCATGATATAATCGGAGGTCCTCCAGGAGAGCGCCATGATCGTCCAGGTAGGGTTTTTGTCAGCCTGCGAAACAAACGAGGCGCCATCGGCCACAAAGATGTTTTTCGTGTCGTGGGCCTGGGCATATTGATTGACTGCCGAAGTTTTGGGGTCATTCCCCATCCTGGCAGTACCGACCTCGTGGATGATCTGCCCGGGCAGCGCCAGGCCGTAGTCATTTTCAGGGCCCGGTTTCTGACCGAGCGGAACTCCACCCATAGCGTGGATCAGCTCTTCGAAGGTTTCATGCATATGCTTGGCCTGGAGCCGCTCGTAATCGCTCCACTTGTAGTTGAAGCGCAGCACCGGGATGCCGTACTTGTCTACCACGTTAGGGTCAATCTCGCAGTAATTCTCCGCAACGGCTACTGCCTCGCCGCGTCCTGCGAAGCCGACATTGGCGCCGTAGAATCTCCGGAAGTCCTCCTTGAGGGATGCTCCGTAGCCGCCGGCTTTCCTGGTAACCCCGTCCTTAGTCGGGTATTTGCCGTTCATAGACTCGATGCCGAAGCCAAAACCATAGGAAGGCATGTGCATGCCGCCGCCGTACTCGATGTGGTACCCTCTCGGGAAATCCAGCTTCTTGTTGTCGAGCCACCATGGAGTATAAACGTGCATGCCGCCGACGCCGTCCTCGTTATACCGCTTGCGGTCCATCAGGTGCGGAAGAAACGCGCCCCTGGAAGCCCCGGTAGAATCGTGCAGGTATTTGCCGACCACCCCGCTGGAATTTGCCAGTCCATTGGGATTCCTGGGGGATTTCGAATTCAGAAGGATACGGGAGGTCTCACAGGCGCTGGCCGCCAGGATGACGATCTTGGCATTGACCGTCTGCTCGCTGAGCGTTTGGGTATCGATGTACGATACACCCGTTGCCAGGCCGGTTTGCGGGTCGGTGATCACCTCACGCGCCATGGCATTGTTGATCAGCGTTACATTGCCCGTTTTCAGAGCCGGGATGACCAGAACCGAAGAAGACGAGAAATCGGCATATGCCTGGCATGCCCTGCCGCACTGACGGCAATAGAAGCAAACCCCGCGCTCGTTGTTAATAGGTTCGGTCAGTATCGAAAGCCTCGACGGAATAACGGGAATATTGGTTTTCTTTCCGGCCTCCGCCAGCATCAGCTCATGAAGCCTCGGCTTGGGAGGGCGCAGGAAGATCCCGTCGGGTTCGTTGGGAAGGTTTTCCACGGTCCCGAAAACGCCTATCAGCTTATCGACCTGGTCGTAATAGGGCTTTACAACGTCGTAGGATATAGGCCAGTCCTCGCCAAGCCCGTCGATGCTCTTCCTTTTGAAATCTTTAGGGCCGAACCTGAGCGAAATCCTTCCCCAGTGGTTGGTGCGACCGCCCAGCATCCTCGACCTGAACCATTCAAATTGCGTACCGTTTTTCCGGGTGTAAGGCTCGCCTTCAATTTCCCAGCCTCCCCAGGCGGCATCGAAATCCCCGAACGGCCTCGTGGTGCTGGCCCCGCGCCGGGGCGACTCCCAGGGCCAGCGCAATTGTGTGATGTATTTGGGATCGGCCGGATCAAAATATCCGCCTGCTTCGAGTAAAACGACTTTGGCTCCTGCTTTTGAGAGTTGATAGGCAGCCATTCCACCACCGGCACCGGACCCGACTATCGCTACGTCGTATTGGGTTGCTTTTTGTTTAATCTGAAAACTCATCCTGTTTATATTCTGAAAATGTATTGCCCTTTGTTTGATCAAACAGACATTTTTGAAATATTACTGCTAAAGAGCATAATAAGTACCAATTTTACTTCATAGAAAATGTCGCCGGCTTTAATTTAGAACCGTTTAAAATATTAAGAAGTTTTTGGAGAGAACGAAGGCGAAGGCGGGAGAGCCCGATACCATTTTTCTCTTTATTTTAAGGCAGAATGCCTAAGTTGTTGTAATATTGGCTTTCACAAAAAGTATGCAAATAGAAGATTTGGATTTTGACAAGGGACTGCTGGAAGGAATGCAGTCGATGGGGTACAAAACGCTTACCCCCATTCAGCAGCTGGCCATACCCGTTATCCAGGAAGGAAAGGACCTCATAGCCTGCGCGCAAACCGGTACCGGTAAGACGGCGGCCTACCTCCTCCCGGTATTGAATCATATCATAAGTTCGGAGAAAAAGCACCTCAATACGCTGATCATTGCGCCGACGCGGGAGCTGGCCATCCAGATCGACCAGCAGGTGGAGGCGCTGGGGTATTTTATACCGGTGAGCTCGATAGCGGTATACGGCGGCGGGTCGGGAGCCGACTGGGACCAGCAGCGTAAAGCGCTGAGGCTCGGCGCGGAGCTCGTAATAGCCACACCCGGCCGGCTTATAGCCATGCTGGCCTCGGGCGAGGTGAAGTTTGACCAGCTGGAGCACCTGATACTTGATGAGGCAGACAGGATGCTCGACATGGGCTTTTCGGAAGATATTCTGAAAATCATAAGCTATCTCCCGAAAAAGAGGCAGACCCTGCTCTTCTCCGCCACCATGCCTCCTAAAATCAGGAAGCTGGCCAAGGCGATCCTGCAGGACCCGGAGGAAGTCAACGTGGCGGTCTCGAAGCCTGCGGAAGGCGTGCTCCAGCAAGCCTATATGGTGTATGACAACCAGAAGGTCGGCCTGCTGAAACATATCCTGCAAAACGGCGATTATAATAACATCATCATTTTCTGCTCTACAAAGCAGAGCACAAAAACGCTCGAAAAAGAGCTGCAGAGGCTTGGTGTCTCCGTCAAGTCCTTTCATTCGGATCTAGACCAGAAGGAAAGAGAGGAGATCATGCTGCGGTTTAAAAACAAGGAGCTCAAAATTCTCGTGGGTACGGATATACTTTCCAGGGGGATAGACGTGGACGGCATCGGCCTGGTCGTTAATTACGATATTCCGCCCGATCCCGAAGACTATATTCATAGGATAGGACGGACAGCCAGGGCAGAGCGTACCGGTACGGCTATCACCTTTATCAACGACACCTCTTCCAGGAAGTTTGCCGGGATAGAAAGCCTGATGGGAAGGGAGGTTGCCAAGGTGCCGCTTCCGGAGCACCTTGGGGCCGGGCCTGCTTTTACGCCTTCAAAAGGAAATTCAGCCCCCGTCAGACGGTTTAACCGCTTCAGAAAAGGGAACAAAAACAAGTCCCGTTCGAATAAAACCAGTTAATTTTGTAGCTGTCGGCTACCAGAAATCAGCTATCGGCCTAGGCGGCCCCGCCACATTTGCACACAAGTGGTACGCCAGCCCGGTCCGGCGTAGCGGCCGCGCGGCTGAAAGCTGACTGCTGAAGGCTGATAACCTTTTATCCAGATGAAACACCAGATACTCTTCGGCATTTTACTTTTCGTCTCCCTGTTTTCACTGGCTTTTCATCAACGGAAGGCTACCAGGGTTGTTTTTTTCGGAGATTCCATCACCCAGGGAGGCGTGGGACCGGTAGGCTACATTACCCAGATGAATAAGATGCTCGAAACCAAAGGGCTGTCTTCGCAGTATGAGCTGATCGGGGCGGGTATAGGAGGAAATAAAGTTTACGACCTTTACCTGAGGCTGGAAGACGACGTGCTTTCCAAAAAGCCTGAAGTAGTTTTCGTTTATATAGGAATCAACGATGTGTGGCATAAAAGCTCGCACGGGACCGGCACCGATCCTGAGAAGTTCGTCAGATTCTATGAGGCTATCATCAGGAAGCTGAAAGCGCAGGGAGCGAGGGTGATCTTATGCACGCCTAGCGTAATCGGGGAAAAGACCGATGCTTCCAACCAGCAGGACGGGGATCTGAATGCTTACGCTACGCTCATCCGCGAGCTTGCCGGAAGGGAAAACCTGGAGCTGTGCGACCTGCGTAAGATCTTCCTCGATTTCCTGGCTGAGCACAACCCGAATAACCGCGACAGAAACATATTGACGACAGATCGCGTACATCTCAATGAACTGGGTAACGAACTGGTAGCGAAATCGTTTGCAGAGGTTCTTTTGAAATAGCCATGAGCTGTAAGGTATCAGGTTTTAGCAAATAAGCCGGCTTGGCCCGACCTGGTTACCGCCGATGAGCAGCTGACAACTTACGCCTGAAGAGCTGACACCTAACAGCTAAAAACCTTGTTATACACATGAATTTACCTGCATTTTGTAATCTGAAAAAGACGTTGCTTTTATGGAGTGTCCTGGCGGTAAGCTGGTGCTCGGCAGACGCCGTATTCGGGCAAATGCAAAACAGGCAGCGCTACGTCGGGCTCATGCTCCTCAACCTCAGCG
>MEDT01000144.1 GCA_001724175.1 Cytophagaceae bacterium SCN 52-12 | reverse complement strand
CGTTCATAGCCTTGATAGGATTGCTGTTCTGGAGGAGCGCCTTCTTGGAGATCGAAAAATCCCGGAGCTTCAGCTTGTGTATGGTTCGTCTCATCTTCTTGATTTCGGAGAAGACGAGCATTTCGATGGCATAATAGGTCAGGAAGAAAGCCGGGATAAACGAGGCGATACCGGCGGTAAAGAGCATAGTGCCGTTGGTTTCATCTATAAACGACAGGAAAGTGACGGTGATAAAAGAGATGAAAAGAGAAAGCAGAAGCGCTATGATCCGCGGACTTAAAGACATTTTCTATACGCATGACGGTACCTCGCAGCAAGTTAGCAACTCTTGGCGGGATTTATTAAATTTAGCGAAAAATGCCTGTTCCCAAATGAAAAACCCTGCGCTGATTCTGTCGGCAGTTCTGTTAATTGCTATCCATGTCGATGCCCGTCATGTTACGGCCAACGTCGCCGTTACCGATATTACGCCGCCGATCGAAATGAAATACACATTGGGCGGGTATGGAAAACGCATGAGCAAACCGGCGGAAGGAATTCATGACCCGATCATGGCTAAAGCGCTGGCGTTGAAAAAAGGGAGCGAAAAGTGCCTGATCATTACAATCGACATTCTCGGGCTGCCTTCCAATTTTAAAGCCGATCTGCTCAAACGGATAGAAAAGACCGGCTGGAAAGCCCGTAACCTGACCTTGCTGCCCAGTCATTCGCATGGTAGCCTCGAAATGGCTGCCCTCAACAGCAAAAATGTATTCGGCGTCCCGCAGATCGGTATTTTTCAGCCGGAATTGCTCGCTTTCCTGCTTGATAAAATGGAAAAGCTGGTTCTGGCTGCCGACGGGAATTACCGGGACGTGAAAATCGGTACCGGCAGCGCAAAGTTTGATGGGCTGAACCGTAACCGCCGCGGGGACAAGGTGATTGATAATGAGCTGACGGTTACCCGGATAGACCTTGCCGACGGGCAGCCGCTGGCCGCATTGGTCAACTGGACCGCGCATCCTACTTTTATCGGCGAAACCGATATGCTGCTCTCGGCCGAGTGGCCGGGCTACCTGCAAGCCGGGATGGAGGAGTCAATCGGCAAAGGCGTGACTGTTATGTATTACAACGGTGCGGAAGGCGACCAGTCGCCGGTGTACGACAGTGCGGCCGACCCTTACCAAAAGATACAGGGTTACGGAAAAATGATAGCCGGAAAAGCGCTGAGCGTCTACAATACCATTCAGCCGGCTGCAGTCAGCGAGCTGGCCTGTCATTATGAGACGATCGATCTGCCCGCGCACGTCGCGCATCCCGACTTTATGAAAACCGGCGGCGCCGAATACGGGCTGAACGAGCAGACTGCCGGGGTGATTATGAAGGCGATCGGGCCCGAAAGCGTGGGAATGGGTTCGGTCAGGATCGGTGATTTCGTGCTTGTCGGAATACCGGGTGAGATGACGGCCGAACTGGGATTAGCCGTTAAAGAGTCGCTGAAAAACAACCGGATAAAGCATGTCGCCATCGGCGGGCTGGCTAACGAATGGATCAGCTATATCCTGGCGGAAGATAAATACATAAAAGGCGGGGGGTATGAATCGAGCGTGAGCTTTTACGGCCCCGGGCTGGGAGAGATCATGAAAAGTGCGGCCATAAAAATTGCGGCCCCGCTTACGCAATAAGACGGCATCATCCTTATATTGCTTCACCCGGAAGGCAATTTAAATTCAAATAACCTGAAAGACAGCTATGGACAATAAGCAACCTTTAATAGTTTCCAGACGTCATTTTTTAGTAAAAGGGGCCGCGGTTGTAGCCTCGGCGGCGCTTTCTCCTTCTATCATGGCGGGCGCAGGGCAGCAGAAAAGCCTGGGCGTGGCCCTGGTCGGATTGGGCTATTACAGCACCGACCTGCTGGCGCCGGCTTTGCAGCTTACAAAGCATTGCCACCTGGCGGGTATCGTGACCGGGACACCCGACAAGGCCAAAGTGTGGAAGGAAAAGTATGAGATAAAAGACAAGAATATATACGATTACCGGAATTTTGATTCTATAAAGGACAATCCCGATATCGACATCGTGTATGTGGTGCTTCCGCCGTCCATGCACAAAGAATATGTCATCAGGGCTGCAAAAGCGGGAAAGCACGTTTTCTGCGAAAAGCCCATGGCTCTCACTTCACGGGATTGCCAGGAGATGATAAAGGTATGCAGGGAGCAGAAAGTAGGCCTAGCCATCGGGTACAGATGCCAGCACGACCCCAACACGCGTGAATACATGGATATCGCCCGTCAGCAGAAGCTCGGAAAAGTAAAGTACATCAGCGTCGCGGCTTCTTATGTCGAAAGCCGGAAGGGGCATTGGAAAATGAAAAGAGCGATAGGCGGCGGGTCGATGTATGATATGGGCGTCTACGCGCTCCAGGGCGCCAGGCTGGCTGCCGGCGAGGAGCCAGTCGCCGTAACCGCGCAGTCTGTCGTCAACCGGCCGGAGATTTTCAGCGAGGCGGATGAAATGATGATGTTCCAGCTGAAATTTCCATCCGGCGCCATCGCCAGCTGTATGGGAGGCCACGGAGCGAATGCCAATTACCTCAAAGTGAATTATGAAAAAGGGACGCTTTTCATGGAGCCTTTTTCATCGTATAAAAACAATAAGGGGACCAGCACGCTGGGCGTCATAGACCACCCGCTGGAAAACCAGCAGGCCCGGCAGATGGACGAGGACGCGCTTGCCCTTCTCAGCGGAAAACCTCTCACCGTGCCGGGAGAGGAAGGACTCCGCGATATCAGGATCGTCGAAGCTATTTATGCCGCCGTAAAAAGCGGCAAAGAGGTACGTCTCGCTTAAGCGCGGCTACGGAAAGTATCCGGGGATATATGAGGATTTTTAATAAGGATATCATGCCCGAGAGGGCCGGGAGCTTCGGAGAAACGGAGCTCAATTCCCTGTTTGATGCCTATTTTGACCGGCTTTCCTATTTCGCCTTTAAGCTGATCAAAGATCGCGACCTGGCCGACGATATGGCGCAGGAAGCCTTTATCAAATACTGGCAGATGCGCGACCTGGTTGAGAACAATCCCGTTGCAATCAGGAATTTTTTATATACGACCGTAAAAAATGCCTGCCTTAACAGCATACGGCATGAAAAGGTAGTCAGCAGCTACGTTTCCCGGCTACCGGGAGAGCCGGTAGCGGAATCGACTGTTATGGATACTATTATCACGGCCGAGGTGCTCGATTCGTTGTGGAGCGCTGTTCAGTCACTGCCCGAGCCCTTTCAGAAAATAAGCAGGCTTGCGTACCTGGAAGGAAAAAAGAACCAGGAAATAGCAGACGAGCTCGGCATTTCAGTCAATACGGTGAAGAAGCAGAAGCAAAAAGCGCTCGAGATGCTCAGAGTCAGGCTCAGACCGGAATTGATGGCTTTGCTTGTTTTCCTGATTAACGTAAGGCCGGGATAAGAAGGTGAATACTACCGGATTATTTCAAAAACGTAAAAAAAAATCCATATTTCTTTATCCGCTTTCTCTTTTCGGGTGTCTTTATAGCACGAACAGATGAAATATGGATAATTACGGGGAATATTATAACATTGCGCGGTTGATTGTGAGGCATTTACGGGAAGAGCTGCCGCCGGAAGAGCAGGAAAAGCTGGACGCCTGGCGGAAGCGAAGCGAAGGAAACGAGCAGCTGTTTTCGAGGCTCACCGATGAAGCCTTTCTCCTGGAGGAGCTTCCCGCCTATGCCGCCCGGGACAGGGAGGCGGCAAGAATGAAGGTCAGCGCCGGAGTGAAAGAAGCAAACGGGCGGCGGTTTTCGTTTATATACAAGCGTTATATAAAGTATGCCGCGGCAGTCGTGCTGGCAGTGGGGGCAGGATGGGGATTGCTCCATTTTGACAAGGCGGGCGATCAGCCCGCCGGCTCAGCTTCTGTCGAGCTTTTACCCGGGGGAAACCGCGCTATCCTCACGCTCGACGGCGGACGGGAGATCGATCTGGACAGGGCCCATACGGGTGAGATCGCCCGCCAGGACCAGGCGGTTATTCTCAAATCGGAGGAAGGGTATATCGCCTATGACCTGTCGTCGGCAAAAGCTATTTCTTCCGGGAACGCCAAATTTAATACCATTTCCACGCCGAAAGGAGGGCAATACCGCCTGCAGCTGCCCGACGGAAGCCGGGTCTGGCTGAACGCCCAGTCTTCTTTGAGATTTCCCACCTGGTTTGGCGGGAAGGAGCGGCGCGTGGAGCTGACCGGGGAGGCTTATTTCGAAGTTACCCACACCGGCGCTGAAAAAGTGCCTTTCAGGGTGGTTTTGGGTAAGCAGACCGTCGAAGTGCTCGGCACGGAATTCAATGTAAGCGGGTATTCGGATGAAGGAGACATTACGACGACCCTGCTGACAGGAAAAGTCAAGATAGACTACGGCACGGGTGAAGCCAAAGCGGCTGGTCTTAAAAACGTTACGCTTTCACCGGGTCAGAAAGCTTCGGTAAAGAAGCTTACAGAGGAAATAGAGGTATCCAAAGCAGACATAGAGGAGTCTATCGCCTGGAAAAACGGGCAGTTCAGGTTTGAAAACGCAGAGCTGTCTACGATTATGCGGCAGATCGCCAGGTGGTACGACGTGGAGGTCGAATACCGGGGCGACGTGGAGCATATCCGTTTCAGAGCAGGAAGTTCGAGGAACGTTCCCGCTTCGCAGATCTTCCGGATCCTGGAAACAAGTGGAATAAATATAAAAACAGAAGGTAAAAAGATCATCATCAGTAAGTGACCACCCGTACCGGGTCAACGAGGTTGAGGCCGGTAAAAGTCATTCCAATAAAATGTGCCGGAGTGTTGAGGCCACTCACGGCACGGGCGTTGGAATGACAGGATCTCATTTTCTCAATGGGATCGGATCGATAAACGTTCAGATTTATTTTTTCATCCAACTCAAACAAAAGTATGGATTATTTTACCAATTACCTATTGCTCAGCGCAAAGGGAAAAAAGCGGCCGGGTAGCGCCGTTACGTGGGTATATTCCGGGGAAAGGCTTCTGCAAAAAAAACTGATCATGAGATTGAAACACGCAACCTTACTGGTATTGATTTCATGCCTGCATGTATTTGCCAGCGGCCATGCCCAGCGTATCAGCCTGTCTGTGAGGAACTCCAGCATGCTGGAAGTGATGGACCAGATCGAAAAGCAGACAGGCTACTCATTCTGGCTGCAGACCGACCTGCTGAAAGACAAGTCGAGGGTAACGGTGAGAGTAAAAAACGGGAGCCTCACCACCCTGCTGGACCAGCTTTTAATACAGCACGGTTTACGCTACACGATCATCGATAAGACGATCGTGGTCATGCCTGCCGGCGAAAAGTCATCGGGAGTTGTGAAAGAGCAGCTTCCTGCCGGCCGCCTGGAGAACAAGCCGCTGGCAGAGCGGATACAGTGGCCGGAGCGGATCGAAAAGGGAGAGCGAAAGGTAGAGCTGGCCTTCCGGGTTGAGCATGAAGTAAAAGGAAAAGTACTCGATGAGAACGGATCCGGTTTGCCGGGCGTCAGCGTCGTTGTAAAAGGCACCCAACGGGGAATTTCAACCGATATGGACGGCCTGTTTACGCTTGCTGTGCCCGGCGAAAATGCCGTGCTCGTATTTTCGTTTGTAGGCTACGCTACCCAGGAGATACTGGTAGGCAACAGATCTTCGATTGAGGTTACTATGAATCCCGATCTGAAATCGCTGGAAGAGCTCGTCGTGATCGGCTACGGTGTTGTGAAAAAAAGCGATCTGACCGGGTCAGTTTCGCAAGTGAAAGCCAAAGAGCTGAATGCCTTTCCGAATGCGAACGTTTTGCAATCCCTTTCAGGCCGGGCGCCCGGCGTGCATATCCGGCAAAGCTCCGGAGCTCCCGGCGCCGGCATTTCGGTGCGGGTGCGGGGCGGCAACTCCATCCAGGGATCCAACGACCCGTTATATGTGATTGACGGGTTCCCGGTCGACGGCAACCCGACCCATCTCAACAACTCCGATATAGAAAGCCTTGAGATACTGAAAGACGCCTCCGCTACAGCGATATACGGCTCGAGGGGAGCGAACGGAGTCGTCATCATTACCACTAAAAGAGGTAAAAAAGGACGGACGAACGTCGATTTTGAGACCAGCTACAGCAGCCAGAAGCTGATCAGGAAGCTGGACCTCATGAACGCGAAGGAATATGCGCAGTTTTACAATGAGCAGGCCATCAACGACAATATCCAGCCCTTCTTCTCGCAGCAGGATATCGATGGTTTCGGAGAAGGGTTTGACTGGCAGGATTTTGTTTTCCGGCAGGCTCCGATCGTGACCTCATCGCTGAATGTCAGCGGAGGGAATGAAAAAACCATTTTTTCCATAACAGGCAGCGTTTTCGGGCAGCAGGGGATCATAAAAGGAAGCGACTACAATCGGTATTCCCTTCAAACCAACATTTCCCATAAAGCCGGCGACAGGTTTACGATAGACCTCACGAGCACGATCAGCAGGCTTGCTACCGAAAGAAAAGACAGCGGCGGCGGATCGAGAGGGAATTCCATGATTGCGGCAGCTATCTCGGCCCCGCCCACCCTGTCCCCCTATAACGAAGACGGGTCTTACAGGATATTGTCTACGGCGTATCCCTTTATCGCCACCGATATCAGGAACCCGATCAACTTTATCAACGAGCGGAAAAGTATGATAAATGCGAATGTACTGCTTGCCAACCTGGGCCTGTCGTATAAGATCACGCCCGACCTGACGCTCAAGGTTACGGGCGGGATAGAGAACCGGGACGACCGGACGGATAACTATACCACCCGAAAATATTATAATTCGAATGGCATTGCCAGCGCTTATTCCGGCCAGTTTACCAGTCTTTTGAACGAAAATACGCTGAATTACATCAAGACTTTGGGAGAAAAGCACAGTATCAACGCAGTAGCCGGGGTGACTTTCCAGAACTTCCTGCAGACCAGGATCGAGGCCGGTGGAACAGGATTTCTCAGCGATATATTCGAGACTTACAATATACAGGCGGCTGCCAATCAAAATGTATCGGAATCAGGGTATATCAAATGGGTGCTCGCGTCTTTCATCGGGCGCGTCAATTATGTATACGACAACCGTTACCTGTTGACTGCCAGTATCAGGAGAGACGGAGCGTCGGTTTACAGCCCGGGCTCAAAATGGGGGTACTTCCCGTCGGCCGCGTTCGCCTGGAGAGTTTCAAACGAAGATTTCCTGGTCGACAACCGTGTGATATCCGATCTGAAGCTCCGAACCAGCTGGGGGATAACAGGTAGCCCGGGAGTCACTCCTTATATGACTTTGAACAACCTGGAGCCAAACAGGACGATTTTTAACGACGCTTTTGCCAATACCTTTGCCCCCGGCACGAGGCTGCCGGGCAATCTGAAATGGGAAACCACCGCCCAGTTTGATGCCGGCGCGGACCTCGGACTATTTAACAACCGGCTCCTCCTGACGTTAGATTATTATGTAAAAAACACGCGCGATTTGCTGAGCGTGGTATCGCTCCCTTCTTCGCTGGGATACACCAGCACGGTCATGAATGTAGGGAAAGTACAAAATAAAGGATTCGAACTGGGTCTGGACGCCCTTGTTTTGAAACAAGGTGATTTTACCTGGGATGTCAATGCGAATATAGCATTTAACCGGAATAAGGTGGTCAGCCTCTACGGAGGGGAGGATATTCTCCGCGACAACATCGGCGTCATCATCGTAAACGACGCAACCGGCATCCTGCGAGAAGGCCGACCGGTGGGGCAATTCTGGGGCTACAAAGAAGCAGGGTACGATTCCAACGGCTTTATTGTCTTTAAAGACCTCAATGAAGACGGTGCCATTACCCAGGCCGACAAAACCTATATCGGCGATGCAAACCCGGATTTTATCTACGGGCTTAGCTCCAACCTGACTTACAAAGGATTTGAGTTTAACATGTTCTGGCAGGGCTCGCAGGGTAATGATATATTCAATGCCAGTGCTATTACCAATACGATGGACTACGGCTTCGGGCTGAATATGCCGCGGTCGGTGTTTTACAATCACTGGACGCCCGACTCTCCCGATGCTCAATACCCGAAAATCAGCCTGAGATCGCCCGTCCGTATGTCAGACAGGTTCATCGAGGACGGGTCTTACCTCCGCTTAAAAAACATTTCGATAGGCTATAACCTGGCGTCGGAGCTGATCAGGTCGAAAGCTTTGCGTAACCTGTATGTCTATGTAAGCGGGCAGAACCTGCTGACCTTTACCGGGTATTCGTGGTGGGATCCGGAAACCAATTACAGGATAGACCACAACAGCTACCCGGTGGCCAAATCGGTGACGGTCGGCGTAAGAGTCGGTTTTTGAAGCCGGAAGACAAGTTTTGGACCCATTAAATCAAAGCATCATGAGCAGAAAAATAACCCATATAAAGCAGCAGTTGTTTGCTATCGGCTGTATTGCGGCGCTGGCAGGATCGATGAGCTCCTGCGACAGCATGCTGGTCGAATCGCCGAAATCACTGGCCGTAGAGGTGTTCTACAATACAGCGGAAGAAGTTGAAACGGCAGTAAATGCGGTCTACCGGCCTTTGAGGATTAGTACGATAGCCAATTATGTAGCTACTCTGGAGTGTCAATCCGACTGGATGTACGGCCGGGGTAGCTGGACCCCCCTGAGCGACTACCAGGGGCTTAACGACGCAAACATCACCAGGGTGGCGGGCTTCTGGAATTCTTTTTACCTGGCCATCCGGAATGCAAACCTGGTCATAGAAAATGCTCCGAACGGATCTTCCATCAGTCAGCAGGATATTGATAAGTATGTCGCAGAGGCCAAATTCCTGAGAGCTTATACCTACTTTCACCTGGTAAGGAACTGGGGAAGCATTCCGTTGAGGACCGAGGCCAATATGAATGAAAAAGACCTTCCCAAGAGCCCTGTGGCACAGGTATACGACCTGATCGTTTCTGATCTTCTCGCAGCGGAGGCCAACCTGCCGGACACTCCAAAGGATATAGGCAGGCCTTCTTTGTGGGCTGCAAAATCGCTGTTGGCGGATGTATACCTGGAGCTGGAGAACTACCAGGAAGCGGCCAACCGGTCGAAGCAGGTGATCGACTCGGGCAAATTCAGCCTGGTACCGGTTACATCGGCGACCGATTTCCAGTACAACCTATTTGGTCCGACGATATTGACTACCCCGGAAGAAATTTTCTATTTTAAGTATTCGCGGCTTGAGGACCAGGGGAACTATATCCTTTGGATCTCCAACCACCCAAGCACTAAACTTTTCAAGTTCGACGGGGCTTATGCCGTTCATGGCGACAAGACAAATCCTAACTTTGTGAACTGGGACAACGATGATCTGAGAAAAAAGTTGTGGGATAATATTAATTTCGGTCTCGGGCCCAATACGCTGGTCAGCTCCAAATACGTAGATACAGAGGCCATCAGCCAAAGTGGCGCCGGCAACGACCAGCCGATTTACCGCTATGCCGATGTACTGCTCATTTATGCAGAAGCGGCGGCCCGCGCTGACGGACAGGTTTCGGCGGCAGCGCTGGAAGCGTTGAACAAAGTGAGGCGCAGGGCTTACGGATTTGCGCCGGCTGCGCCTTCTGAAGTCGACTATGAGGCTGCCGGGTTGACGCAGGACAGTTTTATCGACCTTGTCATCAAAGAACGCGGATACGAGTTTTTGTATGAAGGAAAACGCTGGCATGAGCTGAGAAGAACCGGGAAGGTAAATGAGCTCATAGCCTACGGGAAAAATAAGACGGTAGCTGAAAAGCATCTTTTGTGGCCTATCCCGTTGTCGGAAATGAATTATAACAATATGCTCGATCCGTCGAAAGACCAGAATCCGGGGTATTAGGCGCCCTTCGACCGCGCTCAGGGACCCGGTTAATTTACAAATTACCAACATTTAAAATTTACTCTGATGAAACGAAGATCGGCGCTGGCTGCTTTAGGGTCTATGTCGCTGGGAGTACCCACGATATTGAAAGGAGAGCGTTTACGCGAACCCTACCGGGTCTCGAAAAAAACGCTCAGGACAGACATCCTGGTGATCGGAGGAGGCACTGCCGGTGTAGTGGCCGCGATCCAGGCGGGCCGTGCGGGAAGGAAAACCATATTGGTCGAAAACGGTAGTCAGCTCGGCGGAGTGACTACTACCGGCGGGGTCAATTTCCCCGGGATTTTCTTTGCGTGGGGAAAGCAGGTGATAGGAGGTATCGGCTGGGAGCTCGTGCAGGAAGCCGTAGCGATGAATGACGACCCGCTTCCCAATGTTTCGATTCCCCACGGCAGGCAGCACTGGAGGCACCAGGTACTTGTGAACGGCCAGCTTTATGCCATGCTCGCAGAAGAAAAAGTGATCGACGCCGGGGTGGAGATCCGCTATTACGAGACGCCCACGACGATAAGACCGCTTAAAAACGGATGGGAAGTCGTAACGGTGGGAAAGGGAACTGAAACGACTATCCAGGCCGGTCAGCTGATTGATTGCACCGGCAACGCGTTTGCGGCTTCCATGGCTGGTTTCCCGGTACTGCGGGAAGCCGAAACCCAGCCGGGTACGCTTCAGTTCAAGCTGACCGGATACGACCTGGACAAGCTCGATTTCAAAATGATCGAAGCGCGTTATGACGAGGAGGTGAAGAAGGGCACCCTGGTAAAAAAGGAGTTCCTGAATGTATCGGGCGTTCTGCGGAAGCACGGAGATAATGTTCAGCATATTGCGGGAGCAGATTCGACGACTTCAGAAACGCATACCCTCGCCAATATCCAGGGAAGAACCTCCTTAATGAAGATGCTCCGGTTTCTCCGTACGCTTCCCGGCCTGGAGAAAACACGTATCGAGGATGTGCAGAACGAAACCGCGGTGCGGGAGACCTACCGGATCGACGGCGAATACCTGATCACGCACGAGGACTACGTAACAGGCAAGGTATTTGACGACGCCGTTTCCTATTCCTACTACCCGATCGACCTGCATGACGACAAAGGGGTTATCCCGAAGCACCTGGTCGAGGGAGTGGTGCCGACCATCCCGCTGCGGGCGCTGGCGCCCAGGGGAAGCCGGAATTTCCTGGTAGCCGGCCGCTGCCTGAGCAGCGACCGGCTGGCCAATTCGGCTTTGCGGGTGCAAGCCTCCTGTATGGGTATGGGCCAGGCCGCCGCAGCCGCGGCGGCCCTGGCCGGCATGTCAGGCAAAACCCCGCTGGAAGTACCTTATGCGGACCTGAGGAAGCTGCTGGAGGAACATGGGGCGATTGTGCCCGTAAAAACCACCTGACGCCGGTACATGAGGTTTGACAGGCTGTTCTTTCTGGGGATGGTGTTGTGCTCTTTCTCTAAGGGAGGGGCGCAGACTATCCCCGTACGTTTTTTCAGAGATGCCGTGGTGAAGGACAAGCCGGTAAAGCAGGTTGAATACAGGATGGATTTCGGCGATTCCACCGGCTCTGATATCCTGTACCAGAACCTTACGCGCGACGGCACCCCGGTATCCTATTCCCGGGCGATAAAGACAAGCGTATGCTTCGACGGAAAATGCCGCCTGCTGGATATCGCGGTCTACTGGGATCCCGCAGGCGGCTATATGGGTTTCGAAATGCCTCCGGGAGAGTTTTTAAGCAAGACTGACCATGATCCTTTCTCGCATGAAGAGTACCTGAAGCTGCACGGGATTCTTTCCGATTCGCTTTCTCCGCTGGCCGACTATACTTTTGAGGAGCTGGTCCCGGGTACGGGAGACCCGGGAGAAGCGGATGCGGTTTCTTCCGCGACTCTGAAAGATATCCTGGAATACATCGTCCCGGGAGCGGCTTTTACCACCTATCGCTTGTGGCATATCGTTTACGGGAAAACAAGAGAAGCGGTTTCCCGGCTGAGCAGCGATATTTTTACGGACAGGCTCGCGCTGATGCTGCTGGATACCGGCGAGCCCCGCCTTCAGTGCTGGGCGCTGGACCGGCTCACGAAGCTGCCGGATTGGGAGGAAGAGGTCACGCAAAAGGTGCTTGCCCTCACCGGAAGCGCCAACCTGAATGTATCAGCATCGGCTATCGCTTCTTTCTCCCGGAGTATGGCAGACAGGAAAAACGTACAGGCAGTGCTGGCGGGCCTGGTCTCGGACGGAGCCTACGCCGTCAGGAAGCCGGCGATACAGAAGCTGAAAGATGCCGGTACGCTGAGGCCGGAAACCGTATCGTTCCTGGCTGAAACGGCGTCCCGGCTGAACGGCGATCTGCTGGGCGAGGTGCTGAATCTCTTTCTTGCGAGGGGGGTAGCAGATGTGAATACGCTTCGCAAAATTTCGGAGATACTGGAAACCGGCAACCGCTACGCTGCCGGGAAAGCGCTGGATTTCCTGGAAAAGGTAAACCCAAAGGATGCATTGGTGCGGAGAAGGATACAGGCATTTAGAAAGTGAATCATTTAAACATTTTCCCGATAATATTCCCGATTTCGATAAAATCGCCGTGGCTGTTGACCGAGCGTTTTTCCCCGTCATCCTCTTCAGATCCTGAATACGGGTACACCAGGAGATAGTTTTTATCGGAAAACCGGGCATTAAGTATATCCGGAACCGTGCGCATCTGCGGCGAATAGGAGGTCATCCCGGATTTTGCCATCACGAGGATCAGCCCTTCGTCGGTATCGACGTCCTTCAGGATCTGCTCCAGGCGTGTCCATTCGTGCACTACATTGAAATCGGCTTCTATATTGGCCCGCTTGTGGATCCTCTTCAATATGTCGATACAAACCCTGCTGCTGTAAAAGCTGAGCACTGCTCCTGAATTGCGTCCTATGTTCCATATCCTGAGCAGCGAATGAAAGAACCCCGGCTCGGTATGCGACATAAACGGCAGGATGACGACATGTCTTTTGATCGTGGAGATAGGCTGCGCAGCGTGGTAAACCAGGATGTTGGCATTCCTGTTCTGCAGATAGCCGTTATAAAGATTGTAGACAAAAGAAGGCGAAAACCCTTTGTTGTCCTGCATGCCGATGACCAGGTCGGAAACTTTCTTCTCTTTCAGCACATTGTTGATGCCGCTGATGACGTCGTTGTCGTAGCGGGTAAGCGGCTGAAGGTGAATATCCGAAGCAGCTGCGACATCTACCGCAGCCGTCAGGATTTTATCGGCATTCTTTACCGAGGATTCGTTTTTCTCCTCGTTGATCACATTCAGCGCGAATATCCTGTCGGTATTGTTTTTGGCCTTGATCATCAGCGCCAGGTTGACCATTTTTTCAACCGTATCCTGATGGTTGAGGGCCAGCAGTATATTCTCTTCTTCGGGGCTGTTTCCGGCCACCGTCTCTTCATGGTCGGCGTCGGCTATCTTGTTGGCATTGGCCATTGTAACGAACGACGATACGGTACAGGAGACAAGTATCATCAGGATGCTCCCGTTCAGGATGTGGTCGTTCAGAAGACGTAGCGGCTCCCCGGCCTCATTTTCGGAAATGATGATGTTATAACCGACCATGACGGCAGCCAGCGTAGCGGCGGCAGACGCAGAGCTAAGTCCGAAAATCAGCCCTCCTTCTTCCTGCCGCAGCCGGAAGGTTTTTTCAGTGGCCCTTGCCGCCAGGTATTTGGTGCTGATGGCCAGAATTGTCATCACCGATGCGACCTTGATCGTTTCCCAGCTTTTGAAGAAAACGGTAAAATCGATGATCATCCCTACGCTTATCAGGAAAAAGGGAATGAAAATGGCGTTCCCGACAAATTCCACACGGTTCATGAGCGAAGAGGTAGGAGGGATGAGCCGGTTGAGAGCCAGGCCTGCCAGGAAGGCGCCGATGATGGCTTCGACGCCGGCCAGCTCGGCCAGCAAAGCGGCGAGATAGATCATCACCAGCACAAAAATGTATTGCGAGATCCTGTCGCTGACTTTCTTGAAAAACCACCTGCCTATCACCGGGAATAAAAAGAGCACCGTCATCCCGAAAAGCAGCACCGATATGGTAAGCCTGAGCCAGAATTCGCTGCCTACCTCGCCTTTGGCCATACCTACCGAGATCGCCAGCACCATCAGCGCCAGGATATCGGTGATCATCGTTCCGCCCACCGCGATGTTGACAGCCAGGTTTTTAGACAATCCCATTTTGCTGACCAGCGGGTAGGTGATCAGCGTGTGTGATGAAAAAAGGCTTGCAAACAGGAAAGAAGTGAGCTGCGAAAAGCCCAGCAGGTAATACCCGCCCAGGTAGCCAAGGGTCAGCGGGATAATGAAGGTGTACATGCCGAAGGCCAGGCTCTTCCATTTGTTCTTTTTGAAATCGCCCATATCGATCTCCAGCCCGGCCAGGAACATGATATACAGCAGCCCGGTTGTCCCGGTAACGACAATGGCGCTGTCGCGGGCAAGCATAGGCCAGAACGGGCTCAACCTGCTTGCCCGCGATGATGAGGCCGAGCAAATGAGGCACCTTTATTTTGTTGAGCAGCAGGGGGGCGCACAGGATGATGACCAGGAGTATCAGGAACTTCAGCACCGGGTCTTCGATAGGAAGCGATATATCGTAGATATTGGTTAATATCATAGCGCTATTCTTTACCTGGATTAGGGCGGCTCAGCTCGACGTTGAACCGGGCTGCGCACCTGTTGTCGACCGATATTGTCCGGATGCCCCTTATTTTGTTCTGACCCAGATCGTTTAGCAATACACTCATTAATACCTGCTTGGACGCCGAAGAGTCGGTGCTGAAGGTCAGGCTGATCGCCCTTTCGTTGAAAGATGAGTTGTATACACGTACCAGCCTGTTGTTGTTGATCACTTTTACCACCATCCGGGTAGAATCGCTGGCAAACAGCCAGGTGTCATTGCGCTGATCGCCGACTATGTATTCCGGGCAGTTCGATTCCGTGCATACGACCTTGCTGTTCCAGTACCCCGCGATCTCTTCGGGCCAGGCCGCAATCGTGCTCGCGGTGTCTTTAAGGGCAAGAAGGCTGTCGCGCATTTGCAGGAGCGAAAGGTATTCGGACTCCTTCATGGCAAACTGTTTTTCTTTCACAAGCAGGTTGCGCTCCCGCTGGGTAAGCCTTGTCTCGCGCTCCCGGTCATAGCAGCCGGCAAGCATGAGCAGCGGGCAGGCAAGAAGCAGTAATCCGGATGTCTTCATAGTTGGTATCGCATATATCAGGATTAAAGATAGCAGCTGCCGTCATGTGCGCCAAATTAAATATGCCGGGAAGGCTGCCGCGGCCCGTTTCTGCCGTATAAAAAAAGGCCGCTTCTTTTCCGGAAGCGGCCTTTTTTTATACTTTGCCTAAAGGACCTATTTAGATGCTTTAAGTTCTTTAATTCTGGCTGCCTTGCCGTGACGGCCCCTGAGATAAAATATCCGGGCGCGACGTACTTTTCCTCTGCGCAGCAATTCAATTTTGTCAATGCTCGGGGAAAGGATCGGGAAAATCCGTTCTACACCGATGCCGTTGGAGATCTTGCGGACTGTGAATGTCTCGCCGGCGGAATTGGGGTTGCGGCGTTGAATTACAGTACCCTGGAATTGCTGGACACGCTCTTTGTTCCCTTCTTTGATCTTCACGTGTACCGTGATGGTATCACCTGGTCCGAAATCGGGATACTGGTCCCTGCGGTCTTCTGAAAGTGCCTCTACGAGTTTGATTAAATCACTCATGACAAATTTAATAGATTAAAACTGTGAACAGCCCATAAGCCCAGCGGAAAGGGTGGCGCCCCCTCATATGACTCATTGCGGGAAAAACGAGTGCAAAAGTAATGATTTTATTTTGAATGTTAACAGTACATCGTTGAGTTTTAGGAGTAAATTACAAAGAACATTTAAAGTAAAAGAATCATGATCCGATATCTTATCCGAAACAGGCCGGTCCTGTGGCTGCTACTGGCAGGAATGACAGCAGCGGCGCAGGCGCAGGAAATCCCCTGGGATAGCACAGCCCGTCCTGAAATTTACCGGACAAGGGTTGAGCTCTTCCGTACCTTTCCTCAATCTCCGCAGGACATTGTTTTCATCGGGAACAGCATCACCTTCTGGGCAGACTGGAACGAACTGACGGGATCCTTATCCGTCAAAAACAGGGGCATCCCCGGTGATATTACTTTTGGGGTGTTAAATCCTTCTTACTGTGTTTTTTTATATATATTTTTCTGAAAATCAAAATGTTAAATCAAAATTTAACAAACTATTGAAGGTTAAGAGAAGTCATTGAAAATAAAATAGTTCTCAGAGGAGAGGAGTAGGGTGTTGCCGCCGGATCGTATAAAAAGTAAAAAAAACTTAGATTTCGCGTTACTTCGGAGTAGTCAGAAAGTATTAATGGTTGTATTAGTTCTACAGTATTTGTCGATATTGTTCTACGGCCTTTATTTACTCAACGTTTTGAAAAACTTCTAAACCTGTTTGTATCAAGCAGGTTTAGATTGTTTTTTTCAGGCCTCCCGAATTGATTTAGCTCTTCTTTTACGGACCCATACGATCGACCTTGATGTAACCGCGGGCAGGCACAACATGATCAGGATATGAAAAGTTGGTGTCCTTCTCCCGGGGTGTACAATTCTTTTTTAATTTAGCATTATTTATAAGCAGGAGCCTTAAAGCCGGCTTTATAAATACCTGCCGGATTATCGTATGAAGCTGATTCTCAATAGCATTTTTTTGGTTTTTTCCGGGATAGCCGCTTTCCTGGCCTGGAGCAGCCGGGGCGGTAAGGTCGACTACAATGCCGATGTAAAGCCTATCCTGAACAAACATTGTATCGGGTGCCACGGAGGGGTGAAGAAAGCGGGGAACGTGAGCTTTCTGTTCGAGGAGGAAATGTACAAACCCGGGAAATCAGGAAAAATCGCCGTCATAAAGGGAGACCCGAAGCACAGCGAGATGATTCGCCGGATCCTTTCGGACGACCCGGATGAAAGGATGCCGAAAGACGGCGCACCCCTGGCGGACAATGAAATTGATATTCTCAAAAAATGGATCGATCAGGGCGCCGAATGGGGCGTGCACTGGGCATACGGCAGGGTGGAAGAACCGGAAATACCGTCGCTGCGGAGCTGGCGGAACCTGTTCGGCCTCCTGGGAAATGACAAAAAGTGGGCACAGAATGAAATCGACTATTTTGTGCTGGACAAGCTGAGAGAGAAAAAGCTGGACCATAATACCGATGCCGAAAGGGAAATACTGATCCGGAGGCTGAGCCTCGATCTGACGGGCCTGCCGCCCGGGGAGGATGAGGTGAAGGCATTTGTCGCCGATCCTTCACCAGGGGCATATGAAAAGCTCGTCGACAGGCTGCTGTCTTCCCCGGCATTTGGTGAAAGATGGGCCGCCATGTGGATGGACCTGGCGCGTTATGCCGATACCAAAGGCTACGAAAGAGACGCTTCCAGGGTGATATGGAAATACCGGGATTACGTCATCGACGCTTTCAATAAAGACAAGCCGTTCGACCAGTTTACCATTGAGCAGCTGGCTGGAGATCTGCTGAGAGGAAACGACGGGGTGCCTACGGACGAGCAGTTGATCGCAACCGCCTTTCACCGCAATACCATGAACAATGATGAAGGGGGTACTGAGGACGAAGAATTCCGGGTAGCGGCCATTATCGACCGGGTAAACGCTACGTGGGAGGTCTGGCACGGCACGACATTCGGCTGCGTGCAGTGCCATAGCCATACGTATGATCCCATCAGGCATGACGAGTACTACAGGTACATGGCATTTTTCAACAATACGCGGGATGAGGACGTTACCAGCGAGACCCCGACTTTGCGGCACTATAAAGCCGGAGATTCGCTGCAGGCAGCCGCGCTCCGTGATTGGGTAGGCCGGTACGATACGAAGCAGGCCGCAGAGGTATACCGTTTCCTGAAGGTGACGGAGCCGAAAGTCAACTCCCACGATTTCGCGCTGGGTCCCCGCTCCACCCTCCTGGATTCAAAATACCTCGGCATTCAGCATAAAGGTTCTGCGATGGGGCCCTCTCTCACTTTTACCGGAAAGGAAAGAATGCTGATTACCGTCGGTACCGGTAAGGAGGGGGCAAAGATGAAGTTTTATACCGACAGCACCCGCGCCGTGAAAGTGGCGGAAATAGACGTTCCGAAAACAGGAAGTACCTGGCGTGACTCCCTGCTGGTAATCAAAATCCCTGCGCTCTCCGGCAGGCATTCGCTTTTCGTAGAGGTGGAGCACCCTAAAGCTCCCGAGGATTGGGTTTCTTTCAAGTGGATAGCTTTCCAGGAACCGTTTCCGGGAGGGGCCGAAGGAGAAGAGAAGGAGAAGGAGTATGCCGGGCTGCTTTCCAGGCGGGTCCTGAACACGCCCGTCATGTGGGAAGGGGAAGGCGACCTTTTCAGGAAAACACAGGTCTTTGAGCGGGGCAACTGGCTGGTGAAAGGAGACGTCGTGAACCCGTCCGTACCGGCGCTGTTCGACCAGCTTCCGGCAGACTACCCGGCAAACCGCCTGGGACTGGCCAGGTGGATGGTGAGCCGGGACAACCCGCTTACCTCCAGGGTGATAGTCAACCGGTTCTGGGAGCAGCTGTTTGGCCTGGGCATCGTAGAGACCCTGGAAGACTTCGGTTCGCAGGGAGCGCCGCCTACCCATCGCGAGCTTCTGGATTGGCTGTCGGTCCGGTTGATGGAAGATTATGGCTGGAGCACCAAAAAGCTGCTTAAAATCATTGTAATGTCTGCTACTTACCGGCAATCTTCCGAGACAACTGCCGAAAAAAACAATTCAGACCCGGATAACAGGTGGCTGTCGAGGGGGCCGAGGGTCCGTCTCGGGGCGGAGCAGGTGAGAGATCAGGCCCTGGCGGCCAGCGGGCTGCTGTCGCACAAGATGCATGGACCGAGCGTAATGCCGCCGCAGCCCGACGGCATATGGCTGTCGCCCTACAACGGCGAAAAGTGGGTAGTGAGCGAAGGAGAAGACAAGTACCGGCGCGCGCTTTATACCTATTGGAAAAGAACGGCGCCTTACCCGTCGATGACGACGTTTGACGCTCCCAGCCGTGAATTCTGTCAATCCAGGCGCATCAGGACCAACACGCCGCTGCAGGCGCTTGTCACGCTGAATGACCCTGTTTATATGGAAGCGGCCGAAAGGCTTGCCAAAAAGATGTGCGGCTCTTCAAAAATGCTGGACGATCAGCTCTCGCAGGGATACTACGCGCTTACCTTCAAGAAAGTTTCTCCCGAAAAGCTC
>MEDT01000143.1 GCA_001724175.1 Cytophagaceae bacterium SCN 52-12 | reverse complement strand
TCTATATTCCCGGCAAAATCGAGCTTCTGAAAAGCTTCGGTATTGTCCAGCACGATGCCGAGATCGAGATTTTGCGTCTTCAGGTAACCTTTATAAGTAGTATTGTGCGATTCCCGGGCATGAAATACGAGGTCGGTATCGAGGTAGCCGATGTCTGTATGAAACTGGCCCTTCACCGTGAAATCGGCTATCGACCCTGCATAGATGGCATTCGCCCTGATGTTGCCGAATTTCTGAAGCGTTTTGTGAAAGCCCGCGGGCGGATGGTACTGCACCAAGTCCCGGGGATAGATATAACTGTCCTGCAGCTTGAAAAACATACCCGTGGTCCTGAACTCGGGAAGGCCGCGAAAAGTAAATTCTCCTTTCAGAACGCTTTGTTCGCCGAAACGCATGTTCAGGTTGCTCAGCGTAAAATCTGTTACCTTACCCTTGAAATTGCCGGTCACCTGCCAGGTTTCATCTAGCGAGAACAGGTATTTTGCAAAGTAGCCGATATCGTCGGAATGGATTTTCGAGTCGGCAAAGCGGGCCTCTATCTCTACTTTGTTGTTAAGATCGTTGAAGGAAGAAGGATGGTCGTAGCGGAAAGCGAGGTAATTTCTGATATGCGACGAGCCGGCCAGGACATCCAGGTCTGCCAGTACCATCGCTTTCCGGCAGAAGCTGAACCGGGTATCCAGTTTGTCGATGGTAAGGCCTGTATGCCGGTCACTGGCGGTCATCCCGACGGCCTGGAACGTTACCGTATCGCCTGACAGGGAAAAATCGAGAAGCTCGCTTTGCAGGTTGTCGAGCGTGAAGTTCTTGAAATCAAAAACCAGCGGGTCGGCCACCGGCGGGACTCTCTTGTCACCGAAATGAAAGATCCCGTCAACGATCTGCGCCTTGCCTATCCCGAAGATGTTTCTTTTTTTATTGGTGGTATCTTTTTTTTGCGTCAGAGCTGCGATGCTCGCAATGAACTCATCGATGTTGAGTTCCCCCGTAACAATATTTTTCTGGATGTTGACATCCGGTTTGAAGAGAAGCACCTCGTCAAGGAAGACGCCCGGCCGTTTCCGGCCGGTGAGACCCAGCACGTCGAAATCCACGTCCAGCCGTTCTACCTCGATCATATGCTCGTTCCGGCCATCCCTGACCGACACCTGCTGCAGCGATATCACATCAAACCATTTGATATTCACCCTGCCTATGGAGATAGGATGCTGAAGCTTTTCGGAAAAATAATCGGATGCTTTTCTGACGAGAAAGGTCTGAACGGAAGGGAATTGCACGGCAATTGTTACAATCCCGAGCATGAACAACGACAAGATCATTGCCAGTATCAGTCCGTTGCCCAGGGATTTCAATAACTGCTTCATTTACCTACTTTTCTTTCAACCGCACAAAAATGTGTAATTTTGTCCACTAATCTACGCCGGCAACTGAGGACATACCGCCCCTCGGGAAAGCGTTCAAACAAAGTGGATCCCCATGCATATACTGGCTATCGAATCTTCCTGCGATGAAACTTCTGCTGCTGTCATAAGTAACGGCAAAATCCGTTCCAATGTTGTTTCAACGCAGTTGATACACCAGCAATACGGAGGCGTTGTGCCGGAACTGGCTTCGCGCGCCCATCAGCAGCATATCCTCCCGGTCGTCCGCGAGGCGCTTGAGCAGTCAAATTTAGCAAAAAATGATCTGAATGCGATCGCTTTCACCAGGGGGCCGGGGCTTTTGGGCTCGCTGCTTGTCGGTGTTTCGTTTGCCAAGGCCATGGCTCTCGCGCTGAAAATCCCCCTGATAGAAGTGAATCACATGCAGGCGCATGTACTGGCCCATTTTATAGACGAACCCAGGCCTTCATTCCCGTTTCTTTGCCTGACCGTGAGCGGCGGGCATACCCAGATCGTAAAAGTAACTGCTCCGCTGGAAATGGAGATCATAGGCGAGACGCTGGACGATGCCGTAGGGGAGGCGTTCGACAAAGGGGCCAAAATCCTCGGGCTGGACTACCCCGGGGGGCCTTTGGTAGACAAGCTGGCCGCAACAGGAAACCCGCACGCCTTTGAGTTCCCGATCCCGGAGATACCCGGGCTGGATTTTTCATTCAGCGGCATCAAAACGGCCTTTTTGTATTTTATTCAGAAACAGTCGTCGGCAAACCCGTCCTTCATACAGGAACGTATCCATGATCTTTGTGCAAGCCTGCAGTTTACGCTAACCGAGACATTGCTGCGGAAATTGAAGAAGGCGGCCCGTCAAACGGGAATAAAAGAGATTGCCATCGCGGGAGGAGTTTCCGCCAATTCAGGCCTGCGGGATGCGGTACTGGAGGCCGGGGAAAAGCTGGGCTGGAATACCTATATCCCGAAATTTGAGTATTGCACCGACAACGCGGCCATGATCGCCATGGCGGCTGCGTTCAAATATGAAAAAGGAGAATTCTCAGATCAAAAGGTGAGCCCGCTGGCGAGAATGGAGTTTGGGGGGTAAGGAGCTATTGCTGCGCATCCACCACTGCCGTCGCTACCATGTTGACGATCTCCCTCACCGAGCTGCCCAGCTGCAGCACGTGCACGGGCTTTTTCAATCCCAGCAGGATGGGGCCGATCGTTTCCAGGCGGGCCGCCTCTTTCAGCAGGTTGTAGGCGATATTGCTGGCGGAAAGGTTGGGGAATATGAGCGTATTGGCCCCTCCGTCGATGATGTCGGCAAAGGGATGGTTCTTTTTCAGCAATTCGGTATCGAGCGCCAGGTGGGCCTGCATCTCACCGTCGATGATCATGTCGGGGTGCTTTGCTTTGAGAATGGCGACGGCGCGGCTCATTTTTTCGGCGTCTTCTCCTTTCGCGCTGCCGAAGTTCGAGTAGGTGACTAAGGCGATCCTCGGTTTGATATTGTACTTTTCTACGGCGCCGGCGGTCAGCTCGGTAATTTCGACGAGCTCTTCCGCCGTAGGATTGAGATTGACCGTCGTATCGGAAAAGAACAGCGGGCCATGAGGGGTATGGAGGATATACATGGCTGCTACCCTGTTGACACCCGTCGCCCGGCCGATGATCTGGAGGGCAGGGCGGAGCGTATCAGGGTAGTTGCGCGACAAGCCGGAGATGAGCACATCCGCTTCCCCGGTTTCCACCATCATCGAGCCGAAATAGTTCCGGTTGTACATCAGCCGGGTCGCTTCGAAAGACGATAGCCCCTTGCGTTTTCTCAGGTCATAAAGCCTGGCTGCATATTCTTCAAGCTTGGGCCGCATGGCTTCCGACTGGGTGAAAATGACCGGGACATCGGCCAGGTCGAGATTGTTTTCCCTGATCAGCTTTCGCACAATTTTTTCGTCCCCGAGGAAAACAGGCACTGCGATTCCTTCTTCCCTGACCTGGTGGGCTGCCTTCAGCACCTGGAGATTTTCAGCGTCCGCAAAAACCACCCGCTTCGGAGCAGATTTGGCTTTGCTGATGATCACCCTGGAGAGCCTGTCGAACCTGCCCTGGCGGGAGGCCAGCTCCAGCTCATAGGCTTCCCAGTCGTCAATGTGCTTGCGTGCCACACCGGTTTCAATCGCCGCTTTTGCTACGGCGGGCGCGACTGTGGTCAGCAGCCGCGGATCTACCGGCTTCGGGATAATGTACTGCCTGCCGAAAGCGATGCTTTCCTCGTTATAAGCGATATTGACAATATCGGGGACCGGCTTCTTAGCCAGGTTGGCAAGAGCATATACCGCAGCGAGCTTCATAGCTTCATTGATTTCAGTAGCGCGTACATCGAGAGCGCCGCGGAATATGTAGGGAAAGCCCAGCACATTGTTGATCTGGTTGGGGAAATCCGACCGGCCGGTAGCCATGATGACGTCGGGGCGGGCTTCCACGGCTTCCTGGTAAGAGATTTCCGGGTCAGGATTGGCCATTGCAAACACGATAGGATTCCCGGCCATGCGGCGGATCATGTCCCGCGTTACGATGTTGCCTACCGAAAGGCCCAGGAATACGTCCGCACCGTCAAACGCTTCGGCCATAGAATTATAGCGCTTTTCAGTCGCAAAGACCTGTCTGATGGGGTCGAGGTCGCTGCGTCCCCGGTTGATATGCCCGTTGATGTCGAACATAGCGATGTTAGAGGCGGCTACCCCGAGGCTGAGATAGAGGCGTGCGCAGGAGATGGCGGCGGCTCCGGCCCCCGAGATCACTACTTTTACCGCCGAAATATCCTTTCCTACCAGCTCGAGAGCATTGAGCAGCGCCGCACCTGAGATGATCGCAGTTCCGTGCTGGTCATCGTGCATGACCGGTATGTTCAGGTCTTTTTTCAGCCTGGCCTCGATCTCGAAGCATTCCGGCGACCTGATGTCCTCCAGGTTGATGCCTCCGAACGTAGGCTCCAGTATTTTGACAGTCCGTACAAACTCGTCGACGTCGGTAGTATTGAGCTCGAGATCGAATACGTCTATGTCCGCATATATTTTAAAAAGCAGCCCCTTTCCTTCCATGACGGGTTTTGAAGCTTCAGGACCGATATTGCCCAGGCCAAGCACGGCGGTACCGTTGCTGACGACCGCTACGAGGTTGCCTTTTGCCGTATAGGTATAGGCGTCCTCCGGGTTATCGGCGATTTCAAGACAGGGCACTGCTACTCCGGGTGAGTAAGCCAGTGTAAGATCGTGCTGCGAATTGTACTCCTTGGTAGGAACTACCTGGATTTTCCCGGGTCTTCCCTTTGCATGATAGTGCAGCGCATCTTCTTTCCTGATCTTTTTTGTCATATGGAGGTTTGTTGTTGATGAAGGCTTAAAAATAGGGAGAATGTATTAAATTATTTTAATGCTCAACCGCCAAATACCTTTTTCAACGTCTGGGTAACGCGGGCTACCGGATCTTTCCGTATTTTCTTTTCTTCTTCTCCAATCAGGTGATACAGGCCGTCCATGGCTTTTTGCGTAGCGTACTGCTTGAGATCCGGGTTGATTTTCTTGACGAGGGGGACCTTGTTGTAGGCGTTGGCCAGGTCGGTATAGTACCGGGTAGCTTCATTTTTATCGAGCGTTTTTTCCACTACAGGAAAAAAAGCGTCATAGAGCCCTGTATTGGTGGTTCTTTTCAGGTAGGAGGTGGCAGCTGTATCGGCGCCGTTTAGAATGCCAAGGGCGTCTTTCACCGACATAGAGGTGATAGCGGATGTAAAGATGGGTACAGACTCTTTTGCCGCATCTTCCGCTGCCCGGTTGAGCGAAACGATAAACTTGTCGACCTCGCTTCCCAACCCGAGCTTACGCAGCGTAGCCTCGGCTCTTTGCAGCTCCGGCGGAAGCATAAGCTTGATGGCTTCGTTTTTCAGGAAGCCGTCCAGGGATGAGGCCTGTGTGGCGCCGTTTTTTATACCGACATTAAGGGCTTCTTTCAGACCGCTGATGATTTCATTCTCAGATAAGCCGCTGCCTTGCTGGCTGCTGTTTCCTTTGCTGATCAGCCCGTCAAGTTTTTTTCCAAGCTGTCCGAACGAGCTGAGCGACAGGCAAAGTGCCAGGCAGGTAAATAAGAGGTACTTTTTCATGCAGGAGAAAAGATTTTTTTGAACAACTTTATCGTCTTACTAATGTACAACGATCCGAAGTTTCGGATTCATACACTTTTGCCTGAAGACTATCAGGTTTTTCGACCAGCTTACGAAAATTTTACTATTGCCCCGGAGGCGCCAGCCGCGGAGGAGTTGCATTCTGCGTATTATTCTGGCTTCCGAATACCCTTTTCAGTATCTGGCTTACACGTGCGACAGGGTCGGTCCTAATCTTTCTTTCTTCGTCGGCTACCAGGAGGAACAGCCCGTCGATCGCCTTGTTGGTAGCATAGCGTTTCAGATCGGGATCTACCTTTTGTACAAACGGTATCTTATTATAGGTATTGACGATATCCGAATAATAGCGGGTAGCCTGGTTCAATTGGAGAGTACTGTCCACGACGGGGTAGAAGCTGTTGAAAAGCGCCACGCCGGAGGTACGCCTGAGATACGCCGTTGCTGCCGTGTCGGAGCCGTTCAAAATGCCCAGGGCATCCTGGATGGTCATGGATGTTATCGCGGTGAAGAAAATAGGCTTTGCTTTTTTTGCTGCGTCTTCGGCCGCCCGGTTGAGGGAAAGGATGAATTTGTCAACCTCTTTTCCCAGGCCGATCTGTCTGAGCGCGCTCTCGACCTTCTGGGCTTCCGGGGGCATCAGGATCTTGATGAGCGCGTTGCCGAAGTAGCCGTTTACCTGGGAGGCCTGATCCGAGCCATTGCTGATGCCTACCCGGAGGGCTTCCTTGAGTCCCTGTATAATTTCCGAATTGGTAAGAGGGCCGGACCCGCCGAGGCCGCTGTCCTGTAAGATGGTTCCCAGGCCGGCGCAGCCCGCCAGCGAGAGCGTAATGAAGACCGTGAATATAACTTTGCGGAGCATGATCTATTCGTTTAGCAGCCGAAACCCTATCGACTATTAAGAATACGGGAAAACCGGCTGCAGGTAACAGGATCGCGCCCGGAATCCGGAGGTGTCCCGGCCTGTTATTTTTTCAGCCCGAGCTCCCGCAGCCTTTCATCCAGGAACCCGCCGGCTGTCATATCGGTATACAGTTTCGGTGAATCGGCTGTGACGCAGCTTTCCAGGCAGGACAGGTCCATATCCGGGCGCGGGTGCATAAAGAACGGGACGGAGTAACGCGAAGTCTTCATTTTTTCGCGCGACGGATTGACTACCCTGTGAATGGTAGACTTGAGCTTGTGGTTGGTCAGCCGGTCGAGCATATCACCGACGTTGACGACGATCTGGTCCGGCAGCGCCGTAATAGCGATCCATTTTCCGTCGCGCCTCAGCACTTCGAGGCCTTCTGCGCTGGCTCCCATCAGCAATGTGATGAGGTTGATGTCGCCGTGGGCGGCTGCCCTTACGGCCCCCTCCGGGACAGCGTCCGGGTCTTCGATCGGGAAATAATGCAGCGCCCTTAAAATACTGTCGCCGTTTGCCACTTTAGCTTCGAAGTAGTCTTCAGGCAGATCGAGATAAAGGGCTATGGCGCGAAGAAGTATTTTCCCGGTTTGCTCGAAGGTTTTGTAGACCCTGACCGTATCCTTTTCGAAATCAGCTATTTCTTCCGGGAAAATATTCGCGGCCATATTTTCTGCCGGGTCCGGCTGGCCTATGTGATAAAACTCCTTGAGATCTGCGACCTTGAACCCCTTGGCGGTTTCTTTTCCCTTGCTTACATAGCCGCGCTGGCCGAAAAGATGCGGGAATTCATATTTTTTCTTTACCGGTTCGGGCAGGCTGAAAAAGCTTCGCACAGAATCGTAAAGATCCCCGCGAAGCTTTTCATCGAGTCCGTGATTTTTGATGGCGACAAAACCGATCGTATTGAAAGCGTGGCCGATCCCGGCCACGAATTCCCTTTTCTGTTCCGGGGTCCCGTCTGTAAAATCGGACAGGTCCAGGGACGGAATGCCGTCAGGAAGCGCAGTGCTCATAGGCTAAAGGCCGAAAGCCTCTTTAATTTTGTCTACGTAGTCGAGCTTTTCCCATGTAAACAGCTCTACCTCGACTTTCAGCGAAGTGCCGTCAGAACCTTTGAACTCTTTGACAACCGTTTCATTCCGGCGTCCCATGTGGCCGTATGCCGCAGTTTCCGAGTAGATCGGGTTCCGGAGCTTCAGCCTTTGCTCGATGGCGTAGGGCCTGAGATCGAACAGTTCACAGAGCTTGTCAGCAATTTCACCGTCGGAAAGCGCGACCTTGGAAGTACCATAAGTATTGACGAACAGGCCGCAGGGTTTTGCAACCCCGATGGCGTAGGAGATCTGCACCAGCATTTCATCGGCCAGCCCGGCGGCTACGGCATTTTTTGCCATATGACGGGTGGCATACGCCGCCGACCTGTCGACTTTGGAAGGATCTTTCCCCGAGAACGCGCCGCCCCCGTGAGCTCCCTTCCCTCCGTAGGTATCGACGATGATCTTACGGCCTGTCAAGCCGGTATCGCCGTGAGGGCCGCCTATTACAAATTTCCCGGTAGGGTTGATATGGTAGGTAATGTCGTCGTTGAAAAGCTCCCTGGTTTCGGGCTTTAGCTTTGATTTTACACGCGGGATAACGACTGAAATTATATCTTTCCTGATCTGCCGGAGCATGGCTTCCTCCGTGTCGAAATCGTCATGCTGGGTGGAAACGACAATGGTGTCGATCCTCAGCGGGACATTATCATCGCCGTATTCGATCGTTACCTGCGACTTCGCATCGGGACGCAGGTAAGGGATCAGGTGCGGCTCGTTGTTACGGATCTCAGAGAGCTCCTGCAGCAATTTATGAGCAATGTCGAGCGCCAGGGGCATGAAATTGTCGGTTTCCCGTGTAGCGTAGCCGAACATGATACCCTGGTCGCCGGCGCCCTGCGCATCGGCCCGCGCCTCGAAATCCTCAGCCAGCGGTTTCCTGTCCACTCCCTGGTTGATGTCTGCGCTCTGATCATGGATAGCCGAAAGAACGCCGCAGGAGTGGGCATCGAACATATATTCTCCTTTATTGTACCCGATGCGGGAGATCACCTCACGCGCTATTTTTTGTACATCCAGATAAACTTTGGTCTTTACCTCGCCAGCCAGGACGACCTGACCCGTTGTCACCAGTGTTTCGCAGGCTACCTTGCTCTCGGGATCGAAGGCCAGGAAATGATCGATGAGCGCATCTGAAATCTGGTCGGCAACTTTATCAGGATGACCTTCCGAAACAGATTCGGAAGTAAACAAATAAGGCATAATTAAATGGTCGTTTTTTTTGTGTTAATTTTTTGATTTCAAAGGTGTGATCGGTACGTTTACATGTCTTTCTGCATGGTAGCTGGAACGTACAAGGGGGCCCGATTCGACATAGGCGATGCCGCGCCGGAGGCCTTCTTCCCTGTATTTTTCAAATTGCTCCGGTGTGATCCATTCCAGTACTTCATGGTGCATTTTGGTTGGCTGAAGATACTGACCCAGCGTAAGGATATCAAGGCCATGCGCCGCAAGATCGTCCATTGCTTTATGGACTTCATCGGGGGTTTCGCCCAGTCCCAGCATGATCCCTGATTTGGTCCTTTTTCCCAGTTCCTTGGTGCGGAGCGTCTGCTCCAGGCTTCGGCTGTACCTGGCCTGCGGGCGTACGCCCCTGTAGAGCCGTTCCACTGTTTCCATGTTATGCGACACCACTTCCTGACCTCCTTCCACCATACGGTAAAGGGCATCCCAGCTTCCTTTGACGTCGGGAATAAGCGTTTCAATCGTCGTTTCCGGGCTGGATTCCTTAACCATACGCACGGTCTGGTACCATATCTCCGCTCCCCGGTCTTTCAGCTCATCCCGGTTGACGGAGGTAATGACGGCATGCCGGACTTTCATCAGCCTGATCGCTTCGGCTACCCGCCTCGGCTCATCGGTATCGTATTCGTTAGGACGCCCTGTGGCTACCGCACAAAAAGTACAGCTTCTCGTACAGACGTTGCCCAATATCATAAAGGTGGCGGTACCTGCTCCCCAGCACTCGCCCATATTGGGACAATTGCCGCTTTCACAAATAGTGTGGAGCTTGTGAGTGTCTACTAACTGCCTGACCCTGAGATAGTCAGGTCCTGTAGGTAATTTTACGCGAAGCCAGTCGGGTTTACGTTTCCGGTCCGGCGAAATCACGGGAAGATCTATCATAATCTTTAGCTAAAACTGCGGCCAATATACCATTTTAAAAGGGAATGCCCCTGCTCAAAATGACACTTATTGCTTTTTGGTGCCGAAGTACAGGTTGATGTAACCGGAAGTGAAAAAGCTCCTGTTGCCCACATTGGGTACATTTTGTGAATTACTGTAGGCCATGAGCTCGATCCGTCTTGTGAAAGCTTCTACGAGGAAGCCTACCTCCAGCCCGGTTACGTTATGCCGGAAGGTGCTCAGCTCCAGGTTGACGGCCGCCTTTGCATGAAGGCCCGGCACGATCTTGCTTTTACCGAAGCCGCTCAGGATGCCGGCGGCAGGCGCCCCCGAGAGAGACGGGTTGTAAGGCACGGTAACAGTTCTTCCTCCTTCCTGCCACTGCACCATAAAGGGTTTTTCGAGCCCCAGCGTCGGACCGGCAGCGACTATACCGCTCAATCCCAGCCCTTCGTTGTTTTGCCTGTTGTAGAAGAAAAGCTCCCTTCCGTACTGCGGCCTGATAGAGAAAAGATAGTTGGCCTTGTTATTGATGTTATTGAATCCGAGCCCTGAAGTGGTGGTATATTCTTTCGGGCTTTTGACGTTGATAATCTCCAGGGCCATGTACTGGTACTGGGTTTTGCCGAACAGCGCGCCCTGCAATAGCTTCGTATACCTGACGTTTGCGCCTCCTAAGATACCGGAATTGGTATTGGTATTGATCCCGAACGCAAGCAGCGATTTGTATATATCCGGGTTGTTCGCTAAAGCCCTTTTCCGCACTGCCTGGCCGGCGACGTGCGCCGAGCTCATGACCATAAACAAAAGTACCGCACCTGCTACACTGATTCTCATATGGCAATATTTATACACCTTACTTTTATAGGTTTCTTTAATAGGCTCGGGGGAAAAACGGACTCAATTTAGTGATTTTTGTCAAGAGTATATGACGCTAACAGTTTTTTGTAAATTTACGTTCTTGTTTAGATTTTAAAAAAGCCGCAAGCCGGCGGCCGAGAGTTGATTACCTGTAACAAATACGTGTTTAATATGCCTACTGTTGAATCCCGCTACCTGGGAGACTTACGTACCGAAGCCGTACATGTCAAATCGGGAACTGTTATCCGGACCGACGCTCCTGTAGACAACCAGGGAAAAGGCGAGCTGTTCTCACCGTCCGATCTCGTAGCAGCCGCCCTGGCAAGCTGTATGATGACCATTATGGGTATCGTAGCCAGGCGCGACGGCCTTGAGCTTACCGGTACGCTGGCCGAAACGGAGAAGACCATGTCTGCTGAACCGCCCAGGAAGATCGCACGCATCGGGATCACGCTTACGATGATAACTGACAGGGAGCTGTCTGAAGCAGAAAAGAAAAAATATGAACATGCGGCCCATCAGTGCCCGGTAGCGCTGAGCCTTCATCCTGCTATCGAACAGGTAGTGCAGTTTAACTGGGTGTAAATGGCCGGGCTGCTCTATGAGTGCGCGATCAGGATCTATGCGCTGCTGATCAGGCTGGCTGCTTTCTTCGTGCCTAAAGCCCGGTTGTGGGTAGAAGGGCGCAGGGACTGGCGGGTGCGGCTTGCAGAAGCGATGGCTCCTGCATTGGCTGAGAGGCGGAAAGTGGCCTGGTTCCATGCAGCCTCGCTCGGAGAGTTTGAGCAGGGAAGGCCCGTTATGGAAGCTTTCAGGAAAGAATTTCCGGGGCATTTTATCCTGCTGACCTTCTATTCGCCATCGGGTTACGAGATCCGCAGGAATTATCCTGGAGCTGACCATATCTGCTACCTTCCGGCAGATACTGCCTCCAATGCCCGCGATTTTGTAAAGATCGCCCGGCCCGGCATAGCATTTTTTATCAAGTATGAATTCTGGTACAACTATCTTAACAGCCTGAAAAAGGAGGAAGCTGCTGTCGTCCTGTTTTCGGCTATTTTCCGGGAAAACCAGGTTTTCTTTCAGTGGTGGGGCGAGTTTTACAGGTCGCTCCTCTTTTTATTTGATGCCATATTGGTGCAAAATGCCCGTTCTGCAGCTTTGCTGGGGAAGATAGACGGCCTGAAAGGAGTGCTGGTAGCAGGAGATACCAGGTTTGACAGGGTAGCACAGCTGGTGGAAAGCGGGCGGGCGCTGGAGGAGATCAGGGCTTTCGCCGGCGACAGTCCCTGCCTGGTGGTAGGGTCGGCCTGGGCGCAGGATATGGATGTGGTCATACCGGCTCTGAACAGGCTGGAAGGCAGGGTCAGGGCCATCATCGCGCCGCACGAAATAAACCGGGAAGAGATAGCGGCGTGGCAGGCAAAGCTCCGCGGACGGTCCATTTTGTATTCAGACTACAAGGCAGGCGGGTTTATAATGGAGGAGCCGGCGCCCGGCTATATTTTCATCGACAATATAGGGATGCTCTCGGCCCTGTACCGTTACGGATCAATGGCATTTATAGGCGGAGCTTTCGGGAAGGGGCTGCACAACACCTTGGAAGCCGCGACCTGGGGGATGCCCGTCTTTTTCGGGAACAGGAGCTATGCCCGGTTTTCTGAAGCCGTCGACCTGCTGGAGCTTGGCGTAGCGCAGGCAATAGGAACTCCGGAGGAATTAGGCGAGGCCATCGAAAACTTTCTCAGCCGCCCTGCCGCGATGACGAAGGTGTCCCTGCAATGCAGGCAATACGTGGCCTCTCATACGGGGGCTACCGAAAAGGTGATGCAGGTTGCAAGGGAATTGTTAACTCAGTCCCGGAACTCTTCGTCGGCGAGGTAGTCGATCAGGTAAGCCTGGCACCCCAGGAGCCTGGCCTTTGCGCCCAGCTCGGAGATCTTGATTTTGAGGTCGTTGCGAAAATCCCCGAGGCAATAGCGGTTGATGGCCTGCTCGATCGGGTTGGTGATAAAGCTGTCGGCCTGGGCGAGTACGCCCGTTACGATAATTACTTCAGGGTTGAACAGGTGGACGGCTATGGCAAGTCCTTTTCCGAGCTCCGTACCCAGGTTGCTGACCAGGTCTATGGAGAACCCGTCGCCCATGCGGACGGCCTTGATGATATGACCGGCGCTTAGCGACGCCGGATCGTTTGCCGTTAATTTGGTTAAAAGCGTCGCGGTTCCTTTCGCAATTCCTTCCTGGGCCTGCCTGATGAGCGCCACGGCCGAAGTGAGGGTGTCGAGGCAGCCTATTTTGCCGCATTCGCACAGTACCCCGTCGGCTTTTGCCTGGATATGACCCAATTCACCGGCAAATCCCCGGGAGCCGCCGAACACTTCCCCGTCGAGCAGGATGCCCAGGCCCACTCCCCAGTCGATATTGATGGTCAGGACGTGCCTGAATTTTTTTGCAAGACCGAACCTGTACTCCCCGAAAGCCGTGGCATGGGTATCGTTGATGATGCGTACCGGCATTTTGTAGCGCCCGGAAATATAGCCTGTGAGCGAGGTGCCGTCGGGAACCAGCTCGCGGTACGATTGATTCAGGCCCTGGGGAGAAGAAATCAGCCCGGGCATCGAGATCCCTATCCCCCAGAACCGGCTGTGCGGAATGGGCAGCTGGCTGAAAAAATCGTCCAGCTCCCCGACGAGCCTTGCCATGTAGGCGGGCGTATTTTCAAGGTGCAGTACAAGCTGGCGTTTGTGGAGGATCTCATTGCTGAGGTCCATTACAAAAAAGTTGGCTTCGTTGCGGTTGATATCCAGGAGTAAAGTCACTTTTTTGGAGGAGTTGAGCCCGTACAGTACGGGAGGACGGCCGGCCTTGGCAGTTCCGATGCCTTTTTCGATAACCCATCCTTCCCGCTGCATCTCGTTCACGATACCCGTAGCTGAAGGGATGCTGCTGTGAAACAGCCGCGAGAGCTTGTTGATGGAAGTAGTGTGGGTTTTATACAGTTCTTTGATTAGATGCCTGCGAAGGCGGTTCTTTCTTAAGTCTATAACTGAAGAAGAATTTTCTGCGATTTCTGACATGCTGCTGATATGAAAAAGGCGCTGGGATATCGGTTAGAATGATCGGCCCTGCAGAGCCAATGCAGTTATAATTTGTATCTTTGAGGTTTGGAAAATGCAAATCGCAGCGATAATAATTAAATTTTTCATATTATTAGGCGGGTATTGTGTATTTTTTTTAAAAATGTTTTACTAAAATAATGAAAAGCGAATGACCGGGTTGGTCTTACGTTCTACCGGCTCATGGTACGAGGTGCTGGATGAAGAGAGCCAGGAAATATGGAAATGCCGGTTAAAGGGCAGGTTTAAGCATCTCGATCTCAAAACGACCAATCCTATAGCGGTAGGCGATCGCGTCGAGATGGAGGTGGAGGCCGGCTGGGACGACAGGGCCACGATAACCGGCATCCGGCCGCGCGAAAATTTTATTGCGAGAAGATCGGTCCATAAAACCGGGCACACGCATGTACTGGCGGCCAACCTCGACCAGGCGGTCCTGGTGGTCACCCTGACCTTTCCCAAAACTTCGCTGGGGTTTATCGACAGGTTCCTGGTAACGACAGAGTCCTTCCGGATCCCTACGCTTATCGTGTTCAACAAGCAGGATCTCCTGGGGGAGGAATGGAAGGAAGTCCGGGACGAGCTGGTGGACATATACAGCTCGATCGGCTATCCCTGCATTTTGACTGATGCGATTTCAGGAAGAGGTATGGATGAGCTGCATGCGAGGCTGAAAGGGAAGAAATCGTTGCTTTCAGGACATTCGGGCGTCGGGAAATCCACCCTGATGAACAACCTGTACCCGGGGCTGAATCTCAAAACACAGGAGGTGTCCACCTACGCCAACAAGGGCGTGCATACCACTACTTTTGCTGAGATGTATTTTTGCGGGGAGGATACCTACATCATAGATTCACCCGGTATCAAGGAGCTGGGGCTGGCGGGCATAGGCCCGGAAGAAATAAGCCA
>MEDT01000142.1 GCA_001724175.1 Cytophagaceae bacterium SCN 52-12 | reverse complement strand
TGCAGATACGCCGCCATGAGGGATCTTTGCGCTGCGCCTCCAGTGCCGGGTCCGAGATTTCGGGAATGTCTTCCTGAAAGCCATGGTTGCGCCAGTATTCCAGGAATTTGTTGATTTTTTTGGTATAGTGCTCCTTTAAATAAGGCGGCATGGTATCCAGCAAAAAATAGGTATAGCTTTTGTAGGTGTGTCCCTCAGGCAGGTTCATCCTGAAATTGGCAAAAGCGCTTCGGTTGCTCTCCGTATAACGGTTGCCGAAATTGGCTCCTTCCACCCGGTTTACCACCTTTGTCCAGGTTTCAGGTTCCAATATTTTATATAAATACAACCCTTTTCTCTGGTCGTCTCCATACGGCTGGCATAAGCGCATGTGGTGCAGCGGCACCCCGGCAAGATACATCAGGTCGTATATTTTATTGTAGTCATAGCCGAACTTCCCGTTAGCAATCCAGATATCCTTTACGGCCCAGTCGTATAGCGGATAAAAGTTATAGAGATGCTTCGTGATGCGTGTGCTCCACTGCCTGCGCCGATAGCGGGCTTTTGTAAAGTTGGCAATAGTACGGTAGCGGTTATAGCTCTCATTGGTTCGGATGCCTACCAGGCAGGCGGTTTTTTTTCCACCGGAAAACCACGTCCCAAACTCGACCACGAACTCTTCGAATTCCATTCCTTTCCGGAAAAAAGGAAAGTAGGCCGGCTCTTTAATTACCGAAGGATGGTCAGGATATTCGCGTACCCAGGCCTCGCGTTTGTCTTCGTCCCAGCATATCCAGTGCGACTGATATTGGCTCACGGCATTGCGCAGATGAATGGGCAGGCATACCCACCAGGCTTTTACTTCGGGATGTGAAACCATGCGCAGGATGAAGTCGGCGGTATGTTGGTATTGCGCTTCCAGGTCAACGATCAGCACATGCACCGGGAGCCTGTTATGACGCCTGGCTGCCTCAATCGCCATATTCAACATCACGCCGCTGTCCTTTCCCCCGCTGAAAGAAAGATAAATTTTTTCAAAATCCGAATAGATAAAATCCAGGCGCTGGTCTGCCGCTTCATGAACAGATATGTCTTTATACTTTTTAGGCATCTCACCGATAAAACATAAATGACTGATTTTAAAACAAAAAGTTAACATTATAAACCTGTTACTCCAACCTGTACCAGATAAAATCCGTGAATGTGGTAAAAAGCTGATCATATACAGCCCCCCTCCCGCGTAGTTAAAGATCTCCGCCTCGTGAAACAGGTAACTTCCGGAAAGAGTTTTAGCATTGCCTCCGGTGATCTCTACCCCGTCGAGGATACACTCTTCGGTTACGTTCATCATCAGTACGACATGGAAGCTGTCGTCAGTTTCGGACTGGGTACCAAAAGTTCCGGACAAGACAGTCGGATTGGCGGATGGGTTCCGCAGTTGCCATTTGGGGCTGCCCGTAGCTGGGAACCCTCCGAAAATCCGGACGTCCTTGCGTATTGAAAACTTTCTTGCCTTAGCGTCTATTTCGGCGTACAGTTCGGAAGGGTAGTAGGTACCTGCGGCGACGAATATAGTGTCGACAGCCGTTTCAGAGGAAGCGTCGATCATGGCTTGCAGGCTGTTGCTGGCATTTTCCCAGGAGCTCCCTTCGCCCGTCGCTGAACCGGACGCGTTAACATACCGGATTGTAGATTCGGCAGGAGAGGAGATTAGGAGCAGAAGGGAGATCATCGGCAACCAAACTCTTTTTTGGCTCCGAATGATAAAGCTTTCTGTTCCATGGAGTGTAAACATGTTTTTCATACTATTGCTCGTAACGGTTTAGATTCTATATAAATACCTGTTTGCAATAAACCAGCAATTCTGCAGATCAAACAATAGTACTTTGTACTAATTTATGTATGGAAATCGCTTCATGATGTCCATAGTATGGAAGCTGGCAAATTCCTTTCGCGCTTCCCCTTCCTTCGACCTGAGAAGATCCTGCAAAACGTCTTTCCATTTATGAACCAGAAGTAACAGAGCCCGTGTCCGGCTTTTGACTTTATTACATGATTTTGACGGCAGATGAACCTTGGCAGAGCTAACGCAAAAAAGCATATCAAATCCGGCATGTTTTTCCGGATACTCCGGGCCTTTGATAAAACTGGATTTCCAATCCGTTTTATTCGGAGCTGCGCATTGCTGCTACGCTCCCGGTAAGCGCTACCATTGTCACGATAAAGTCAAAAGTGAAACCCGCTGCGACAGACTCGTGCGGAGAGATCGCAAAAAAGGCAGCCCCCTGGAGAAATACCAGTTCGCGTATGCCAACTCCGCCGACGCTGAACGGAAGCATAGCGGCGATCGACGACAGCAGGAAAATCAGGCTATGGGCAAAATAATCGGAATGTACCCCCAGCGCCGCCAGGATAAGCAGGATGCTGACGACCTGGCATAGCTGTATGGCGAGTGACAGTATCAGCAAGAGCGGGAGGCTGCCCAGCAGGCGAGGTATCCAGCGCTTTGCGGCGTAATAAATTGCGGTCAGCATCAGGATCAATGCCGCCGGTACTGCTCCGTAGACCCAGGGAAATTGCCTGAATGCCGGCATACCGGCTGCCATCGCCAGGGAAATGAGCGCTGCCAAGCCTACCAGGCGGTCGGCAAGCAGGTCTTTTGCCAGTCCGGCGGCAGGGTTCTTCCCGGGATAAAGGGGCCTCAGCCGGATGAGCTTGTAAGCGTCTGCCCCCAGTCCTCCTGGCAGGAACATGCCGTAAAACATGCTGGCCCACTGCAGGCTGATATTCTCTTTTAGGGATAATGAAAGGTCATCCTGCCTGAGGATAATCCCCAGCCTGTAAGCGCCCAGCAGACGGGAAATTACGTACGGGATCACGGCAAAAAACAGAAGAAGATGGTCTGCCCCACGGACTGCCGAAATTACGTGATCCATATCGAGCTGGAAAGCCACCCATAGCAGCAGGCCCGCCGTGAGCCCGGTACGCAGCATTCCTTTCCCTATATTTTTTATTTTCATCAATTAAAACTCTTTTCCCTCTCTTTTGCTTCGACAGGAGCGGCAATCTCACACTTCACCGCTTCCTGAACTGAACCAGCGAAACCTTTGTACATGCATCCTCCCGCGTGGCAGGATCCAGGAACAGGCGCTTCAGCTTGCTCGTATGGTAATCCGGGAATGGATAGGACGCTACTATTTCGAGGGAATCGGCTGCAGACAGGACCTTTTCCGACGGACCTACTACCCAGAACTGATGGGCGCTTTCCGGGAGGGATTCGAGAGTTTCCGGGAAGGCACCCAGATAATAATTCAGCGACGGGGATTCCCAGGAGCTGTCGTAGTAAAAGAGCGTTTCAGGCGCTATTCCCAGTTCTTTGGCCTTCGCTGCTATTCTGTGGCCGGCCTGGTATTGCTGGACCTGCGGGTAAAAACTGCCGTTCATCAGCAGATTGGCAAAAATGGATACGCCCAGCGAGAGGTAGACCAGTTTGCGACGCCAGTGGGCCGGTGTAATCCATTCATACACTATAAGGCCGGCTGCCAGGAGCGCCGGTACGGCGGGAAGCCACGACTGTATCGGAAACAGATAGCCGCTGATGATCAGGATCATCGGGACCATTACTACCGCTACGAACTTCTGGATGTTGAGCAGCTGCCTTCCTTCGGTAATCTCCTGCAGTGTTCCTGCGATCAGCAATGCGAAAAAGGGAAACAGGATGTTGAGATAATGCGGAAGTTTGAAGCCTGACATCGATAAGATGGTGAACATCACCGTAATGGTTCCCCAACTGATTATTTCCCCGCCGGGCTGCTCCCGGAATTTTTGTGTAAAAAGTGTCTTGCTCTTTTTAAAATAGGCCCAATAGGCCAGAAGGCACCACGGAAGGAGAGCCCACAGCAGGGTATGGAAAAAGAAAAACGGGTCGTTTGCTCCGGAACCACCCCAATTGACGCCGGTAAATCGTTCGGTATTCTGGAAAAAAAGGATAAAAGCTACTCCTGAAATACTGCTGCTGCCCCTTATGACCTTTTCAGGATGGAGATCGAACTGCAGGTAGTAACAGTAAAGTACCGGGCTAATGAACATGAAAAACAGGGGGACCGCCCATAGCCATTTAAAAGAAAGCAGAAATTTCCAGTTTCGGGAATAAAGCAGCTGCAGCCCCACAGCGATCACCGGCACTGCCACTCCTGACATCCCTTTTGTTGCAAAGGCCAGCGCCAGGAATACGCTCCCTGATAGAAGTTGTGAGAAGCGGCCGGTGATTGTATAATAGTATAAAAACCAGGTTGCAGACACTATAAACGACATGAGCAGAGCGTCCATCCGCACGTCGTTTAGCGAAAGAATAAAGGCCTGCGTCGACAATAGGATGACTACGGCATAAATACCGGCCTGCTTCCCGTAAAAGTGTTTCCCCAGCCGGTAGGTGGCATAGATACCGGGCAGAGACAGGATCATGCTGGGAAGCTTGTAGGCCACCGTCCCCGTGCCCCATAATTGATTTCCCAGGGCGCTGAGCCAGAACAGCAGATGCGGCTTATCAAGGTAGTCTTTCCCCCGGTCCATCAGCTCTACATAGTTGCCCGTCAGATACATGCGCATGCCGATCAAGGCATGGTGGGAGCTGTCATGGTCAAAAAGGGGTATGCTGCACCCCATCGCATATACAATGATGAGCAGCAGCGTATACAGCAGGGCGGCAGGGTGTAAATTTTTTGTCATCTGTGGCAGTTTCGGGTTGTCTTCTATACTGGTTCGGAGGCGGCCGTGCCCCGGAATACCTTGCTGATGATATAGGGCGTTTTGCTTTGTCCCTCGTAGTAAGACCTCAGTTGGATTTCAGCCAGAAAGCCAATAGCAATCAGCAGCAGGCCGCCCAGGAGAAAAACCGAGCCGGGCGCCCAGTCGGCAACAGCCGGGGCAGACGCTGAAAACAGCCACTTCCATAACAGGAAAGCATAAGACGCCAGGCCTCCGAATATAAAAGCGGTTCCCGTCGTTCCGAAGAGGTGCATGGGTTTTTTCATCCATCGCTGCAGATAGACGACCAGCAGCAAATCGCTTATTACCTTAAATGTCCTCCCCAGACCATACTTTGATTTCCCGTGAATCCTGGGATGGTGACGAACCGGCAGCTCAGTCATACGGGCACCCTGTATTTCGCAGAGAACAGGTATGAACCGGTGCAGTTCCCCATACAGACCCAGGCCGGAGGCTATGTCTTTCCGGAACACTTTGAGCGTGCAGCCGTAGTCGTGCAGATAGACGCCGGTCAGGCGCTGGATAAGGGCGTTGGCAATCCTGCTCGGAAGCTTCCGAAGCAGCCAGCCGTCGCGGCGCTTCTGTCGTATGCCCGCTACGACGTCCCATCCGCCTTCGAGGGCGTGCCCGAACAAGACCGGTACGTCTTCCGGGTCGTTCTGAAGGTCTCCGTCGAGCGTGGCTACATACCGGCCGCTTGCAAGTGAGATCCCGGCGCTCATAGCGCTGGTCTGACCGTAGTTGCGTCTCAGCGAGACGATCCTGGTGTTTTCGCTGGCGCAAATACGGGCCATTTCCAGCGTACGGTCGGTCGAGCCGTCGTCGACCAAAATAAGTTCGTAGGGTAAATGTCCTACCGCCTTGTAAACGCTGTCGAGCATGGGCCTGACATTGTCTTCTTCATTATACAGCGGTATAACCACCGAGAGAAGGGGCTCCAGAGCGTAATGCTCTCCGCCAGGGACTCCGAGGGCTGCTTCAGCATGGCTTCTCATGGGACGTGTTTCAGATTTATTTAAAGCATGTTGATAATGATGTGATCGTACGGCCTGCGCTGTCATCACTCCGCGGTAATCCCTGACGGCAGTTCGGTCCTGAGGGATCGGTAAATGAGCATATTGTTTATTCCGTCGGCCAGGAGTGTGGACGGCTCGTATCCAAAGCAGTTCCGCGCCTTGGTGATGTCGGCGAAAGTCGCTCTTACGTCGCCCCGCTGTTCGGGAAAGTATTCCCGGATCGCCTTTCTGCCGGTAACGGTTTCAATCGTTTCGATAAGCTCATTGAGTGATATTGTTCTGCCGCTCCCCAGGTTGAAAACCTGGAATCCGTTTATGTAGGGAAGCGCCGAGAATATACCCTCCGTGATATCTTTAATATAGGTATAGTCCCTTACGCTCCGGCCGTCTCCGAAAACCCGGATCGGAATCCCTTGGAGAATATTGTTGAGGAAAAGGGAAATAGCCATCTCGGGTCGCTGCCCCGGTCCGTAGACCGTAAAGAAACGCATAGAAAAAATATTCAGCCCATATAGCTCGGAATAGTTTGCACAGAGCATTTCGTCGGTCAGCTTCGTGATCGCGTATGGCGATATGGGAGCGAGCGCTGTATCGCTTTCCTTAAACGGAGCATTCGGGCTGTTGCCGTACACTGAAGAAGAGGAAGCGAACAGCAGTTTCCTGACGCCCTTGTTGCGCATGCTGTCCAATATCGAAAGCGTCCCCCGGATGTTGGTATCGATATAGGCGGCCGGGTCGGTAACTGAAGGCCTCACGCCGGCCAGCGCCGCCAGGTGCACGACCGTATCGATCGGGTATTCATCCATCAGTTGTTCCAGGGCGGCCCCATTCCTGATATCGAGGGAATACAGCCTGAAATTCGGATGATTCCGGAACGCTGCTATCCGCTCCCATTTAACAAATGGATCGTAGGTGTTGTTGAAATTGTCCACGCATATGACGCCGAGACCTTCCGACAGTGCTTTTTGAGTGAGGTGAGATCCTATGAATCCGGCGCCTCCGGTAATCATCAAGAATTTCATGGTTCTGTTGTTTTCCGGGGTTTCTCAGCGGTCAGGAAACGCCGGTATACATATAAAGTTCATCCTTTTCTCTCTTTTAAGCTCACTTCCCTAGCTAGGGAACTTCGATTGTTTTCAGCCTAACTGAGCGTGCAAAGCTCAATGTCCGCCGGTAGTTTAAAAGCAGGATTTGCCATGCAATAAAATAAGACAAACATGCGGATCCCAGCACATAAAGCGTGAAGCGGCCAAAACGCCCGCCTAAAGAGACATAAAGGGACCTGTACGTCCGGATCTTGACAGATGACTGCTGATAGGCTTCCGGTAGCAGATAAGTTTTAACAGACCCTGGTACGGTCAGTGCGGAAATAGGAAATGGGCTTTTAAGATTTCGGGCAAAGTATAGTCAACACAATCATAAACAAAATGGGAATCATCGGCTACTATCTCCACGAACTGTTCGGAACTAAGGGCAGCGATTTTGGATGGTGGAATCGCAGATTCCAGCTGTTTGGGAGCGCTAATGGAAGTATCATTGCTATTAATGGACAGATTTTCCCGATCCTGCATAATCTTCCCAATCTCGTCCGATAGCTGAATGGCGCTGTTGGTTTATTCAGGCGTATTTTGGAAGACTGGAATACAAATACACAAAGAGCGCAGGCAAGAAACTTTCCAATACGATCCAGACTTTGGTTAAAAGCACAAACCTAGAAAAATACAACCTCCTCCACAACTTTTGAACTTGAGCCCGACTTATCCATCAAATTAACAGCGAGTTACCTAAAAACACAAACGGGAAAGCTGACGATTTCTCGCAACTTTCCCGTATTGTGAAGTGAGGGGGATTGCAATCGAACACCTGATACCATTTTTGAGTTTTCTGGATGGTATTAAGTGTCTTTAAATTAGCCACATAGCTGCAAATTGGTTTTGGTCGCCGTAGACTGTGCGGGTTTGTCTGGCTAATTTGTTTAACAAATTCACTTGAAGAATTTTCTTGGTTTATCGAGGTATTACCCCGGATTTCAGGTCATTGATAAACCCTTTCTTTATATACCATTGTTAACCGAAGTGTAGTTGAGGAGATTTGCCTGCGTTCCATAAAACTAGCCGAAAGGTCCCTGGGAGCGCGATGGCATATGCGCCCGAATTCCCTCGAACGAATCCACCGGGAACAAGAGATTCTTTGAACACCTGAAGGAGATTTTGTCAGTGATCGAGGCAATTTATCAGGGTCCTGTTTAATTCCTTTAGAATAACTCCTGATATCTGTTGCATAGGGACGGAAGCGTCTATGAGTCTTCCGGTAAAATAAAAGCCAATTTGCGCTTGGTGCGTATTTGGTGTATATTTGCATCAAATACGCTAATCATAAAAAATTCCATCATGACAAGACAAAGCGTTACGCTGACCAAGCCCAATGACGAATGGCTGAAAGCCCGGATCGAGAGTGAGGAATATACCAGCAAAAGCGAGATCGTAAACGACCTGATACGTCGGGCCCGGGAACAGGAAAGAATCGAATGGATACGAACTAAGCTTATTAAAGCCGAGCAAAGCGGATTTACAGACCTGACCCGTGACGAAATCCTGGCCCTATCCAAGGCAGAATTACGCCAAAATGGGAAAATATAGGCTCAGCGAGGAGGCGAAGGATGATCTTATACGCATTCACCAATATGGGGTACAGAAGTTCGGGGAAGTACAGGCTGACCGATATTTTTCAGCTTTCTTCGATCAGTTTGAGCTTATAGCTTCTCAACCACTTGTTTACCAGGCTGTCGATTATATCCGACCGGGATATCGGAGGTGCGTTTGCGGAGTTGATAGCATCTACTACCGGATCGTTGACGATACCGTTGAGATCATGAGTATTATTGGGCGACAGGATGTTGACGACATCCTGAAATATTAAAACAGAAAATTATAATACTTTTTACGCCTAAATAAAGGGCGGAAAAGAGAAGTTAGGTATAAAAACACAAAAGCCCCGCATTGCTGCGGGGCTCCGTGACCCATAGGGGAATCGAACCCCTGTTTCAACCGTGAAAGGGTCGTGTCCTAACCGCTAGACGAATGGGCCGACTGGTACTCCTACTTCGTTGCGGTGTTGCACGCTCCTGAAATCACTAGGCGTTTCGTTCAAACGCGGTGCAAAGATGGGGGTTGACGGCTTAAGAAGCAATAGTTGATATTAAAAAAAGTTGCTTTTTTTTTTGAGCATTCCGGTAAGCGGTTAGAAATGGGCTGGTTGTGAAATTACCTGATGAGAAATTTTTCTCTGTGGACCTGTCCGTTGTCGTCTTTTACCGAGAGGATATAGAGACCCGCCGGTATATCCGGGAGATTGACCGCTTCGCCGGAAAAGCCGGACCGGCGGTATACTTCGAGGCCGTTCAGGGAGATGATCTGCAAGTCGGCGTTGCTGAATCCCCCGGGAAATTTCAGCCGGATTTCGGATTGTTTCTCGGCCGGGTTCGGATAAACACCCAATGGTGCAGATGCCTTCCAGGCGATAGACCGGATAGGACTGTACGTGTAGCTGTCGTCAAGATCCACCATTTTAATCCTGTAATACAGCCGCCCGGAAAGGCCGGCCGGCACAGGATCATAATAGGTATAATGCTGCATGGAAGAGCCCTGTTTCGGAGCACGTTCGATGCCTGCGGTTGTCCATACTTTAGCGTCGGGGCTTCTTTCTATTTCAAACCTTGAGAAGTCGGAAGCCTCAGAGGCCGACCATTTCAGTATCGCAACAGAACCTTCTCTTGCTATGTCGAAACCGGCCAGCCGCACCGGCAGGGAACCCTGGTCGCTCGTGATGATGAAAGGGGAGAACTGCGTTACATCGGCCTCCAGCGTATAGGAGGCGCCGCCGGTCGTTTGTACAGATCCCGAAGTAAGGGTGCTCCAGGCGCTGTTGTGATAGTTTGCGACTAAAGCAGAAGTGCGCGAAAAATTATCCCGTTCATCAGACGTATTCCACTGAAATTTAATTTTGTATACAGGGGGAGTGCCCTGGGAGGGGGTTAAAGGCGTTAGGTCCCACGACGCATTGACGACTGCTGCTGCGCTTGTGACCGCCGGAGCGATTTCATCGCGGGCATAAAGCGAAAAGGCTACAAACCGGGATCCGGACGGTTGGGAAATAGAGACGGGCCGGTAGGAAGTCTCCGTGCCAACCGGGATCTGCGCACCGGTATAGGGAATATTTTCTACGATAAGCTTGCCGTCGCTATTGGTAACGATGTAGCTGCTTTCATTTCCTCCGGAAGGAGGGGACTGTACCGTCAGCGTATGCCCGTTGGTATAGACCAGCTTCTCTGCAGACGCGCCGGACATCCGCGCTGCCAGGTCAGGCCCCCGGAAAACGAGCCCGTGCTGCGCCCTGTCGCGGGTCAATGTCAGGCTATGATCGATAACGACGATTTCGTCTTCCCCGGGAACTTCCCCGCCCCAGGTGTCGGGGTCATCCCACTCGCCGTCTGCTTCCGAAATATAGTCCCGGTCTGTTCCGAAGACGGGCGAGGGACCGGTCCCGTAGACAAAGCCGGCAAGCTCGCTGCCGTCGTTCCCCGGGCTTCCCCATCCCCTGGATTCGTTGGAAATGGACGAGCTGCCGGGAGAGATGCCGTCGAAGCTGTAGTAGGCCATCAGCCATTCGTTTTCGTGGTCGATGGGCTCGTTCATATACGTATAAATTTCGGAAGCGCTCCGGGCTGTGCCCCAGATGCGCAGTTCATCTATTTTAAGGTAGGAGGTATAAAGCTGCGCCATGGAAAGACCGTTCTCAACAGGTATCAGATCATCGAGAGGGGCATAGCCCTGGTATGATGCGTTACCGTTTATGTACATGCGCATAAAACCCGCATCGGTATTGTCGGGATCCCAACCGGGAAAGTGCGTGCTCCGGTTCCTGACAATTGCGACATGAAACCAGTCATTGAAATAGGGGATATCCATTGCCGTCAGGTGATAGTAATAGTCTGTGCCGGGAAACATATGATCTTCGTTGTTCTCCCAGCGGGGATCCGGGTCATAAGATTTGACAAGGAACAGAAGTCCGGGTGTGTAATTATTGTTTGCATCCACACCCATCCCGAAATTGATATCGAAGTTGCCGGTCCGCAAGACCAGCGTGCCGGGCTGTATGGATGAAGGGATCTTAACCCAGAACTCAATCGTAAAACTGCCGTCAAAGCCAAATTCAAGAACATCATTGTAGTCTTCAAAGAAGACATACTTGTTCGTATTGTGGAAACCAACAGACTCTTTGAATTTTGACCGGTTATAATCCGGCGCAGGCGGGGAGGTAAGCATCTGACCGAAAGCATTCATGCCGGTCAGTGCGATGAAAAATGATACAAGTAATAAAAGTTGTCTCATGATATTTTCCTGTTAAGAATGTCCAGGTAAAGATCATGAGACTTTTATAGGGGTTCAATACAGGGAAACCCGGAATTTGCCTACAGGAAAACCTGTATTTTGGCTATTAGCCGTCAGAAATCAGTTATCAGAAATCAGCCTCCGGCTGCCCTACCGTATGCTATTGTCGACGAATACGGGCCGATAGCCGACAGCTATCTGACACGTACCGGCGTCTGCCAGTCGCCGGCCATGTCATAAGGCAGCTGCCAGACGTTTCCTTTGCTGTCGCCGAAATAGAGCAGCGATTCGCTCTTCCTGTCGGGATTCCCGTCGGCCCAGAAGTACCTGAAAGGATCGCTTCCATTGACGACTTTACGGATATAATTGTGATTCCGCTCGCTTTTCCTGGTCAGCTGCTTGGCTCTTGTCCAGCTTTTCCCCTTGTCGGTGCTCTTCCACATAACGACCTCGCCGCCGCCGCCCCACTGCTGCGGGGTGTTTTCCGTGGGGGCTATGACCGTCCATTCGCCGCCCTCCACAAAAAGGCTCCCGGTATCGTAATTATGGTCGGAAGTTGTGATAGGGTAATTCTCCCACGCTTTGCCGTTCCAGTAGAGCACATACCATTGCCGCGGACCGTTCGACGGGCCGGGCTGATGGCCGGGACCGGCGAGGTAAAGCGCGATCGGGTTGCCGTTTTCGTCGAAATTGACGTCTTTGATGTAGACATTCTTTCCCTGGCTGAAGTATTCCATTACACGGGCGGGCGACTGCACATCCTCCAGCGGGACGGCCAGCTTTTTCCCGTCGACGGTAGTCCAGGTTTTCCCGAAATCGACTGTTTGCATGTAGTAGATATTCGTTCTGAGGTCGACATTCCCGTCGGGGTGCCAGTTGAAAAAGAAGCAGACTTTTTCGCCATGCTGCCCGCTGATCTGGTAATGCCCGCTGTTCTTGTCTTCCGGTCTTTTCATACCGGAGAGCTTCTGATCTTCCGTCCAGGTAACCCCGTCGCGAGAGGTTTCGAAATAAAGCTCGCGTACGCCGGTATATTTGGTGAAAAGATGGAGAAAGCCCTTACCGGGAATATACTTCGGCTGCGGGTAGGTCATTTCTTCTTCCCTTACCTGGTCGAAGGCATCTACCGAGTAAGGTTCCCGGCTGCGGTATTTGAACCCCATCCTGGCCCGTCCGCGGCCGCTGACAAATACCCAGATATAGCCCTTGTCGTCCATGGCCAGGCTGGGATTATCGTGCGGGTCGTCGACGCCCATTTTGTCGTAGACGATAACAGGCTTTGAAACTTTACCGGTTTTGTGATCGAAAACACCCGCCATACAGAGCAGGTGAGTATCATAAGGACCGGTGGTGCCGCCGTAGACGAAAAAGGTTTTTTCCACTTCCGGTGCATAGATCGCGAGGGGAATGTGCTTGGCGGTATAGGTGCCGAGCCCGCCGGAGTATTTGTCGCCGTATTCCGAAAATTGCCCGAGCGTAAACCAGATGCCTTTATACCCGTTGATTTTCTGGTTGTGGGTAGGAGATTGGGCAAAAGCAGTACTGAAACAAATCCAGGAAAGCAGGACAGCCTGGAAAATGATTCTTACCGGGAAAGTCAGATAACGCATTGGGAAAACAGTTAAAAAGGGGCCGAAATGGTGCTTCCTGCCCCGGGAAAGAGATTAATAACAGCTACTAATATAAAGGTTTTGCCTGGATTTCCTTTTCGGTAAACTGTCTCGGGAGCCGGAATACCTTACCGTTGAAATCGCAGTAATACAGATAGGATTCGGACGGCCTGCGCCCGTGGCCGTCGGCCCAGATAGCGAAAAAATCCTTTTGCGCGTGCAGCGGCCTTCTTACATATGTATGGTTATAGGCGCTTTTGGAGGTCAGCTGCTTTTCCAGCTTCCAGCCGGACCCGCCGTCGGCGGTGGACCAGACCGCTATTTCTCCGCCGGGATTATAGGCCTGCGGCCCGTCTATGGTGGGGCCTATGATTTTAATTTGCCTGTCATTTTCAAAGAAAATGGATCCCATGTCATAGTTGCTGTCAGATACCGTAACGGTGTTGTCGCTCCACCGGGTGCCGTCGTGCCGGAAAAAGCGCCAGAGCCTCGGGGCGTTGCCCGGCCCTGCTTCGTATCCTTTGCTGGAGATCACCAGGATAGAAGGCCGGAGCTTGCTGTCCAGCGCTATATCGAGCAGGTAGCAGTTCAGTCCTTCCGACACGAAATCCTTTATCAGGGCAGGGTTATCACGCGATTGGAGCGGCAGCGTGACGGCCTGCCCGTTGATCGTTTTCCAGCTGCCTCCGAAATCGGTGGTTTCCAGGTAGTGCAGGTTGGTCCGGTAATTGAGGCCTTTTCCCTGCGGGTGGAAGTCGAATGCCACCGCGATCTTACCGTCGGCGCCGGCGCTGATCTGGTAGTGCCCCTGTTCGATATGCGCTATTACTTTCCATTCACCCCATTTGACCCCGTCTTTGCTGGTATTATACCCGATCACCCTGTTCCCCCAGTCGCTGTATTTGGTGAATAAGGCCAGGAATCCCTTTCCTTTCTGGTGATACACCTGGAAATACGAAAAGTTGTTAAAAGGCTTCTCTTCCCCGTTGACCAGCTCGGTCGCTTCAACCGTTTCAAAAGCCTCAATATCGTACGGCTTCTTGCTCTTGTGGATATACGATGGCCTTGTAGTGCCGTGCGAAGTCGAGAATATCCAGATATAGCCTTTGTCATCGATCGAGATAACCGGGTTGTCGTGCGCATCGATGGTGTTTTTGTTGAGCAGGATCAGGGGATTGGCTACCTTTCCGGTCTTGTGGTCGTAGTAAGAAACATTGTGATAGAGCGTGCTGTTGTCGTCGTCAGTGCCTCCGAAGCAGAAGAAAGTTTTATCCACTTCTTTGGCATAGATAGCAAAAGGCCGGTGGTTGGCCGGGTAGGTGCCCAGGCCCCCGCTGTATTTATAGACGTATTCGTCGTTGGAAGGCTGGTTCATGTACCAGATCCCTTTGAAGCCGTTTGCTTTCTTTTGCAGGATCACCGCTTCGGCAAACCTGGCATCGGGGTGGGGGTTCGGCTGCGCCTTCAGGCATCCGGCCGGGAAGACCAGGCTGCACAGCAGGAACAGCCTGGTCTTAAAAGCGGGTTTCGGAGTTTTATGCGACATTTTCTATTCTGTGTTATTCGGTGTACCCCGGGTTCTGTTTAAGGACTGTCGGGTTGATATCGATCTGGTTCTGCGGGATCGGCAGCAGCAGTTGATAGGGCTGTACGGAAAAGCCTTTGCTGTTCATGACGGGTATGGCCCTGTCGGTGCGCAGCAGATCAAACCAGCGGTGGTTTTCAAAAGCCAGCTCGTATCGTCTCTCATGTTCGATCGCCAGGCGGAAATCCTGCTGGGTGGGAAGGTCTGCAGGCGTTTTCAGGGGAAGCCCGGCCCTTTTCCTGATCTGGTTGAGAAGCTCGAAGCTTTCCCCGCCGGCGG
>MEDT01000141.1 GCA_001724175.1 Cytophagaceae bacterium SCN 52-12 | reverse complement strand
GGTGGCAGTGTTTGTCTGCCAAGCCTTACCCATTGGTTTAGCGGTTTTTTGAAAATTTTACAATCGGGATAAAACCCTTATTTTACAAGGGGTTCGAGGAATTTTAGAATTTTGGATAAGGATTTTAGGTGCATTTGCCAATTGGCACATATTGGCAAATGGTACAAATAAAAAAGCAGTACACTTTTGATGTACTGCTTTGAACAAAAGACCAGCATTAAATTATAGGTCTTTATCCATATATTCTTCGAGGGAAATTTTGAGTTGGTCTAAAAAAGCCGTTCGGGAACCAGCCCTTGTTTTCATTCGGTGGAAAGAATGATGTATGTCGTTCAACGGAGTTCGGAACAGCACTTGAAAAATCAAAGCTAATTTTCGGATGCCGATTTTTCCGTATGAAATAGAGTTTGAAGCATACAAGGCGTAAATCAGTTCAATAAGAGCATTTTGTGAATTTGTCCACGAAATATCCTTGTTTACATCTCCATTTAATAAAATGGTATCGGGATTTTCTTCGGGATTGATTTTGGTAAGCATATAAGTATAGAGCAATTCATTCGCTATAATATGGGCTATTTTGTTATCATAATATGTTGAAAAACTAAGGTCAATTTCAAATACGCCACTCTTTAACCCATCGTGGTAATTGACCTGTCCGAGCCTGAAATAAGTATGGTCACGGTCTGTCCTGCCAGTACGGTAGTATCTGTAAAAATCCTCATTACAAATACTTTCTTTGTATTCTGATTTTAGATTTTTTAATAGGTTCTCATAATAGTTTTGGTGTATTTTACCATTGCTCACAGGACAGGTAGTTTCAATACGAAATACTTTGTTATAGTAAATGAGTTTCCCTAAAATTTGCGGTTTGATATTCTTAAAGAAGTCAATTTCCTGTCGTTCATCTGCAAAGCTATCCTGCAATACTTTGGCTTTTATTGTCCCCAGCATTTCATTTAGGAACAAAGTCATTTGGTATGCTTCTTCCGATGTTCGCATCATTTGAGAAGACAGTTTATCTTCCTGATGATGAATTTGCGATAATATTTTACTCAACACGATTTCCATAGCATAGTCTTTTAGAAGTTATCACTATTTGTTTCGGAGTTACACCTATCGTTGGTACGTCAAAATTTGGAAATAATATTGAAACCAATATCACATATTACCCCCTATGGGGGAATTTTATAGCGATTTGAAGTAGAAAGGAAATGACGAAAAAAAGGTAAAGCACGAATGTACTTTACCCATTATTTATTACATTTGCATTAATGATTTACAAGGTAATCAAATGAAAGTAAGTGCAGTAAGCACCATTACTAAATCGTTACCGATAGAGTTTCCCACTCTTGTAAACTACTCTTTATTAGCCGATTTGGGCTATATTAATCTTTTTAAAATAAAAATTATATTATATAAGGTTGAAAGAAAATAATCTATTCGAAAAATCCTGTAATATGTATCCCTGCTTCTTCCCGAGAAGGTGTTACCGGCCCGGAAATATATGCCACACTATGATCCAGAAAGGAAGGAAGTCGCTGAGCTGCTGCCTGAGTATTTTCAGGGATTGGGTGATATGGTATTCCACCGTACGTTCGGGGATATCGAGGAGGGCAGCGATCTCTTTGGTGGATTTATGCTCGATGCGGCTCAGGTGGAAAATCCGGCTGGTTTTTTGCGGCAGTTGCGCAAAGATTTTTTCGAAGATCACGGAAATATCGCGGAAATGAAGGGCTCCCTCCGGGGTTTCTGCGTATGATTCCTGTTTTTTCTGCAGGAAGCCCGAATACTTCTCCGCCAGCATCTCCTTGCGGAGGTGATCTATGACCTGGTATTTCAGGGCGCTGAAGAGATAGCCGCGCAGGTTCCCGATCACCAGGCTCTCCCTTTTCTCCCAAACACCGAGAAAGATGTTCTGAACCAGCTCTTCGCAGGCTTCCTCCGACCTGAGCTTCCGTCGGGCAGCCAGGAAAAGCGATTTCCAGTATCTTTTGTAGATTTCCCTGAAAGCGCTGTGATCGTCGGCTTTCAGCATTTTTACCAGGATTTCGTCGCTCAGCAAGGTCATTTTCGTAGTCGTGCAAACGTATCGTATTGGACCTTTATTTCCAAATGGAGTACTTCGCCGAAAAGGACAGATTGAGATCCGTACCACCTCCGGATACACGGAAGCCGGCAGGACACTTACTGAAAAGTCAGATGGGAGTGGTTTTCTCCTGTACCCGGGCGGTACAGGATTTTAAGAACGGCGGGAATAACAGGAAAGGGCGGGGCGAGCCGGTCGCCCCGCGCAGCGCTATTCTTCCTCCTCGGACCGGAAAGAATAAATGCCGGTATCGAGCTTCAGCCTGCCTGAATTGAAGTCCTGTATAAAATCGTTGATGGTTTCCTCTTCTATCGTCTCCACATTGAGCCCTACTTCGAGCCCGATCCCGAAGTCGAAGTCAGGCTCCACGTCCACGTGCTCCTGGACTTTTACTTCTTCGTTTTCTTCGATCTCGTCGATAAGCTCGGTCAGGAGCAACTCCGCTTCCTCGTCGGTTTCAGGGGTTATTTTCGATCCCGGCTCCCGCTCATCCGGCGGCAAATAACCCGGCATCTGCTTCTGGAGACGCTCGAGCGCGACATCATACACCAATGCCGAGTGATGAAGACGAAGCGTGTAGATAAGGGCGTCGTAAATGACTTCTTTCCCTTCGTAGCTACCCACAAACTGGATATGGGCATGCTCGTCGATAGACTCATCCTCTTCGAACTCGTCTTCGACGTAGATAAAGTTTCTGCCTTCCTGCCTGCATTCGGCTTTCAGCTTGCTGATTTCTTCTGGGGAAAATCCTGGATTCATATGGTAGGTGGTAATCGCCCTTTCAGGGCTTTGTAATTTCAAAATTACTTGATAAACAGCAGCTCCCTGTATTTGACAAGAGGCCAGTCTTCGTCGTCGATGAGCAGCTCCAGCTTGTCGACATGATACCTGATCTTGTCGAAATAGCTCTTCACCTCCGATCCGTAGAGCCTTGCTTTCTCGACCAGGTCGGGGGTATGATTGGCTTTCTTACGGCTTTCGATCATTTCATAAACGAGCTTCTTGATGATGGTCACATGCCGCGAGATATCGGTAACCACTTCCTTGATCGGCTGCGCTTCTTCCAGCATTCCCATCTCCGAAAGCGAGCGCGCGGTCTGCGCCAGCTTGAACTGGTATTTCACGCAGGTCGACATGATGTGGTTGAGGGAAAGATCCTCTATTACCCGCGATTCGATCTGTACGTGCTTCACATAATTTTCAAGCTCGATCTCGTAGCGCGCATGCACTTCCCTGGAAGACAGCACGCCTGTCTTTTCGAATACGTCGACAGACGACGAAGTGATGTAGCATGCCAGGGCATCGTAAGCGCTGGTAATGTTCGAAAGGCCGCGCCCGGCGGCTTCCGTCTTCCATTCGTCAGAATAGCCGTTGCCTTCAAAAAGTATGTTTTTGCAATCCTTGTAATACTGCTTGAGGATGTCGACGATCGCTACTTTTTTGTCCTCGCCCGCCTGGAGCCTGGCGTCCAGGTCGTTTTTGAACTGCTGCAGCTGGTGGGCCACGATGGTATTGAGCACGATCATGGCCGATGCGCTGTTGGCATTGCTGCCAACTGCCCGGTACTCGAATTTGTTGCCGGTAAAAGCAAAAGGAGACGTGCGGTTGCGGTCGGTGTTGTCGCGGGTGAGATTCGGGATCCTGCTGATACCGATCTTGTAGTAGAAATTGTCGCCTTTTTCGAGCTCTATTTCACCCCGGTTCATAAGATCGTCGAGCATTTTGGTAAGCCCGGCACCCAGGAATACCGAGATGATGGAAGGCGGGGCCTCATGCGCGCCCAGCCGGTATTCGTTGCTGGCGGAAGCGATCGATGCGCGCAGCAGGTCGGCGTGGTCGTGAACCGCCTTTATGACGTTGACCAGGAACGTAAAAAAGCGCAGGTTTTCTTTCGGCTTGGTGGTAGGCTGCAGCAGGTTGATACCCGTATCGGTGCCTATAGACCAGTTGTTATGCTTGCCGCTCCCGTTGATGCCGGCGAAAGGCTTTTCGTGGAAGAGCACCTTGTAGCCATGCCTTTCGGCGACCTTCTGCATGAGGTCCATCAGCAGGGCTCCGTGGTCGACGGCCAGGTTGACGTCCTCAAAGGTAGGAGCGCATTCGTATTGCCCGGGGGCCACTTCGTTATGACGGGTGCGGAGCGGGATACCCAGCTTGATAGCCTCGAATTCGAAGTCGACCATAAAGGCATTGACCCGCGTGGAAATGGAGCCGAAATAGTGGTCTTCGAGCTGCTGCCCGCGCGCCGGGCTGTGGCCGAATACGGTCCTTCCCGCCATGACGAGGTCGGGCCTGGCGAAGTACAGCGCCTTGTCGACCAGGAAGTACTCCTGCTCTATGCCGACATTGACCGTTACCCGCGAGACATCCCTGTTGAAATACTGGCAAACCGCTGTGGCAGCTTTGTCGACGACATGCATGGAACGGAGCAGGGGCGTTTTATAATCCAGCGCCTCGCCGGTATAAGCGATGTAAACGGAAGGGATACAAAGGGTTTTTCCTCCGGCCCCGTTGTGCATCAGGAAGGCCGGTGAGGTAGGATCCCACCCGGTATACCCCCTGGCTTCGAATGTAGCCCTGAGGCCGCCGCTCGGGAAAGAGGACGCATCGGGCTCCTGCTGCACGAGCGCGCTGCCTTTGAATTTTTCAATGGCTTTCCCGCGCGAATCCAGGTCGAAAAATGAATCGTGCTTTTCGGCTGTGGTGCCTGTCAGCGGCTGGAACCAGTGGGTATAGTGGGTAGCGCCTTTCGAGGTAGCCCACGACCGCATGGCGGTTGCGACCTCCTCTGCTACGTCACGGTCCATGGGAGTGCCGCCCCGTATGGCATTTTCCACTTTCTGAAGCGCCTCGGGCGATAAAAGGGAACGCATGACATCTTCGCTGAAGGTATCGGAAGCGAAAAGGTCGGTGATTTTTTCTGCGGGAGGCGTAAACGACAAAGGGGTTCTTCCAAGAGCAATTTCGATCGATTTGGAGCGAAGCGACATACCGTTATCTGGTTTTTAAAAACGATCGCGCAAAATACAACAATACCGTTTACTATCTGCAAAGTTTTTTTCTAAAAAACGTCATACAAACCTCCCGATAAGATTTTCCAGGTATTCCTGCCGTCCCGAAATGGTGCGGGGCTCGGGACTGGCGGCAGCGAGCGTGTAAAGCGCCTCCAAATCGAGGCTTCCTTTTTCGAAAGCCTTGCCGTCGCCGGCGTCGTAGCTTGAGTAGCGCTCCTTCCTGAAACGGTCGAGCTCCCCGTGCTGAAGGATCCGGTCGGCGGTAATGAGGGCCCGGGCCAGGGTGTCGATCCCGCCGATATGCGCATGGAAGAGGTCTTGCGGGTCTGTCGAGTTCCGCCTTCTTTTGGCATCAAAATTGATCCCGCCGCCCTGCAGGCCGCCTGCCCGGAGAATGATCAGGAAGGTTTCGGTCCACTCCGCCAGATCGTTGGGGAACTGGTCGGTATCCCAGCCGTTCTGGTAGTCGCCCCGGTTAGCATCGAGAGAGCCGAGCAGGCCGGCGTCGGCTGCCACCTGTACCTCGTGCTGGAAGGTATGTCCCGCCAGGGTGGCATGATTCACTTCCAGGTTGAGCGACATGTCGTCGAGGAGGTCGTACTGGCGGAGGAACCCGATGACCGTAGCGGCATCGTAGTCATATTGGTGCTTGGTAGGCTCGCAAGGCTTAGGCTCGATGAAGAACTTCCCTTTGAACCCGCGGGCCCGCGCGTAGTCTATCGAAAGCCTGAGAACGCGGGCAAAATGGGCCTGCTCCCGTTTCATGTCGGTATTCAGAAGTGACATGTATCCTTCGCGTCCGCCCCAGAATACGTAATTCTCGCCTCCCAGCGCTATGGTAGCGTCGAGGGCTATTTTGATCTGCGCCGCCGCATAGGCAAGCACATTGAAATCGGGATTGGTAGTGGCGCCGTTCATAAACCGCTCGTGGCTGAAGAGGTTGGCAGTACCCCAAAGGAGCTTTACGCCCGAGGCCTCCTGCTTTTGCTTCAGGTATTCCGTCAGGGTTTGAAGCGATCTTTCGTTTTCCGTAACCGTCCCGTCGTAGTCCACGACATCGACGTCATGAAAGCAATAGTAGGGGAGCCCCAGCTTGGTGATAAACTCAAAGGCGGCATCCGCTTTGTCCCTGGCCCGGGCGATCTTATCCGGCTTTTCATTCCAGGGATAGAAGTGCGTAGCGCCTCCGAAAGGATCTCCGCCGTCCCCGTTGAAGGAATGCCAGTAGGCCACGGCAAATCTGAGATGCTCCTCCAGGGTTTTGCCGGCTACGATCTTTTTGGGGTCGTACCATCTGTAAGCCAGCGGGTTGTCACTTCCGGGGCCCTCATAGGAAATGGGGCCTATGCCTTTGAAATATTCGCGGTCGCCAAGGGTTAACGTCATATTGGATGAATTTAGGTATGATCTCAATTGTGCAAAATACAAATAAAAACAAATTTAATCCGATTATAAAGTGTTTCTGTGACATTTTATAATGCTTCTCAAAAAAAACGGCTAACTCAAATAGAATTAACCGTTTTCAAAATGATTAGGCAAAAAGTCTTTTAATAGAATTTCGCTCTGTTGTCGACTATATTGGCGCTTTCCTGCATAGCCTCATTGATCAGGTAGGGAACGCTGCCGGATTTGTTCATCAGGAGCTGATTCTTGTATTGCGAGTAATCGGCGATCTCAGGGGCTGGCTCAACCGACTTCGACCGGATGATGAATACCCCGTTTTCCCCTTCAAAAGGACCTATTTGTTTTCCTGCCTTCAGACCGACCGCTTTCCCGACTGCGAGCGGATCGAAGCCGGCTCCTTTCAGCATGCCGGTCAGGAGGTTGACTTCCACGTCTTTTTCGACAACGGCGCCTGCGCCGTATTTGCTGGAAATAGCTTCAAGCTCACCTTTCTCGTCCTTAAGCTTAGCGATAATGCCCGCTGCCTTAAGCTGGTTGCGTACCTTTTCGGTGATCTCGGTGCGGAAATCGTTCACTTTGACGTTCTTCTTGTCTGTTTTGCCGGTCACTACCGCAACAACATACTGCTCTTCGGTTTCGAAAACCTGGGAAACTTTGTTCAGATCCGTCTTGTCGGAAAACGCCCAACGGGTGATCTCGCGGCCGTCCTGGATAGCGTTGATATTGGTAGCCGATTCGAGGAGCCTGTTGGCTGTAGAGACATACAGGTTTTCTTTTTTGGCGTTCTCGGCGAACTGCTCGGCTGTTTTGGACTGAAGCGCAAACTCGCTGGCCTTGTTGTAAACGTCGTCACGCGTGGCCTGGCTGGGTACGATGGTTTTCCCGATGGAAGCCAGGCGGTAAAGCACGTTGGATTTGGCTTCGGTGACCTTGATGATATGGTACCCATACATGCTTTCCACCACACGGTTGATCAGGCCTGTGCCGGGATGCGAGAAAACGGCGTCTTCAAAAGGCTTTGCCATCATTCCGTTGTTCTGGAAGTAGCCCAGGTCGCCGCCCCGCTGGGCCGAGCCCTGGTCGGAGCTGCTCGACATGGCCATAGCCTCGAAGCTGGCTCCTCCGCGGATCTGGGCCAGGATCGATTCTGCCTGGCGTTTGCTTTCCAGCTTGGCCGAATCCGAGGGGTTGTCGAACCTTACCAGGATGTGGCTGGCCCTGACGGTATAGACGGTATCGGTTTTGGTGCCGCCGTACTTATAGATATAATAGGTATTCCCTTCGCGGTAAGGACCGAAAACACCACCCGGTACGAAAGTTTTTACAGCTTCCTTCAGCTGGTCGCTCATGTTGGCATAAGACTGGTACAGCGGCAGCTGGATATCGGAATTAACGCGTACAAAAGTAGAATCGTTGGTGGTAGTGGCCAGCTCTTTCGCGAGCGACTTGATCTGGTCGTAAAGCGCGGTGCTGTCTTCTTTCGACGGAAGAATAGGGAAAGTGACATACTGCACAGTGCGGGTGTCGACTCCCTTATATTGCTTGCTATGGCTTTTCAGGTAGCTGTTCAGCTGGTCGTCGGTGACCTTAACGGTTGAATCGGGTACCGAATAATAGGGAACATACAGGAAATCGACGACAGATTTGCTTGCCGTCGCATGGTACTCGCGCTCCGCTTCGGCCTTGGTCACATAGACGGAAGAAGACAGCAGCTTTTCGAGCTTTTGCCTCATGCGGTCTGTTTTGAGGCCTTCTTCGAACTGCACCCACGAAGCCTGCTGCTCGGGACCCAGCGTTTTCAGGTTCCTGAGGTATTCTACAACACCGTTTTTATTGAAAGATCCCGTAGAAGGGTCTGTAAAGGCCTGTATGATCGCCGGGCTCACATGATCGCCCTGGACCATGTCGACCGCTTCCTCATCGGTTACCGCCAGACCGAGCTTCTCGTATTCGTCCTCATAGGCATATTCGGCGATGAGCTGCATCCATACCTGCTCGCGCATCTGGCTGATCTCGGCTTCGGATGCGCCGCGGCCGGTCTGCGCTTCATAGTTCCTCCTGACGGCGTCAACCCTTTCCTGGAATTCTTTGTAATCGATCTTCTTTCCCTTGATCTCGCCTACCGTGGTATTGTTGCCACCGAAGAATGAATTCGGACCGAGCAGATCACCTCCTACAATGAAAAATATCAAGCTTATAGCGATAATAGTTACCGCGATCCCCGATTTTTCCCTGATTTTGTTAATTAAAGCCATTGTTAGTTTAAATTTCGACCGGCAAAATAAAAGTATTTATGGGTAGAAAACAAGTTTTTTACAAGGGAGTCGTTTCTGAACGTAATTCTACAGAAAGCTGACTTCTGAAAGCTGATAGCCGCCGGCTGATCGCTTACTAATACATATACTTCAGATGAAGGCGGTACAGCAAGAGGAAAACCAGGCTGAAGAACAGGCTTCCGAATGTCAGGATAACACCGGTCAGCCCGCCTATTACCAGCAGCGCGCCGATGAGCCCGACCGCGATTCCGGCCAGGTAAAGCCTGAGCCCTTTTTTCTGAAGCTGGTACATATAATAGGCGCCGAAGAGCGTCAGCGATTCATAGATGAGCATAATGATAGCCGACTTCCGCAGGGTTTCGGGGGTAAGCTGCTCTCCGACCGATTCAAACATCGACAAAGCCGCCTCCCGGCTCTGCTCGTCGGGCAGCTGGCCTTCCATCCGGTCCATGATGGTATAGAAAGTCTCCTGCAGTTGGGTAGCGGCCCTGCCCGGGCTCCATAGCTGGTCGGCCTGCCTCCAGAGGCCCGTAAAGGCGCTCATGAAAGTGAGCAGGCATAATATAGATAATGAAACGGGGCGTACTGGACGGTTATCTCCGGTCTCTTGGTATGACATTGATAATATTGATATAGGTGATAGCTGTTAGGTTTTAGCTGTTGGGTGTTAGGTATTAGCTGTGGGTGATAGCTGTTAGGTATGAGCTGCTAAAACCTAAAACCTAATACCTAACACCTGATACCTGCATAACTACAGCGACACGCCGCGCTTCCACGGTATGAAATCGTCTTGTCCCAGTTGCTGCGCTTTGGTCAGTACTTCGCCGCTTGCGGTTTTGATCACGAGCTCCAGGAGCTGCTCCGCGTTTTGCGCGATGCTTTGCTCGCCCGACACGACGGGACCGCAGTCGAAGTCGATCACGTCGGGCATCCTGCGCGCAAGCGCCGAATTGGTCGCTACCTTCATAACAGGACAGATCGGGTTGCCTGTCGGCGTTCCCAGCCCGGTTGTAAAAAGGATGATATTGGCGCCTGCCGCGGTCTGGCCGGTAGTCGCTTCCACGTCATTGCCAGGAGTGCATACCAGCTGCAGGCCGGGTTTTTCGGCGCGTTCGGTGTAATTGAGCACGTCAGATACATAAGCGTTCCCTCCCTTTTTGGCCGCGCCGGCCGATTTGATGGCGTCGGTGATGAGGCCGTCCTTGATATTGCCTGGAGAAGGATTGAAAGCAAATGAAGAGCCGGCTTCCTCCGCCTTGCCCGCGTAGTCGCGCATCAGCTTCTCGAACTTGGCAGCTTTTTCTTCCGATACGCACCGGTTGAGCAGCTCCTGCTCCACGCCGTTGAGCTCCGGGAATTCGGCAAGCAGGGTCTGTCCGCCCAGTGAGACCACCATATCGGAGAGGTGTCCGAGCACCGGGTTGGCCGAAATCCCCGAGAAACCGTCGGAACCTCCGCATTTCAGTCCTACGGCGAGTTTGGAAAGCGGCGCGGGACTGCGTTCCAGCTTGTCGGCGTCGGTCAGGCCGATAAAAGTCTGCCGGATAGCGTTCGACATGAGGGAATACTCGGTCCCCTGCTGGTGCTCGAAGAAGTAATACGGCTTGTTGAAAGCGGGGTCACGCTTTTTGATTTCATCCTCCAGTATCCGCGCTTCCGAATTCTGGCATCCCAGGCTGAGGACGGTAATCCCGGCGACGTTGGGATGTACCGCGTAAGCTGCAAACAGGGAGCAGAGCGTATTGGCGTCGAAGCGGGTGCCGCCGCAGCCTCCCTCATGGGTAAGGAACTTGATGCCGTCTACATTTTTAAAGACGCGGTCGCCGAACGAAGGCCGTGCCGGCGCTTCTGCAAAAAGAGGCGTTTCGGGGAGATCCGCCAGGGAACCGCTGTTCCTGTAGATCTGCAGCAGGTCTCTCACCTGGTTCCGGTATATTTCGGGCTGGGCATATCCCAGCTCTCTTTCAAAGGCATCTTTCAGGATCAGCACGTTGCGGTTCTCGCAGAACACGAGCGGGATGACCAGCCAGTAGTTATAGGTGCCTACGCGCCCGTCGGGCCGGTGATAGCCGTTAAAGGTGCGGCTCTGCCATTTTGCGACATCAAGGGGCGACCAGGAATAGGGAGTCCGCTTCGAGGTGCTGTAATCCTCGGAGTCGTGCTTCAGGTTGAAGGTGGTAATGGGCTCGCCGCGCCTGATCGGCTGGGAGGCGCGACCGACCAGCACCCCGTACATATAGACTCCGTCGCCGGGAGCGAGATCATGGGTCACAAATTTATGCTTTGCACCGACTTCATACGGGAGATAGTAAGATTCCCCTTCCCACTCGACCGTGCTGCCTGCCGGCAGGGTACGCAGCGCCACAATGGCGTTATCTTTTACATGGATTTTTAAAACCGGTGCGCCCATTTCTCAAGGTAGTATTTTTTAGTAATCGCCGTTATTGGAATTTTACAACTATAAGACGACCTTTTTTCTTTGGTTAACTTATTTAGCGCCGCAAAATTAAATTTTTAATTGATACAGAGGCGAAAGCGGGGCCGGAAATTCAGAGTATGGAGGTGCGGATCGGCGCCCGTCCGCGCTGCAGGCGGCCCTCCTCCCGGCAATGGCGCTGATGCAGCCTGAAGCGGCGACCGGAGCGGTGTTTTCCGGGGTTCCGGTGCCGGTTATTTTACGGTAAAATTTTATTGTAGTATTATTTTACTAGGAGCCCGGCGGGAAGTGCATTCATAATTTGCTAGCCGATAGGAGTTTACATATCCGTTTGGTTTTGTGATATTTAGATTATTCAAAGCGTTATTTAAAACGCCCTGGTAAACTTCCTGTTTTTATTCCGCCGGACGTCTTGCTTTTATGTCCGGAAACTGCTTATTTCATGAAAATTTTCAGCCCCGGAATTTCCCTCCCGAAGGAGGCGCAAGGGTGCTTAAAATACTTCAAAATTATCGTTTCACCCCATTATAATAAATAAGCGCACGCATGTATGTAATAAAACGTGACGGTCGTAGAGAGTCGGTCAAATTTGACAAGATTACGGCCCGCATAGAAAAATTATACTACGGCCTGGACCCCAGGTTTATACAGCCTGTCGAAGTAGCGAAGAAAGTGGTAACCGGTATCTATGACGGCGTAACGACCGCCGAGCTGGATAACCTGGCTGCCGAGACGGCTGCTTCGATGACCACCCGTCACCCGGATTATGCCATACTCGCTGCCAGAATCGCCATTTCGAACCTACATAAGAATACACTCAAGTCGTTTTCTGCGACGGTAAAGCGCCTGTATACCTATGTGGATCCCAAGACGGGCGAGAATGCCGCGCTTATTTCCAAGGATGTGTACGACATCGTCAGGCAGAATGCCGCTTTGCTGGATTCTACCATTATATATGACCGGGATTACGGGTATGATTATTTCGGGTACAAAACCCTCGAAAAATCCTATCTCCTGAAAGTCGACGGCAAGATCGCCGAAAGGCCCCAGCATATGCTGATGCGGGTCGCGATCGGGATCCATAAAAAGAACCTGAACGCGGCGATAGAGACATACAACCTGCTTTCCGAGCGCTGGTTTACACACGCTACGCCTACCTTGTTCAATGCAGGTACGCCGAAGCCCCAGATGTCGTCTTGCTTCCTGCTCACGATGAAGGAGGACAGCATCGAAGGTATTTATGATACGCTGAAGCAATGTGCCCTGATCTCCCAGTCTGCCGGCGGGATAGGCTTGTCTATCCACAATGTAAGGGCGACGGGGTCTTACATCAAGGGCACCAACGGTACTTCCAACGGGATTGTGCCCATGCTGAGAGTTTTCAATGACACCGCGCGGTATGTGGACCAGGGGGGCGGAAAACGTAAAGGCTCTTTTGCCATTTACCTCGAGCCATGGCATGCCGATATTTTTGAGTTCCTCGATCTCCGTAAAAACCACGGGAAGGAGGAGTTGCGTGCGCGCGACCTGTTCTTTGCGCTCTGGATCCCGGACCTGTTCATGAAACGGGTCGAATCGGGCGATACCTGGTCGCTGCTGTGCCCGCATGAGTGCCCGGGGCTGTCCGACACTTACGGCGAGGAATTTGAAAAGCTGTACGAGCAGTATGAGCGTGAAGGCAAGGCAAGGAAGACGATCAAGGCGCAGGACCTCTGGATGGCTATCATGGAATCGCAGATCGAAACCGGCACGCCTTACATGCTGTTTAAGGATCATGCGAATTCGAAATCCAACCAGAAAAACCTGGGGACGATCAAATCGTCGAATTTGTGTACCGAGATCCTGGAATATACATCTCCCGATGAGGTAGCGGTCTGCAACCTGGCTTCTATCGCATTGCCGAAATTCGTGACGGAAGGCGAAGGCGGGTTCAGGAAGTTTGATCACCAGAAGCTGTACGAGATCACCAAGGTGATTACGCGTAACCTCAATAAGATCATAGATCTTAATTATTACCCGGTACCGGAGGCAGAACGCAGCAACAAGCGTCACCGCCCTATCGGGATAGGGGTCCAGGGGCTGGCGGATGCTTTCTGTCTTTTGAGAATGCCGTTTGATTCGGATGAGGCGCGCCAGCTGAACAAAGACATCCACGAAACGATTTATTTCGGCGCCATGGAGGCTTCCATGGACCTGAGCAAGGAGGAAGGACCTTATGAAACGTGGGGGGGAAGCCCGGTTTCCCAGGGGATATTCCAGTTTGACATGTGGGGGGTAAAGCCTGAAAGCAACCGCTGGGATTGGGACAGCCTGAGAAAGCAGGTGATCAAATACGGCGTACGCAATTCGCTGCTGCTGGCGCCGATGCCAACGGCTTCCACCAGCCAGATACTGGGCAATAACGAATGTTTTGAGCCGTTTACATCCAATATTTACGTGAGAAGGGTATTGTCCGGAGAATTTGTGGTGGTCAACAAGTACCTGTTGAAAGACCTGATCCAGCTCGGCCTCTGGAACGAAGAGATGAAGAATATGCTGATACTGGCCAACGGGTCGGTACAGAGCATTCCTAACATACCGCAGCATGTAAAAGATCTGTATAAGACGGCATGGGAGATCAAGCAGCGTACGCTGCTCGACATGGCGGCCGATCGGGGCGCTTATATCTGCCAGTCGCAGTCGCTCAATATTTTTATGGAAGAGCCTAATTTCGGGAAGCTTACCTCGATGCACTTCCATGCCTGGAAGAAAGGGCTGAAAACAGGTATGTATTACCTGCGTACCCGTGCTGCGGCCGCTCCGATCCAGTTTACCGTACAACGCCAGGCAGAGCCGCAGATAGAGGCTGCTGTAGGGGCTGTACAGGAGAAGAACCTGAATTACGAGAAGTACGCTGAAGAGCGTGGAACCCCGGCCCCGAAGAGGGACAACCTGGCGGATATGCAGTGCTCGCTCGATAACCCGGAAGGGTGTGAGGCCTGCGGCTCATAAGCGGGAGCTGGTATCAAGTAAACAACAAGGCCCCGGACAGTCTGTCCGGGGCCTTGTTGTTTTACCTGTCGCAATAATTTTACTTATTTTACCGCATATTAAAATAAAATGAATCTTTTGTTCGTTATCAATATCCGTCATTCAGCAAAAACAAGGCTGCATGGGGAGGAATAAAAAGAAGCAAAAAAGACCCAATTTTTTTAAAAGGCAATTGGTTAAAAACCAGGCGCTTAAAATCGGGTCGAAAAAAAATCAAAAATATTTCGGAGGAGAGGCTTGGATAATATAAAACAAGCTGCCACCTTTGCATCCCGGTTGAACGAATCGGGATTAAAAGAAGGGGAAGAGAGAGGGGAAAGATTAAGCGCTGAACGCAGGCTTAAGCACTTGCCGGTCGGTTTTTAAAGGTTCCTGTAAGGGGAGATTTTTAGAATCGCATAAGGCAAAAAGTTCTTTGACGTGTTGGGAAAGACAGAAAGAAGTAATCGTGGGAGTTTTTATGATAAAGATTTCTCATAACCAAA
>MEDT01000140.1 GCA_001724175.1 Cytophagaceae bacterium SCN 52-12 | reverse complement strand
CTACGTAAAATACGCCGGGTGGTTTGCGACGCCCTCTTCTGAAGAAAACTAACGAAAAAACACAAAGGACACAAAGATCACACAAAGGATAAACGCTGTGCTTCTCTGTGTCCTTTGTAAAGGAAAATCTTTCTAAGGCAGTACCGAGTTCATAGCTCTTACCGCTTCTGCAGACTTGGCAAAAGCAGCCTTTTCTTTTTCACTCAGGCGGAGATTGATGATTTTCTCCCAGCCGTTGCGACCGATTACGACCGGCACACCCATGAAAATGTCTTTCTGCCCGTATTCACCGTTCAGGTATACGCTGCAAGGCACGATCCTGCGCTGGTTGCGCACGATGCTTTCTACTATAAAAGCCGTAGCTGCCCCGGGAGCGTACCATGCCGAAGTACCGATCAGTTTTGTAAGCGTCGCGCCTCCTACCATCGTATCGGCGGCAATTTTAGCCAGCTTGTCTTCCGAAAGAAAACGGCTTACCGGGATACCATTGTAAGTGGCGAGGCGGGTCAGCGGGATCATGGTGGTATCACCGTGTCCTCCGATCACCATCCCGTCGATATCGTTCGGCGTCACGCCCATTTCAAGAGCCAGATAAGTCTTGAAACGCGCGCTGTCCAGGGCGCCGCCCATCCCGATGATGCGCTTTTTCGGAATGCCGGCCTCTCTGAAAGCAAGGTACGTCATCGTGTCCATAGGGTTGGATACGATAACGAGAATCGCCTTGGGAGAATATTTGAGGACGTTCTGAGTAACGGATTTTACAATATCCGCATTCACGCCGATAAGCTCTTCGCGCGTCATTCCGGGCTTGCGCGGCAGACCTGAAGTAATGACGACCACATCCGACCCTTTGGTCTTCTCGTAATCGTTGGTACTGCCTACCGGCAGGGTATTAAAGCCTAACAGCGCGGCCGTCTGGTACATATCCAGGGACTTCCCTTCGGCTACTCCCTCTTTGATATCAAGCAGTACTACTTCTTCTGCAAGTTCGCGACGGATGATGTTGTCGGCGGTGGTCGCTCCAACTGCTCCGGCGCCTACTACAGTAATTTTCATTGGGTATTAATATTTATGTGATTAAATGTTTAAAAAAATATGGAGCACAAACCGTTAAGAAAATGCGTCCAACGGCTTTTGTACTATTGATGCGTTAAAAGTAAGCATTATTCAAATATTCCCAATCCCCAACCCGCTAAATGACAACACAAGCAGAAAAAAGCGACCTTGCCCACCTTTTAAGCATTCCGGTAATCGTAGCTGCCCTCGGATATTTTGTCGATATATATGATCTGCTTCTGTTCGGAATTGTAAGAATCCCCAGCCTGGAATCTCTCGGGTTGTCAGCTTCGGATATTTCATCCATGGGCGCTTCCATCCTCAACTGGCAGATGAGCGGGCTTCTCATCGGGGGTATCCTGTGGGGAGTGCTGGGCGATAAGAAAGGCAGGCTGTCGGTGCTTTTCGGCTCTATCCTGACCTATTCGCTGGCTAACATCGCCTGCGGCTTTGTGCAGGATGCCTTTACTTATAAAATCCTGCGTTTCATTGCAGGTGTCGGGCTGGCCGGGGAGCTCGGCGCCGGGATCACGCTGGTTTCGGAGATCCTGCCGAAAAGGCTGAGAGCCATCGGGACTTCGCTTGTAGCGGGAATAGGGCTCCTGGGCGCCATTGTAGCTTATTTCACGGTTGAGCTTTTCGACTGGCGCACCGCCTATTTTATCGGCGGCGGGCTCGGTATCCTGTTGTTGCTGCTTCGCATAGGCGTCTTCGAGTCAGGTATTTTCGAAAATGTCAGGGAGCAGAAGCATGTGTCGCGCGGAAACTTTTTCATGTTTTTCTCGGACTGGAGCCGGTTCACACGGTATATCAAATGTATCGGCATAGGAATGCCTACCTGGTTTGTAATCGGTATCCTGGCTACTTTCGGCAATGAGTTCGGACAGTTTCTGGGCGTAAACGGAGGCATCCAGCCGGGGCTGGCGATCATGTGGTGTTATGTAGGCCTTTCTATGGGCGACCTGGCAAGCGGCGTGATCAGCCATAAGCTTCATTCCAGGAAAAAGGCCGTATTCCTGCTGATGTTCATCTCGTTCCTGGGAAGCATCGTCTACCTCTTCGGAGGGATCAGGGAATCGGAGACCATTTACGCACTTTGCGTGGTGACAGGGTTCGGTATAGGCTACTGGGCCATGTTTGTCACGATCGGCGCCGAGCAGTTCGGTACCAACCTGAGAGCGACCGCCGCGACGACGATACCCAATATGGTAAGGGGCACGGTGGTTGGGATGACTACCCTTTACAGTTTTTTAAAAGGATCGTTTTCAGTCGTGGAAGCGGGCGCTCTCGTAGGTGTCATATGCTATGCCATCGGCTTTTACAGCACGCTGACCATCCCGGAAACCCATGACAGGGATCTGGATTTCCTCGAGGAATAGCCACGGCTCCGTCAATCCTCGAAACGGAGAAACTTCCCGTCTTTATCGAATTTCAGCTCAAGCCCGTTATCCAGCTCTACCTCAATTTCATTTTTGGAATCCGAGTCTCTCTCCCACGCTACGACTGTTTTATCCTCAAAATGTTCCTCGACATAGGTCAGGACAGCCTCCGGTTTAATGACCGAAACCGGGATAGCTTTTCCATTCCCGTCTACTTTTTTAGCGTCGCCGTTTTCCTTAAACTCCAGTTCGAAGTTGTTGCTGAGAATGACATCAAATACAGGCTTCTCCAAAAAATCCTTTTCCTTCTTTACCTGGAGCACCGTCTCATCGGGGAAATGCGTGGTGATAAACTGCGTAGCTCCGGACGGCAGAGACGCTTCTGAAACAATCTTTTCTTTATCGCAGGATAAAAATGAAACGCCTGCAATCATCAGTGTCAGCAATGCTCTGTTTTTCATATTAAAATCGTGTTTTTGTTTTGCAGGTTAACGCTATTTGCGCCTTCAAAATTGTGCGGGCATCCGCCCCGTTTCCAGGCTATGCTGCCGAAGCGGGCGCCCGAAGGATTAAATAAAGCAATTAAAATGCCAGCACCATTAAAATATGACGGCTTAGTACTTTTAATTGTTTAGCGGTACTATAAAAGACGGGGACACATTTTTACTGCAACGATGAAAGAAAAATATAGTCAACATAAATAAGCTATCTGAATGAATCAGGAGAAAAAAAAATCTATCAACCGGCGTGATTTCCTTGGGCTATCGGCCCTGGGGTTAACGGGCCTCACCATCCTGCCCAGTTGGAGAATGCCCGACGGCCGCAGGATCCCACCCAGCGACCGCGTGGTGATGGGCTTTATCGGGCTGGGGCGGCAGGGACTGGGCGACTACGGCAATTTTACCAGATCGGCAGGCGTTCAGGTCGTCGCGGGGAGCGATGTCGACAGCCTCAAAAGAGAACGCTTCAAACGCAGGGTGGAAAGCTGGCAGAAATCGCAGAACGTAGCTCCGCGATGCGATGTCTATGAGTCTTATGAGCAATTGCTGGATAGAAAGGACATTGACGCCGTCTCGATAGCTACTCCTGATCACTGGCATGCGCTGCACACCATCCATGCAAGCCAGGCGGGAAAAGATGTGTATGTACAGAAGCCGCTTGCCTATACCATACAGGAAGGAATTAAAATGGTAAGGACCATACGCGACAATAAGAGCGTCCTCCAGGTCGGAAGCCAGCAGCGTTCGGGCCCCGAATTTCAGCGGGCAATAGCGCTCGTGCGCGGCGGGGCTATCGGACATATCGAAATCNTCGGACATATCGAAACCATCTATGCTTCGGTAGGAGATCCTCCCAAGCCGTTCGACCTGCCCGAGCAGCCGGTACCTGCTTCGCTGAACTGGAACCTCTGGCTTGGCCCGCTCAATGACAAAAAAATACATTACCATCCCGACCTGGCGCCGCCCATCAGGCTCGATCCCGAGGAAAATGAAAAAAACTGGGGAGCATGGCGCTGGTATTGCGAAACCGGCAACGGGTATACTTCAGACTGGGGCGCTCATATGTTTGATATCGCGCAGGCAGCCATCGGGATGGACGGGACAGGCCCGATCGAATATACCCCGAAAGGCTACAAAGGCGCCCGGTACAACACCATGAAATACGCCAACGGGATCGTCATGACCGAGCAGGATTTCCGCGAAGAAGGTGGGAAAGGAATCCGTTTTAACGGCACAAAGGGATGGATAAAAGTAGCCAGGGGCTTTATCGAGTGCTCCGACCCGTCGCTGGTGAGCAAGCCTGCCGCTGCCGATCCCAAGGCTCCGGCGCCGCATATGCAGGATTTCATCGATGCCGTACGCACCCGGGGGAATACGATTGCGCCCGTTGAAGCCGGCTGCAGCACCAATACGCTGTGCTGCCTGGTCAATATGGCGCTCGAGCTGAAGCGCCCCGTCAAATGGGACCCCGTCACGCTGAGCTTCGGCGACGACAAGGAAGCTGCCGCCCATCGCCTCAACCAATACGAGTATCGCCGTCCATATTCTCTTTAATCCCAACAGTTATCTATTAAAATGTACCAGACTTATTTAAAAATGCAACGCGTTCTCAGGAACAGCCTGGCTATCGCCGTCGCCCTGGCCTGCGGCCTGTCTGCTTCTTCCGGACAAGGCAAGCCCGATTCGAAAGTAAAAGGAGTACAGATCGGCACGATCACTTACAGCTACCGATCCATGCCCGATCAGTCGCTGGAAGCCACGCTCGACTATATCATAAAGTCAGGGATCAGCTCGGTGGAGCTGATGGGCGGGCCTGTGGAAAACTATGCAGGTATCCCGCAGACCAAAGACGAGGAGGCACTTAAGCAATGGAGAAAAAGCGCTTCTATGGACAAATTCAAAGAAGTCAGGAAGCTGTTCAGCAAGCGTGGGGTCAGCATCCATATTCTGAAGCTCGGCAATCCCAAATGGTCGGACGAAGAAATAGACTATGCGTTCAACGCCGCCAAGGCTGTAGGCGCCAAAGGAATTTCGATGGAGATATCGGAAGAAACCGCCATACGCATGACGCCGTTTGCCGACAAGCATAAAATGTATGTCATCCTGCATAACCACGGACAGCCCGGCCAGCCCGGGTTCAGCTTTGATAAAATCCTGGCGCATGGGCCCAGGCTCATGCTGAACTTCGACGTAGGGCATTATTTCGGGGCTACCGGCGACAGCCCCGTGAATGTGCTGAACCGCCTTCACGACCGGATCGTAAGCATTCACATCAAAGACAAAACCGGTCCGAAAGCCGCCGATCCCAATAAAAATAAGCCTTTCGGAAGCGGGGAAACTCCTGTCGCGGAAATCCTGAAAGCCATCAGCAAAAACAAATGGCCGATCTATTGCGACGTAGAGCTTGAATACGAAATCCCTTCCGGCTCCGACGCCGTGACTGAAGTCACAAAATGCGTAGATTATCTTAAAAAAGCGCTTCAGTAGCAAAAGAAGCCTTCTCTGCCCGCCCCGGTTTTCTTCCGACAGCCGGGGCGGGCCTGTTTTTACCCGGCCCTACCGGTATATCCGGTTGATCAGGTTCAGCGACGGGCCGGTCATCATCGTCGTGACCAGCGCCATGATCACCATCATCGCAAAAACCTCCGGCGACAAGACGCCCAGGTCATAGCCGATATTGAGCACGATAAGCTCCATAAGCCCCCGTGTGTTCATCAGCGCGCCGATCGACAGGCTGTCCTTCCAGCTCTGCCCGACAAAACGGGCTGTCAGCGCACTCCCTACAAACTTACCCACTACCGCCACCATGATGATCGCCCCGGCGGTTATCCATAATCGGAGATCGCTCAGCAATCCTATCTGCGTCCGGAGACCTGTAAAAATGAAAAACAGCGGCAGCAGCAAAACGACAGCCACGTCTTCCACCTTTTGGATAAACCGGCTCCTGAACCCGTCCTGCTCAGGCATAATGGCGCCTGCCATAAAAGCGCCGAACAAGGCGTGTATCCCGATCACCTCAGTCATATAGGAAGAGGCGATCAGCACGAAAAAAACCATCACGATGGTCAGCTCATCCAGCTGCTTTTTTTCAAAATACCGATGCGCCGCTTTCCTAATCAACGGTCTGACGGCATAAATCATCACCAGCACATAGGAAACCGCCAGCGCAACCGTAAAAAGCGTGTTGGCCAGCGAGCCTGCCTTCACGATGGCGATAACGGCAGCCAGGATACACCAGGCTGTGATGTCGTCTGCCGCCGCGCAGGTCAGCGCGATTGTACCCAGCCTTGTCCTGGTGATACCCCGTTCCTGAACGATCCTGGCCAGCACCGGGAACGCCGTGATGCTCATGGCGATTCCCATAAACAAGGCGAAGGAGATAAACTGGATATTTTCAGGCGCATAGGTTTCATACATAAAGTAGGCCAGGATCATGCCCAGCGTGAAAGGAAATATAATGCTGGCGTGACTGATGACGACCGCGTCTTTAGCCTTGGTATGCAACACCCCCAGGTCAAGCTCCATGCCGATCACGAACATAAACAAAATAAGCCCTATCTGGCTGAGGAACTGAAGGTTAGGCAACGATCCGGGCGGAAAAACCGCTTCCTGCAGCCCTGGAAAGTAAAAGCCGAACAGAGAGGGCCCCAACAGGATGCCGGCGATGATCTCCCCTACCACTTTAGGCTGTCCCAGCCGGGAAGAAATCCATCCGCAGATCCGGGCAAAAAGTATGACGATCAGGATCTGTATCAGCAGGATGGCCAGCGCATGCCGCCCGTTAAAGAAAAGAGTGTCCAGGAATCCCTCCGATTGCGATGACTCCGGCAGCCTGATCACCCTGTTCAGCTCCAACCCTCCGCCGGCCTGCGCAACCCAATAGATAAGGCCCCCGAAAGCTGCCATCGTCATTGCATAGTAAACCAGGGTATTCCGCTTCTTCGTATTGACGTTCATAGACAACTATTATCTCCCGCAGGTAAAAAGCGGCATTATTGCTTAGGTTGAAGATACAAATTACAGAAGAATGCTGCTTTCAGGAAAATTCAATTGTAAATATTTGATTAAGAATCCGCTCTCCGTCCCACCGGAAATAGCAGCCCCGGTGGCCGTAAATATAATTTATCCGTGTCCGCCGGCTGGTCTGATTGCTTCTTTTCAAAGTATATATCAGGAAAGACCAATTTACCGATCATATGAATAAAAAAGCCTTGAAGAATCCGATACGATACAGCTTTTCCCGCCTGCTTGCCTGCGTTTTCCTGCTCATGCTGACCGGCGGCGCAGGCGCGACCGATCTCAGGAAGGCAAGCCTGGTGGTTTCTCCTTCTATCCCGTCTCCGATGAAAGAAACTGCCGCGCAGGTGCTTACCGAAGAAGTCCGGAAACGGACGGGCATCAGCCTGAAGCATGCTGCTGCATGGCCAAAAGCTTCCGGGCCGGTGATCGCGCTCCTGCTTTCGTCAGATACCGGGGTTCCCGGCATGGCCGCTCCCTCCGGCAGAACCCCCGGGAACCACGAGTTCAGGAAAGAAGGATACAGGATCTACGCCGATCCGGCAGCAAATGAGAACGTGGTTTGGGTGATAGGAGCCGATGCTCGCGGTATACTTTTCGGAGTAGGCTGGCTGCTCAGGCATATGGAAATGGGCGACGGCAAGCTCCGGCTCGACGGAAAGACAGACTATTCCACCTCGCCTGTCTACCCGATCCGCGGTCACCAGCTGGGATATCGCCATACCGCCAATACCTACGACGCGTGGACGGTAGCGCAATATGACCAGTACATACGCGAGCTCGCCCTCTTCGGTTCCAATGCCGTGGAAGGGATCCCATTCCAGGAAAGCTCGGCCAAAAGCCCTCATTTCAAGATCCCGGCAGAAGAGATGAATGTCCGGATGAGCGAAATATGCCGGAAATACGACATGGATTACTGGGTCTGGACCCCGGCTACATTCGACCTGAAAGACAAAGCCAAAAGAAAACAGGAGCTAGACCTCCATGAAGCTTTTTACAAGGCGTGCCCGCGGCTGGACCATATTTTCTTCCCCGGCGGCGACCCGGGCCACAATCATCCGTCGGAAGTTCTTCCATTCCTGAAGGAGCTCCACGGCATACTGGTGAAATATCATCCTGATGCCAAAGTCTGGATCTCGCTGCAAGGATTCAATGTTGAGCAGACCGACTATTTCTACAACTACCTGGAAGCCGAAAAGCCAACCTGGCTGGAAGGCGTGGTGTCGGGCCCCGGAAGCCCGCCGATAGCCGAAACCCGCTACCGGCTTCCCAAGACCTACCGCCACCGTCAATACCCCGACATTACGCACTCTGTCCGCTGTGAGTTCCCGGTCGAAAGCTTCGACCAGGCATACGCCCTGACGCTCGGGAGGGAATCGGTCAATCCCCGCCCGTTCGCCTTTGCAAAAATCCACGCCAGGCTGGCCCCGTTTACAGACGGGTTTGTTTCTTACTCGGACGGCAGCCATGACGATGTCAATAAAATTGTATGGAATGCCCTCGCGTGGGATCCTATGGCCAATATCCACGAAACGATGGTGGAATATGCCGCATTTTTCTTTGGAAAGCCCGTGAGCCAGGCCGCAGCAAGCGGTATCGAAGCACTGGAGCAAAACTGGAAGGGCCCGCTTGCTGAAAACGGAGGTGTGGAGGCGACTTTTCGTTTCTGGAAAACGCTCGAAGCCGAAAACCCGGCCCTAAAAAACAACTGGCGCTGGCAGATGCTGCTGCTGCGAGCCTATTACGACCAATATACGCGGCTCCGGTTGATACGGGAGCAGGAACTGGAGAAAAAAGCGAACGAAATCCTTCTCAACGCTTCCGTGTCGGATCTTGACGAAAGCATGCAGCGCGCACTGGACGTCGTAAACGAGGCCGACAAAGAACCGGCAGACAGACAGATACGACAGCACCTCGACTATCTCGCCGACGCCCTCTTTACTTCTGTGGGCTTGCAGAGCAGCACCGCCAAGCATCAGCCCCGCGGCCCGGAAAGAGGGGTCGTAATGGATTTTGTGGACTACCCGCTCAACAATCGCTGGTGGCTTGCAGACGAGTTCAGGAAAATAAAGGCAATGGAAAATCCTTCCGCGAAGCTGGAAGCGCTGCGCCGGATTGCAACATGGGAAAATCCCGGCGCCGGAAGCTACTACGATGACGTGTCGAGCGTATCGAAGGGCCCCAGGGTAAAGACAATTGTCGACGACGCCACCGACATCGCCTGGTGGGACGGCGGCATGAGCCGTAAGCGCCTCTCTTTCCAGACCTTCCAGGGACAGCCGGAGCTCGATTATGATGACCTTGATCCGTCAGCAAGATACCGGATCCGCGTGGTCGGCTACGGCGAAGCGCTCCTGCGGGTGGACGGACGCCGCCTCTCCCCGGTTGCCTACAGCAAGGAGCAGGACGGCGTAAAGGAATGGATCGTGCCGCATGCCCTCACCCGCGACGGGAAGATATCGGTAACTTTCGACAGGCCTGAAGAATCGGATCTGAACTGGCGCCAATACTCGAAAATTTCAGATATCTGGCTGCTGAAGCAATAGCAGCAGTCCGCATTTTTTTGCCACGGGAGCACGGAGAAGGCACAGAGCTTCTCCGTGCTCCCTTTTATCCGGATAACCTGCCTGTTGCCGTTGCTTACTATTCTTTCTATCTTTATTGAAAACAAGACCTAAACGCCATACTTATGACCATAGTACTTTCAATCGCCATCGCCAGCATCCTGATCTCCGCTTATTTTATACGTACCTTTCTCGTCCACAGAAAGAAAGTTTCTGCGCTCTCAGTAAACGGGATCGATACCCGGGGACTTCTCCTGGAAGTCAGGAACATCGGCCTTCAGCACAACAAAACTCCTTCGGGGCTGAGCGAGATTGCCGTCAGGTTCACTACTACAGCAGGCAAAGACCATATTATACGTCATAAGAAAGAGCTGGCTGAAGGAGAAGTTATCCCGGTGGGATCGACGATAGACCTCACTTACCTGGAAAGCGATCCGGACATATTCAACATCCCTTCGCTGGGCCTGGCTGCGCAAAACAAATGGACGTCGCTTGTTTCCGGGATCGTGATCCTCGTCCTTGGATTGTTCATCGCATACATTGTTTTTATCAATATCGGTACGGTATAGCAATCGCACCGGGCCGCTGGCCGGCCTGCTACTTATAGGCGCCCAGGTCGACCTGATATTCCGAATCTGCTATTTCTTTCAGCCGGATGAGGATCTGCTTACCGTCGGGATAAACGGTATTATCTTCCAGCAGCAATTTTCCCAGCGGGATATCCGTAGGAAAATGGAGGGGCAGCTTTACGTCTCCGTCAATGAAGTTAAAGTAGACGATCGGCTGAAAATCCTTCCGGGTGTCGGCGAAATAACGGAGCGTCACCTCGTTTGTTTTCAGGTGCTCCATCCTAAACTCCTGCCCCGTTATCGCGGGCCGGCCGTTCCGGTTTTCCGCGAATGGCTTCGTGTTCCCGGTGGGCTTGTTATACGTCTCGAACTCTTCCTTTACGATCCCGTCGTCTTGCCGGGAAGCAGGTATCTCGGAGACGCTCCTGATCGTCTTTCTCTTCTTCCCTTTTTCGTCCCGGAAGCAAAATATATACCGGCCCTCGTAATCGGCAAGGATGAAATCGAACCCCTCGCCGGAGCTGCCGTAAGCTTCCCTGTTAAAAAGCCATGTATTGCTGACGCTGTCATGATAAACGACCATCTCCCCCTGGCGGCCGGCCTCGCCTTCGGCTATCCAGTCATTACGGTACTGCCAGACCCACGCCTGTGTAAACTTGTATTTCGTACGGTCTCTCTCCGCATTGCCGGGCTCGCCGGCCGGCTGAAGAAAATTTGAGATCCATGAAAAGCTCAGCAGGAAAAGCAGGGTCATAGCGCGCGGAAAGTTTTTTTATTTCATATATCCCCGTGACCTGAGCCACATCTCCAGCGCCTGCGGCCAGCCTGCCAGAGAACCTTTCCCGTCGGTGCGCAGCCCGTAGCCATGTCCTCCTTCCGGGTAAAAGTGCGCTTCGACCGGTATCTTATGCTTTTTAAGCGCCAGGTAATAGTTGATGCTGTTTTCTACCGGCACCGCCTTATCGTCTTCGGAATGCACCAGGAAAGCCGGAGGCGTCTTTTCATCTACCTGCAGTTCGTTGGAATAGTATTCCACCAGCGCCGCGGTACTGTCGGGTCCGAGCAGGTTCTTCCTGGACCCTATATGCGTATTGAGCCTTGAAAAAGTAATGACGGGGTACATCAGGATCGAAAAGTCGGGCTTAGCTTCCGCCGTCCCTTTTTCGCCCTTGTGATAGTGGGTTGACAAGGTAGAAGCGAGGTGTCCGCCGGCGGAGAAGCCCATCACTCCTATTTTCCCCGGATCGATCTGCCATGCCGACGCATTCTTCCTGATGAGCTTCATGGCCTGCATGGCGTCCATTAAAGGCACTTCGTGCTGGCGGGTCATCGCCCTGGCGTCGGGCAGCCTGTACTTCAGTACGATACCGGCGATCCCCCTTTCATTAAACCACCTGGCCAGGTCGCTTCCTTCATGGCTGGCGGCGAGAATGCCGTATCCTCCGCCGGGGCATATCAGGACGGCAGCGCCGGTAGCCTTGCCCTTTTCGGGAAGATAGACAGACATAGAAGGTGTCGTGACGCCGCTGATCCGCAAGATACCGGCGGCATCGACGGTCGACTTTTCTTCTACATCGCTGGCAATAAAGTTAGGCACCTTTCCTTCGGGCCACAAAGAGATAATATGATCCTGAGCCATGGCCCCTGTCGTAAAAAAGCAGATTAAACCGGTGAATATAGTTTTGTTAAGCATTTTGCGGTGAATTCAACATGATGAAAAGAGACCGGCGCCATCCGGACCCGAACGTTCCCGGCATCAAATGTACAAAATAGGAAACCCTGAAATCATTTATTTCCTCATACTTTTGTCTTTTAAGCCAAACCGATTTCCGTTTATGCACCCGACAGATGTCACGACCATCCGATTGTCCAAATTTTCAGGAGAACTGGTACCGTTTGATGAGGAAAAGCTCAAAGGCTCTTTGTACAAATCGGGCGCAAGCCGCGAAGAGGTCGGGCAGGTGATCGACGAAATTATTCCCTGCCTGTATGACGGCATCACGACTCGTTCGGTATACCAGCTGGCGTTCAAGCATTTAAAGAAAGTACGCGACTCTCTCGCCGCGCGCTACAGCTTAAAGCGGGCATTGCGGGATTTAGGGCCGGCAGGGTATTATTTCGAAAAATGGGTCTCGAAATTTTTCCGCAGCTACGGGTACGAAACCATGACCAGCCAGCTCATCGAGGGCGCCGCGGTCACGCATGAAGCCGATGTCATTGCCAGGAAAGGGGAAGATACCTACTGGATCGAATGCAAGTTCAGGAATACCGTCGATGCCAAGATCAGCGTCACAACCCCCATGTACCTGCTCTCCCGGATCAAAGATATATCTGTAAAGGAATACGAGCTGTTCGGGGAAAAAACCAGGTTTTCAAAAGGATGGCTGGTCACCAATGCCTACCTGACCACAGACTCCATCCATTTCGGCAAATATTACGGGATCGACCTCCTGGCATGGGACTACCCCGAAGGAAGGAGCATTAAAAACCTGACCGACCAGAAAGCGCTTTACCCCGTCACCTGCCTCACCACTATATCGCAGAAAGAAAAGGAGATCCTGCTCTCCCTGAACTGCATTATGGTCAAGGACCTGATGGCCGATATGAGCTTCCTTGATAAGCTCAGTCTTTCCCAGCAGAAAAGAAAGGCCATCTACAGGGAAGTAAGCGAGCTGGTAGAAAGGCCCGATCAAACGGATTAACCCGGAAGAAAAAGGACAATTGACATTAAGTTATTAAATTGCCTTCCGGTATCGCACCATCATTGCTATGAACAAGCTCATCACTCCCGATCTCTCCGACCAGCTCCTCGACTTTTTAGTACAAAAAGTCAACTTAGGCGACTATGAAGAATTCAAGTCGCACGATTTTCCCAAGTCCGATCAGCTCAGCGTAGATGCTGTGGATGTGCTGCTAGACGACCTGAGGGAAAAAGGATTGATAGAAATCCTCTCGCGCGGACATTCAGGCTATGACTACACCTATGAGATATCCGTCAATAAGGCAGCCATCGATTTCCAGAGAGGGGGTGGTTTCAAAGGCCGGGAGCTCCTTCTGAAAGACTGCCTGAACCGGCTTCTGCTGGAGCTCGAGACCCTGCCCGACGTCCCTGCCGGCAAAAAAGAGACGATCCGCGACCTCGCTGCCCGGATCCGGACCTGCTTATCCGGCATAAAAAGCTCCTGAACCTTTCCGGCAGGCCGGAGCCGGGAAAGCGATCCTTTTTCCTATATTTATAATCCGTACGGGAAAGATCATACGGAGCGGCTGCGCCGGTAACTCCCGGTCCGGTATGCTGCGGGCTTCGGATGGCCCGTATAAAACTGTTTGCGGATTTTATGAGGAGACTGAACAGAAGATTGTTTTTAAGGGAAGCTGCTTTTGCTGCCGCTGCGCCGGCCTTCGGAAATTATGCCCTGGCCGGTCGTGCCCCCGGGGTGATGCTGTCGCGCGCTATTCCTTCTACAAATGAAAAGCTCCCGGTGGTCGGCCTCGGCACCTGGCAGCAGTTCGATGTAGACCCCGGCAGCTCCGAAGCCGGGCAGCTTCTCGAAGTACTGAAAAACGTAGCCGCCAAAGGAGGTAAAGTAATAGATTCCTCGCCTATGTACGGCCGATCGGAAGCTACAGTGGGAAGCCTGACCCAGGCGGCCGGACTCGTAGAATCATTTTTTTACGCCACCAAAGTCTGGACAAGCGGGCGCGGGGAAGGCATCAGGCAAATGGAAGAATCCATGAAGAGAATGAAACGCCGGCGAATGGACCTCATGCAGGTGCACAATCTCCTCGATGTACAAACCCACCTGAAAACGCTGAAACAGTGGAAAGATGAGAATAAAATCCGCTATACGGGCGCTACCCACTACTCGACGTCAGCGCATGAAGAGCTCGAACGTCTGATCAGGAAGGAAAAGCTTGATTTCCTGCAGTTCAACTACAACATCAGCGAAAGAAATGCCGAAAAGCGGCTCATATCCGCTGCCCGCGACAACGGGGTGGCGGTGATCATCAACGAACCGTTCGATTCCGGATCGCTGTTTCGCCGGGTGAGGGAGAAAGCGCTGCCCGAATGGGCGTCGGAATGGGCTATCTCCAGCTGGGCGCAGTTTTTTCTCAAATATATACTTTCCCATACCGGCGTCACCTGTGTGATACCCGGAACCTCCAACCCCGGGCACGCGCTCGATAACATGTCGGCCGGCTATGGCCCGTTGCCCGACGAAGCAGGACGTAAAAAAATGGCTGCATTCTTTGATGCGCTTTAAATGTCGGATATGAGATGCCTTTTCACCTGCCTTCTATCCTTACTTTCCCTGAGCCCCGAGCTAAAGGGCCAGCCGGCTGGTACCACCGGCGGCATAAAAGGGAAAATAACCGATCAGCAGGGAGCTCCCCTGCCCTTCGCCGGGATCAACGTCAAAGGCACAAACCTGGGAACGCTCTCCAATTCCGAAGGTATATACGAGCTTTTCCTTGATCCGGGAGAATATACCGTGCATTTTCAATACCTGGGTTTCAGGACCGAGACAAAAGAGATTTCGGTAACCGGTGGTATAATGCCGCTGGATGTTTCACTCCGCGAGCAGGCCCTGGCCCTCAGGGAGCTGCAGGTCGGGAAAGACCCGGAGGACCCCGCCTATACCATCATGCGGAAGGCAATCTCGAAAGCCCGCTTTCACCAGCTCCAGGTACAATCCTACTCGGCTTCGGTATATGCCAGGAGCACGGCCCTTCCTACGAAGATACCTGTGCTCATGCGGAAAAGACTGAAAAAGCAAGGTATAAGCGAGGGCGTGGCGTTCGTAAACGAGAGCGTCACCAAGGTCGACTATCAGCGCCCGAATTCCTATAAGCAGAAAATAATCTCCACTCAGAATAACCTCGACAACAGCGCTCCGACGCCCAATGAGTTCATATTTGCAAGCTTCTACAACCCCGAAGTCGGCGGAACCGTAACCCCTTTGTCCCCGAAGGCGCCGGGTATTTATAAATTCGAGTACGAAGGATATTTCGAAGACCGGGGAGAGATCGTCAATAAAATAAAGGTTACTCCGAAATCCTTCAAGCAAGGGGTCTTCAGAGGCAGCATCTATATCATCGACGGCAAATGGTCGATCCATAGCTTTAACCTCGAAACCATCTGGCAGGGCTTCAGCATCCGGGTGAGGCAGCTGTTCGCCCCGTCCCAAAACGTCTGGATACCCGGAAGCCAGCATTTTGATATCAACGGCAGCTACCTGGGCTTTGCCGGGAAATTTACCTATATCGTCTCCATCAAATACGACAGGCTCCGGATCGACCCTGCCCTTAAGGAAAACGTAACCATTGTCGACACCAGGAAAGAGCCGGAGGCCAAACCGGAAATCGCCGATGTAAAAAAACTGGAGGAGCTGTTGTCGGACGGGCAGAAGACGGACACAAAAAGCTTCCGGAAGATGGTGAAGCAATATGAAAAAGAGCAGCGGAAGGAGGAGAACCCTGACCTCAGCGCAAGGGAAACAAGGCGCGACTCCATCATCGTGGAACCGCTCGCCAACAAGCGCGACTCCGCTTATTGGGCAGCTATGAGGAGCGTCCCCCTTACCCACACCGAAGTAGTCAGCTATGCGGTAAGCGACAGCCTCACCGCTGCCCGGACAGGCAATAAGCCGGCCGACAGCACAAGCTTCAGGCCTCAGCACCTGCTGACCGGGGCGCGATACCGTTACGGCCGCGGGCGCTCCTTATCCCTCGCCCCGCCGCTCAGGTCTGTCGGCTTCAACCCTGCCGAAGCTTTTCACCTCGACCTGAGCGCTGAGTGGCTGGAAAGATATGCCGGCAGAAAAAGCTTCAGCATCGCGCCGGGGCTGCATTATTCTACCGGCAGGAACAGGATCAGCCCCACCCTGAAGCTGCAGCTCAATCATCGCGGAAGCAGCGTTTACCTCGAAGGAGGCGAGCAGATAGCCCAGTTCAATCCGCAGCAGCCCATTCCCCCCGCTATCAATTCCCTCTACTACCTGCTGTTCAACCAAAACCATATCCGGCTGTTTCAAAAACAGTTTATCGGCATGGAATACCGGCAAAGGCAGCTCTTCCATATCCTCGATCTGGCGGCCGGCATCGAAACCGGCAGGAGGTCCCTGCTCGCAAACCTCATGAAACCCGGCGAGCTACTGTGGGGTGATCCGCACCTGGCGCGAAACGACAACATGCCTGACAACGCCGAAAATCCGTCGCTTTTATTATTGCCTGACGACAGGTATACGGCAATTTCCATACGCCTCGATATCCGTCCATGGCAAAAATTCTCAGTCCGCAACGGCCGCAAACGCTTTTTCAACAATAACCGGCCGGTATTCACTGTTCAATACAGGAAAGGAATTTCCCTTTTCAACAGTCGTTCCGACTATGATTTCCTGGAAGGAGGCATCCGGTATGAGCCAAAGGTTTTTGCTGCCTCTACTTTACAGATGTCGGTTTCGGGCGGGAAGTTCCTGAACAGGAACGCCGTATTTTTCCCTGACTTCAAGCATTTTATGGGCAACCGGACGGTAGTACAGACAGGAGATCACCTCTCGGGTTTCCGGATGCTGCCCTACTACCGGTACAGCACCTCAAGACGATATATCCAGGCCCACGTATCCTTCAACTCACCCAAGCTGCTTCTTACGCAGCTGCCGCTCCTACGCATGGCGGGACTGAAGGAATACATCCAGGGACATGTGCTTCATACCCCCGGTACCACTTTCTATACCGAGCAGGTATACGGGATCGACGGTATACTCAAGATCTTCCGCTTCGAGCTGGTTACGCATTTCGACCGGGATTTGTACCTGGGGCCGGGTTTCCGGATCGGGACGGTTTTTAATTTTTAGGGTCGTGTCATATATAACATGCCGTATTTTGAGGACTGGCGGATTGATCCTGATCGCTTTTTCGCAGTGTCGCAGGCAATTAGCCTGAGTAACACCTTCTCAGCAGCCTTCGTTGAAATCATCCCTGAAGAAAATGGATAGAAGGACCGATGCGTCGGTGACCTGGCTCTGGCGGCGCTTCTTTAAAGATCGCTCACACTACTTCTCCGCTCCTTCCAGCACCGGCAGCGCCTTTTCCTGCGCCGGGGCGGGATAGCGGTTGTTGGAAAGATCCAGATCTGCCATACGCCGGCTGGGATCTATCTCCACCGACCTGATATCGCCCGACGGCCTGTTGACAGTAAATGCATATTCCGGGTAAGTCCAGCCCCAATCCGACAGGACGATAGCATCGCGCTCCTTTTTTTCTCCCCGCATCAGGTCCAGCGGGATGTAATACCATTGTTCCCCGCCGTCTTTGTAGGTAACCCTGATATCGAGGGGCATCGGGATCGTACCTTTCTTTGAGATCACGATCCTGGCACGGCCGTTATCGTCTCCGGCCACGCCCACCCCGTAATCGATGGTCTTGGTAGTGCCGATCCAGTTCTCCAGGTACCAGTCCAGCTCCAGCCCGGATACCTTCTCCATGATCCTCTTAAAGTCATTCGGGTTCGGGTGCTTGTATTTCCATTCGTTGAAGTACCTTTTCATGCCCACGTCAAAAGCCTCCTTTCCTATAATATAAGATAGCTGGTGAAGGAAGATCGCCCCTTTCGAATAGGCGGCTATTGAATACGCCCTGTTGGTTTCGAAATGATCGGCATGTGTAGTCAGCGGCTCTTCCAGGCCCGATCTGACGAGATCCCTGTAGGCCGCATATGTCCTCACATGGGGGTCCAAAGGAGAGGGCATCAGCTTAGCCATGATCTCGCTCTGCGCATAGTTGGTAAATCCTTCGTCCATCCAGCCGTACTTCGACTCGTTGTTTCCCAGCAGCATCTGAAACCAGCTGTGCACCGACTCGTGCACCATTACGCTCACCAGCGCGCCAAGGCTCCGGCCGCTGGTAACCAGCGTAGCCATAGGATACTCCATTCCCCCGTCGCCGCCCTGGATGATCGAATATTGCTTATATGGGTACCGGCCGTACTTTTCATTCATCAGCTTAAAGCAGTCTACGGCATAGGACTGCAGCTGCTTCCAGTTTCCGAGCGAGTCGTGCTGGTAGAAGAAGTGCAGCTCCAGGTTATCATCCACTTTGGCAATGTCGTGAGTATAGTCCGGATCGGCAGCCCAGACAAAATCGTGCACGTTGGGCGCTTTGAAATGCCAGGTCAGCATCGAACCCGGCTTATGTGCCGCTTTTTTAGGGGAATACCCGTGGCCGATCTTTTCAGGATCCTGCAGATACCCGGTTGCAGCGACCACATAGGAAGCATCGAGCGTAATTTTCACATCATAGTCGCCCCACACCCCGTAAAACTCGCGGGCTATATACGGGTTTGCATGCCATCCCTCGTAATCGTACTCGCTCATCTTGGGATACCATTGCGCCATCGAATAGTCGATCCCTTCTTTATTCATACGGCCCGTCCTGCGGATCTGCAAAGGTACCTGGGCATCGAATTCCATGTCAAACACATGACGGGAGCCCGGCAATACAGGAGTCGGCAGATCCACTTCCAGGATCGTATCCTCTACATGGTACCGCACCGGCTTACCATTCTGCCTGAGGCTTCTGACCTTCTGATAACCGATCTCGTCAAGCTTCAACGCCGC
>MEDT01000139.1 GCA_001724175.1 Cytophagaceae bacterium SCN 52-12 | reverse complement strand
CCGGTATTTTATAAGGATCGATCCCGTCGGGCATCTGGTGCCCGTGCATCAGCTGTACACCGTTGATTGTTTCGTTGTACTCCGCATTGGCTTCCCTTCCGACCGCGTACGACACGCCTGCTTTCGCCATCAGGTCGCCCTCATAAGTTGCGTCGATAAAGACCTTACCGGCAATCTTCCTTTCTGCACCGGTATCCGGGTTTTTAACTACGATTTCCTTAATCGCTTTGCCGGCCAGCACCGTTGTTTCCAACCGGTGCTTTTTTATAATTTCCAGCCTGGCGCGGGCAATGTACTGGTCAAAGATCTTACCGGCTACGGCCGGTTCAAAAAGCCATTGCTCAAACTTGCCGTAATGTGTACCCAATCTCCGGTAGAAATCTTTGGCAAGGCCGGTCACTGCATATTTATTCCCGATGTCGGTAGCGCCCAAACCGCCTGTAGTAAGCCCGCCGATATGGTTCGTCGGCTCAATGACGATGACCGATCTGCCCATCTGCTTCGCCGTATACCCGGCAATGATCCCCGCGGAAGTGCCGCCGTAGATAACGATGTCGTAGTCTTCTGCCTGCCGCTCTCCCCGGAAAGCCGTTCCCGTTGCCAGCACAAGGAGAAGCACCAGGTAGATTTTAAATGTATGCATGTCAATCGTCAGATGCCGCGCGTTTTTTTTCATTGATCAGCTTTTTTCCCTTTTACTGCCTGGTATACTTCTTTTGCAAATTGTCTCCCGGAAATCGTACCGGATGATCCGGCCGCCGGGGAGGAAATTTTCAGCCATTGCCGCAGGTCGGCGGCCGTAGCTTTCCCGCCGGGAAGATCGGAAGGCAGATCCCACTTCAGCCCGGTATATTCCGAAATCCTTTTTAAAGCGGAGATCGCTTCATCCCGCGATACCGGCTCGCCGGGCAATGCCGAATACCCGGTATTGAAACCTCTTGCGCCCAGATACTGAAAAGATTCATAATCAGGATCATCAGGTGTAATATCATCAAAGTAAGCGATCACTCCCTTCTGGTTTATTATCTCCTTTTGTACCTGTCCGACAGGGACATTCCTCGGCGCTACCTTTGCCCTGATGGAAAGATGGGCGGCTATCCCGGCGGCCTGTCCGTAGGCCATAAAGCCCGGCTCCATCCTGAGTGTCTGCTGTCCGACATGACTGCATGAAACGGCTACAGGGACCAGCAGGCCGTCTACCGTCTCAGGTATCATCACCTCGTAAGGAATCTGCATCGGGGCGTGCTCCACATAAAAATAGCCTTCTCTTACGCCCGGGTGCTCAGGATCGTACCGGGAGCACCCGTGGCTGTCCCACGGATATTCGGCAATGGCTATGGAAGTGGGGTGAATTCGGGTACGCTTCAGCCCCGGCACGATCTCGTCTTCGTGCTGGGTATAGATATAGGCTCCCCGCAGCCTTCTTCCTTCCCTGATATAAAGCTGCCGGGGGAAGTGGCCATTGGTGACGTATTCGTCTTTGGAAAACCCGTATTCGCTCATCTCCTTTCTAAAGCTCTCGGGGACTTCGGGATCGTTCTGCATAAACCACAGGAACCCGATATGGTAGTTTTTATAGCGCTCCACTATCTTTTCCCGCTCCGCATAGCCGGCTTCCGGGTAAGCCTGGTTTTCTTCCGGTAAGTCGAGCGATATTTTGGGCGCGCCCAGCACCGGGTGCGGATGGTTGCTGTTTATTTCAAATTTCCCGTTCGGCTTGGGCATAAACTGAACCGGGCTTGTGGTGTTGGGACGGTGTGAAACCGAAAGCAGCCCCGCTTTGATGTCGTCCAGCAGGATGAGGTAGTCGTTCCGGTCGTACACTTCCGGCTTACGGACGGGCACCCTGTTTTCCGGGACCTTCGTCATGTTCATCCTGAAACAATATGCCTGCACCGATCTGTCTCCTTCGCCTGTAGATCCCGGCAGCAGCTCATCATGCCCGAAACGGCTGTAAATCCTTCCCGCCTGCCTTTCCCCGTATTCATAGCGGCTTTCCCTTCCTACCGCATAGGCGGCGCCGGCGCTGGCAAACAGGTCGCCTTCATAGGTTGCATCAATGAAAACCTTTGCCTTATAGCTTTCCTCCCTGCCCTGCCCGTTGAGTACCTCCGCTACTACTCCGGTCAATTGATTGCCGGTTTTTACCGTCCGCTTCAATCTCCTGTGAAAGCGCACCGAAATATTCGGATACTTTTCAATAAACTCCCTGAAAACCAGCTCCACCACATGAGGCTCCGACTCGAAGCCTTCCCTGCACGCTTTCTCCTGTGGCGAGCCGATGCCGTATTTGTCTTTATAGTATTGATGAAGTGTCTGGGTAAACTCCGTAAAAAGCCCCCCGATCGCTTTTTTATTGATTATGTCGCATTTGGTCAGACCATTCGACATGATTCCGCCTACGTGATCCGTAGGCTCCAGGATGACTACCCTGGAACCGAGGCGGGCCGCAGCCACGCCTGCCATAATCCCGCCGGGCGTCGCGCCGACAATGACAATATCTGCAAAGGAGGATTGCGCAGGCAAATTACCACCGCAGGCTAAAAACAAGGTCAGGAAACTCAAAAACCATTGTTTCATAAGGATTTATTTACTTTTCGGCTGAAGAGTCAGGAAGCGCACGCAGGAAAGAGGGTGCCTGGAAGGGAGCATTTCCCCTTTTCCGGCACCCTCTGCGAAGGTCAGATCAATAATTCGGGTTCTGCTCAAGCCTGGTATTCACCTCTGTTTCCAGACGCGGGATCGGCCATACGTTATCACGGTCATTCCTGAAGGTACGAATTTCGATCACCCTCATATCACCTTTATTCCTGACGTTGGCGTAGTTCGGCGTCCCGTTTTCGTTGATCACGGGCGCATCGGTCAGAAACGCATTTCTTACCCTTCCGAGCAAAGGCCCGTTCATTGTTTCTTCGCCGATACCCCACCTGCGGATATCGAACAAACGCAGCCCTTCCCCGGCAAATTCATACTTACGCTCCTTGCGTACAACCGAACGCAATTCAGCCTGCGACTTGCCGGAAGTAATAGCCGGCATGTTGACCGTAGCCCTTCCGCGTACCGCGTTGATCGCATCGTAAACGGTCTGATCGATCTGGCCGGCCTCGATTTTTGCCTCCGCATAGTTGAGAAGCACTTCGGCATAGCGGAACAGTATGATGTTCAGATCGCTGTTGTTAACATCCGGGTAATCGAGATCATCGGTATATTTCCTCCAGAGATAACCGGAAAAGGTAGCGTAGGCATGGGTTGCTTCCTCGTTCTGCACTCTCCGGGCAGGCGTAACCGAAAGATCCCAGGTCATCAGGCTGTCGGGATGGGTTTCGAAAATATACTTTACAAAGCGCGTCTGCGGGAGAACAACCGTATAGCCGAGCCGCGGATCGCGGTTTTCAAACGGCTTGCTGACGTTAAACAGCGGCGATTTGTCGATGGTGAGACCATCCGTACACTCAAAGGCATCTATCAACGGTTGGGAGGGGATTTTGTTGGAGTGCCCCAGCGACATCCTGGAACCAAAGAACCTGGGGTATGCATGTACGGCAAACCCCTTCTGGTATTGGACGGCGAGAATGATTTCCCTTGAGTTCTGACCGGCATATTTGAACAGATCAGGATAGCTGCCGTTCAGGGAATAATTTCCCATTTTGATCAGCTCATCTGCCGCCGAAGCTGCCACGTCCCAGCGTTGGTTGTAGAGGGCCACCCGCGACTTCAGCGCCAGCGCAGCGCCTTTGCTGGCCCTTCCTTTATTGGTCGTATTGGTCTCCGCCAGCAAATCGTTCTGAACGGCGGTCAGCTCCGACAAAATGAAGTCGGTCACTTCCGCTTTCGTATTACGGGGCATCTGCGCTTCTTCCAGCGTGAGCGGTGTCGTCACCAGGGGAACTCCTCCGAAACCTTCGTTCAGGAGAGAATAGTAAAACGCACGCAGAAAGCGTACTTCAGCTATCCACTGCTTATATTTTGCCTCGGGTACGACGGCTGCCAGGGGCTCGGCCTTGGACAGGATATAGTTACAGCGCCCGATACCCCTGTAAAAATGGCTCCAGAAGCTCGATGCCCAGCCGTTGTCTACGTTAGCCGCTCCCATCCCCAATACCTGTAAAGCGCTTGTATTCCGGTCCCAGCCGAGATCAGTCGCAGCTTCCATCATCGGGAAGAAGGGCCCTGATACGTCACCCGAACCGTTGTACCTGAGCGTATTATACACCCCTGTCACGGCCATATCCAATTCTGCTTCCGTACGCAGGAAGGTTTCATCCGACGGGTTATCCAACGGGAAACGTTCGAGATAATCGGCGCAGGAAGCCAATGTCAAAACACTGGAAATAAATAATATATACCTGATTGATTTCATGTGTATAAAAGGTTATCAGCTCTCAGCTTTCAGCAGTCAGCCCTTATACATCGACGGTTTGCGTTCAAACGCGCCGACGGCTGATTTCTGATTGCTCATGGCTATTTCATGATTGTCAGATTAAAAACGAACATCCAGGCCAACGGTAAATACCTTCATCTGCGGATACCAGCCGGCATTGCCTACGGGCGCCTCGGCGTCAAATCCCGGGTAGAAGTTGTCGAAGGTCAGCAGGTTCTGGCCGCTCGCATAGAGACGGAGCTTCTGTACGCGGTCTTTCAGCCAGGATTTAGGGAAATTGTATCCCAGCTGGAGATTCTTCAATCTCAGGAAGGATGCGTCCCTGAGCCAGAAAGACGAATTCTGAATGTTGTTGGTCTCATTGAAAGCCAGACGCGGGAACTCGGCGCCGGTGTTATCGGGCCTCCAGCTGTCGCGCATGTACTCCTGGATAGTGCTGCCTTCAAAAAACGGCATGATGCCGTGACCGGTCAGATAGCCGTCGGCCTTGCCGACTCCCTGGAAGAATATAGACAGGTCGAAGCCCTTATATCCCAGGTCTATGTTGGTGCTGTAGGTGTATCTCGGAATAGGACTGCCGATAATACGCTGATCGAGGTTGTTCAGGACGCCGTCATTGTTGAAGTCCGTATACCGGATATCGCCGGCTGCCACATTGCCGAATTGCTTGGCATGATCGGCCACCTCAACCGCGCTCTGGAAAAATCCGTCGGCCACATAACCGAAGAACGACCCGATAGGATATCCCTCGTTATTTACCTGGCGGTCGGAACGGAACACACCGCGCATGTCAACGACCTTGTTCTTTACATCCGAAAGATTGACAGCGACGCCATAGGTCAGATCGCCTGCTTTATTACGATAAGAAGCAGACATATCCCATCCTTTGTTTTCTACCACCCCGGCATTTTGATAGGGAGCAGTCAGCCCGATCATCGTAGGGATATCGAGCCGCAGCAGGATATCGGTGGTACGGCGCTGGTAATATTCGAAAGAGAAATTAAAGTTGTTCCACATCGTCAGGTCCAGGCCGATGTTGGAAACAGTGGTAGTTTCCCACTTTATTTTCGAGTTGGCCATTTCGTTCAGCGAAGCGCCGGTACGATTGACATTGTCAAACGAGTAGTTGCTGTTTCCTATGCCTACAAATGCAGCAAACGGGTATAAAATGGAATTCCCGCTGGCATCAACCAGGTTCTGGTTTCCTAATCTTCCCCAGGACGCACGAAGCTTCAGGTCGGTAATCGTCGAGGAAAGAGCACGCATAAAAGGCTCCTCGATGATACGCCAGCCCGCAGAGAAGGAGGGGAACACGGCGTATTTATTGCCTTTTGCAAAACGGGAGGAACCGTCGTAGCGCGCATTTGCTTCAAACAGGTACTTTTCCTTGAAATTGTAGTTGATCCTGCCGAAAAAGGAATTCAATGCCCAGTGGCTTGAAGTTCCCTCTGTCCGTTCGTTTTCCCGGTTACCGGAGTTGATCTCCTGGTAATCAGGCAGAAGGAAAACTTCGCGATAGGCCAATAGCTTCTTGTTTATCTGGTCTTCCTGCTGGTATCCCGCTAAAATGTTGAAGTTATGGACGTTATTGATCGATTTGTCGACCGCTATTGTTGCCCTGAGGTTATTGTACCATGTCCTGTTCATGGTTTCCTCCAGCGAGTTTCTTACCGGCGTCGCAAAGCTGGGCGATCCATCCCAACGGTAGGTCTGAAGGGTATTCATGAATTTCTTTTTGTACGGCAGGCCAAACTTGGGGGAGTACATGAGGCTACCGGTCAGCCATTTGGTAGGCTGGTACTTTACACTCAGGTTGATGATCGAGCTGATCTCGTTCTCACGGGTAAGCCCTCCGTCTCTGGCTTTGCCCAGGGGATGATCTCCGTTCCACCCTTCCCCGTACTGGCCTGTAGACAAGACACCCGCCTGGTTGGCCGGGATACGGCGCATCCAGTGGAATACATAGTCAGTTCCTACGGCCGGCTCTACGAGATCACGACGCTGCAGGAATATATCCATGGATGTGCTCAGCTTGTCGGTGATTTTTGCATCTGTGTTAATCCTCAGGTTATAGCGTTTAAAACTGGTATTGGGAATTATCCCGTCCTGGTCGAAATATCCGAGCGAGCCTAATATTCTCACCTTGTCGGTACCGCCGGTGACACCGACATAGTGGCTTTGCATAAAGCCGCTTTCTGTCATGGTCAGCTTCTGCCAGTCCGTGTCAGGGTACCGGTCGGGGTTGGTCGCCCTGCCCGCCATATACTCCTGTACCTGCTGCTCGGTATAAAGCGGGCTCCTGCCTGTATTGGTATAGGCCTCGTTGATGAGGTTCATATGGTCAAGCCCATTTACGATCTCAGGCATATCGGTAGGGGCCTGCCATCCCATATAAGTATTGTAATTGACGCTGAAACCTTTCTCACTGCCTCTTTTGGTCGTGATCAGGATTACGCCGTTTGCGGCGCGTGAACCGTAAATAGCCGCGGAAGAAGCATCTTTCAGCACGGAAATGGTTTCGATCTCATTGGGATCTATCACGTTGATATTGGCTTCTACGCCGTCCACGATCACGAGAGGATTCGAATCGCCTATGGTACCGACGCCGCGGATGCGCAGGCTGCTATTGTCTCTTCCCGGCTGCCCCGACCGCTGCGTCACGGTCAGGCCCGGCACCGTACCCGCGAGGGCGGTCGAGGTCTGTCCTACCGGGCGGCGCGTCAGCTCCTCCCCGCTCACTACTGATACCGAACCGGTAAGGTTCACTTTTTTCTGGGTGCCGTAACCTACCACCACCACTTCCGAAAGCGACTTTACGTCGACATTCAGCACCACATCGACGATCGATTCCGACCCGACGGGAATTTCCTTCGATTCATACCCTACAAAGCTGAAAACCAGCGTATTCTGATCATCCGGTATTTCTACCTGGAAAGTCCCGTCCATATTGGTGGTGGTACCGCGCTGCGTGCCTTTTACCATTACGCTGACCCCCGGCAGCGGCTCGCCGCCTTCGTCCTTCACCATGCCTCGTATATTCCTGTCGGGATCGGGCATTACGTTCTCCAGCAGGTTGAGCCTGTCGTCGGCGTCAGGCTGAGCCGGCAGCATCGCTTTCTGCAGGATAATCTGCTTCCCGACCAGCTTGTACCGCACCGGTGTCTGGCGGAAGATCTGATCCAGTATTTCCGAAAGAGGTTGGTTTACCGCACGAACGGTCACTTTTTGTTTCGACGGAATAATGGCCGAGCTATAAGTAAACCTGACGTTGGCAATCTTTTGCAGCTCAATCAGTACCTGCCTCATATTCTGGTTTTCAACCTGAATCGACAACTTTTGGTTAAGTGCATTCTGGGCATCGACCGTTAACGCTAAACTGCTCCCGGCAAAAGTTGCCAATAGCAGGAATTGTAACATCGAAATTCTCATAAGACTTCGTAGGAGCCGTAGCTTTCCCTGTTTTTTTTCCATATTTTTGATTGTTTTTGTTGGAATTCTAAATAGAAAGAGACAAAAAACCCCGTTACACCAGAATTCCGGTGTGTTTGGTTGAATAGCCGAAGGGGACAGAGCTAGTGGTGGCGGAATCACCGCTAGCTCACTTTTGAAGGTTAGTTGAGTTTTATTCTATAGGCATCTCGGTTTATACGTTACAAGCATCGTTCTGTCATTTTCCGTAACCGGTGCAGTCAATCCCGGAAACAATTATTTTACCGTTCTCAGGCCTGTAGGTGGCCCCTACGGCCTGGCAAATCGTATTGATCCTCTCCAACAGGGATTCGTCCCTGAAATAGGTCGTAATCGGGCATTGCCTGAAAGTATCCTGGTCAAACTCGATCTCCATCCCGTAAATCCGTTCCAGCTCGGTAAAAATCTGGAAAATCGGCACATCGTCGAAAATCAGCTCCCGGAACCTGGCCTTCCCGCTTTCTTCCTGCGGTGAAGCTATGACCGACTTTTCGATTTTCCTGGTCGCTGCATCCATCACCACTTCCTCGTTGGGCACCAGCAGCACGCCTTCTTTATTGGCTCCGGGCGATTTCACCGTGCCCGGGAAGCCGGAAAGCGTGTATACCGACACGCGGCCGCTCAGCACTTTTACCGTTACCCGGCCGTCAGACTCGAATGCCGTCACCCTGAAGCTCGTACCCAGCACTTTCACTACCGCGTCGCCCGCATATACTATAAAAGGGCGGCCGGGATTAGAGGTTACATCAAAAAATGCATCTCCCGACAGCGCCACCTTCCGGTCTTCGGCGCCAAAAACGGACGGGAATTTCAGCCTGCTGCCCGGCAGAAGGGTCACAACGCTGCTATCGCTGAGCATAAGCGTCAGGTTGGAGGCTGTATTGTTCTCTTTCAGAATTTCCCCCGAAGAAGGCGTAGCCGCGTAGCCGTCGTTCTGAATAACCGTACCGGATAATGCGGTTTCCCCGGCATGGCCCGGCTTCTCCGAATAGCCCCACCATAGTCCGGCCGCGGCAACCACAACAGCCGCTGCTGCGCCCCACCACCATTTATTCAGACTACCCGCGTCGCTTCTCTTTCGCTCTTCGGGATCCAGCTTCCTGATACGGTTCAGCCGTTTCAGGACTTCCGTTTCAGGAAGAGTCTCGCTATACGCTTCCTGGAGAGCGATAAGCGTCAGCCGCGCCTGTTCGTATTTTTCTTCATTGAGAGGAGAAAGGGCTCTCCATCCGGACCAGAATCGCACAGCCTGCTCGTCCGGGGTAAGCACCGAATGCCTGAAATACGGGTCCCTGACCAGTTCTTCTATTTCAAAATTCTGATAATCCTTATGAGTCATATTCAAACAACCGGCAGACCGGGCCCAGGCCTATTATGAGTAATATAGATATGGTCCGGGAATACGCCCGTCATACCCAAAAAATTGACAATTTTTTAAGAAAAAAATCTCAAAAACAACACATATCGTTGATTCAGAGGCGGATACATTCCAGCAAAATACAGAAAAAGAACGGGATAATCCATTTGCTGCGGATATCTCTGATGGTGCGGTGCAGCAGGTTGGCCACGCTCTGGCGAGTCAGGCCCATTACTTCCGATATCTCGGCGAATTCCAGGTTCTGGTAAAACCTGAGGTAAATAATTTCCTGCTGTCGCTTGCTCAGCTCTCCCAGCAGTTTTTTAAGATGGTCTATCTTCTGGCGCTCGGATTCGGTCGCAACGATTTCGAGTTCAATGGAAGCATCCTTATCGGCTATGAAATCCAGGTCTTCCGGTTCTCTGAAGCGCCTTAAACGTATACTCTCCTTAATGATCTTATTCCGGACTGCCTTGAGGAGGTAAGATTTTACATTCTCCGATTTTCCCAGGAAGCCTCGTCGCTCCCAGAGCTGGAGATAAAGGTCCTGGATGCAATCAGCTGCGAACTCGTCGTCCCGCGTCAGCTTCATGGCGTAATTGTAAAGCGGGCGATAGAATTTCTCTGTCAGGATACCAAATGAGGCCTTATCTCCTAACCTAAACTTCTCCCATAACAACTTATGTTGCTCATACTCTACAGCCGTATCCAAAGATTCATTCAACGCAGCATCCGCTTTAGTGCCCTTAAACTCCCCATGGGAATTATCAGCACAATATTACTTACTTACGCACAAAAAAATCCTAAAATCCTCGCTTTTAACTCTTAATTTTCGAAGCGCAACCAGCATTCCATCCGCAGCAACGAAGCAGCCTGAACGCTTTTCCTTATAGCCGGCATCCCTTCCCCGCCCCGATAGGCCAGGGCCGGGCAGCTGTCAGGATCATCATTAAATAAAGAATATGTTGCAGAAATCAGGAAAAGGTACCTAATTTTCCAAAATCAAAATAAACACACGAAAAATGAGGCATTCCCGGGCCATCTGCGCGACCCTTGTGGTTTTACTGCATTCCGTGCCGCGCTCCGGGCTGTTCGGCCAGACCGCCGCGGACACGTCCGGCCTCCTGAAAATCCACCTCGATATGCGCGGTGTCGTATCGCAGGGAAAAAGGCTCCGGATGGGCGGGGCCAGCCTGGGTTGGGAATGGGGAGCAAAAAGAGACGAGGTCACACTGGGGTACTACTGGACCGGGAAACGCGGGCGGAAAGACATCAGCGGACTGGCTGAAATGCCTTTTGCCTACCCCCCTGCCGTCACCGAAGCAGACATCAGGTTCGCGAGCGCAGGATACTGGCTCACTATTACCAACAGGAAGCGGTGGAAGCTCTCCACCCCCCTGGAAGCAGGCGCAGGGCGGGCTCGGTTTTCTCCTGAGCCGGGCGGCATGCCGGAAAGCGAGCCGGTACGCCGCCTGCGTTTGTTCCCGCTCCAGGTCGCCGTTTACGGAGAATGGAAGGCTACCCGGTGGCTCGGAACCGGGATACAGGCTGGGTACCGCTACTACCTCACCGGAGAAGAAGGGAATGTGCTGAAACCGCTGAACGGCCCCTATTACCGGTTCAGGGTACTGGTATATATGCAGACATTCTACGACTGGCGAAATCATCTTTTCAGAGGCGAGCCGCTGCCAAGTCCTTTTTATCCGAAATCTCCCTGATATTTACTATTTTTATCAAATTTTATCAACACATTGTCTAATTGTCACATCAACTCCATTCCCATGAAACAATTCGCCTGCTCACTCCTATTGCTTTTTTCCGTTTTATCAGGCTATAGCCTGACGGCACAAAGCCAGAAAGGCCTCTTCCAGGGTGAAATAGGTCTTCAGACCTACACTTTCAGGAACAGTTTCCCGCAGGGAGTGGAAGCTACCCTCGACACGATCAGGTCGCTGGGTTTCGTAGAGCTGGAAGCGAACCCGCCCAAAGGGGTAAGCCATGAAGACTTCCGGAAAATGTGCGATGCGAGGGGCCTGAAGATCGTCGCCACCGGAGCAGGTTACGAGGAATTGGTCAGGGACCCGCTGCAGGTGGTAAAAAATGCCAGGATACTCGGCTCGTCCTTCGTGATGGTAGCCTGGATCCCTCACAAAGCCCCCTTTAAGCTTGATGACGCCATGCGCGCGGCAGAAGACTTCAACAAGGCGGGGAAGGTACTGAAAGAGAACGGGATAACGTTCTGCTATCATAACCACGGCTACGAATTCACCCCGCACGGCGCCGGGACGCTATTCGATTATATCGTTGAAAACACCAATCCCGAATATGTCTCGTTCGAGCTGGATGTTCTCTGGGCCATTCATCCCGGAGCGGACCCCGTAGCGCTCCTGAAAAAATACGGCAGCCGCTTTAAGCTCATGCACCTGAAAGACCTGAGAAAAGGCGTAAAAGGCGATTATTCCGGTGGGACGCCCACCTCCAACGACGTAACGATCGGTACGGGCCAGGCGAAGTTCCCGGCGATCATCAGGGCCGCGCAGGCAGCTGGTATAAAGCATTATTTTATAGAAGACGAGAGCCCCGTCTTTATGCAGCAGGTACCGAAATCGATCGCTTATCTTAAAAGTCTGAAATAGAGGCCGGAGACGGAAGGGACGGAGTATGAGCTAACCGGTTCCTGATCGCATTGGCCTTTCCTCTTCTTCCAAAGCCCCAAATCAGTAACCCGGTTCCGGCAGGCGCAAACCCGAGGTGAGAGATCGCAAATACTACGGTCCCTCCAAGCCTCGACCACCCGTCATTTTTATGGTATTCCGAAACAGCCACTACATTGCCGGCTACTGCTACCCCTGTCAGGATGCTGCCGGCAATCAGACCGAGTTTTGCCTGGTTTCTTGTCTTTTTTTCAAGCGTAACCAGTTCCTCAAAGGTATAGGAATCTAACGGCCTCCGCCGGTTGTAGCCCGCCGCACCGGCAAAACCCAGGTCCCCGACCAGGATCCCAGCTTCCAATCCGTTCAGACGAAAGGCGTTGTTGAAACCCAGATATGTTCCCCCGCTTACGCCCAGCACCCTGTTGATACGGTAAACCAGGCTGATCTTCGAGCCCAGGCCTGCACTTTTCCCGCTGGCGTCCCACATGTCCGGCGATCCCGGCGTTGTCTCTGTCCAATACGTATTCCTGTAGCTGCCGAACGACGGGCCGAGGCTTACCTGGAGTTTCAGCTTATCATCGGGCAGGTCAAACTGTTTGATTACCCTTAGGGTAGCAAGGCTGTTTCTGACATATGCCCCCGACGGATTCGCGCCCATGCTGCCGGTTTTATATTTATCTCTTACAAAATCAGCGCCCACACCCCATCCGCCTCTGAAAACTACCCCGCCGGTAAAATTGAGATAAACAGGGCTCAAGGCAAAAATGGGCTCGACGCCTGCAAAAAAAGACCGGACGAACTTATCTTCCGGCTTTTCCAGGCTATCTGCCCGGGCAAGTATGCGGCTGCAAAAGCCCGTTATACCTGTCAATATCAAAGCGAACCGAAAGCATGTGTACATAAAAACCTCTTTTGGATTACCGGCCCGGCGCCGGTTTCGGTTTATATTCCTACTTTTATACGCCGGATACCTTTCAAAATTTCCCGGTACCGGCAGCAGCTTCGATAAATATTAACATTATCCTGTTCTTTTCCTAATCGATCCGGTAAAACAGCAGGCAGACAACTGACCACCTTCATTTGCTCATGGGACAGCAAATTTTTTCATGGCCGCTCTTCGACCGGATGCCGGTTACAGGCATCCTCAGAAATATACATCCGGATTCGGTTTACCGGCTGGTGCCCGTCTACCAGGCCGCAGGGCTTACCACGCTGGAAATTACGATGAATACCCCCGGAGCAGCTTCCATAATTGAAACCCTGAGCCGGCAATACGGCGGCCAGCTAAATATAGGGGCCGGGACGGTAAAAGATCTGTATGATCTGGAATCGGCGCTGAAAGCCGGCGCCGGCTTCATTGTCACGCCGATTCTCGACGAGCACGTCATCAAAGAATGTGTAAGGCTCGGAATTCCCATATTTCCAGGCACCTATACCCCGACGGAAATCTATCGCGCCTGGCACCTGGGAGCTTCCGTCGTAAAGGTATTCCCCGCGACCTCACTGGGCGCCGGCTATTTCAAAGACGTACTCGCGCCGCTGAATGAGATAAAGCTGATGCCTACCGGCGGCGTGTCGCTCGATACCATCCCCGGCTTTCACAAGGCGGGCGCCGTCGCCTACGGCATCGGCAGCCCGTTGTTTGACAAGGAGCTGATCGGGAAAGAGGATTGGGAGGGACTGGAACGGCATTTCAGGAAATTCAGCACGCTGGTCAGTGAATTGCGGGCAGAGTGAAGACTTACCCATAGCCGTTAAGCCGTCAATTGCTCTTCACCGGCCTCAGCGTGTACAAAAGCGCCGCACATACCAGCATCATGACGGATGCGGTCTGGAAAATATAGCCCAGTTCGATATTGGCATCACGCAGGCTTCCGCCGGCATAAAGGCCGATACCCCCTATCATGCAGCTGCACATATTCAATACGCCGTAGCCGGTGGCGCGGTATCGCTGATCGGCTACCATACAGAGAATGGGCATCATATTGGCATCGGTAAACGCTTTCGTGAAACCGTAGACCATAAACCCTCCCACGGCCACCGTTACAACCGCCGAATTACTGGCCAGGAAAACAGCGGGCGCAGCCAGGCACATACCTATGGCCGGAACCAGGATCCGGGCCCGCGGATTGATCCTGCTCCACCGGTCGGCAAGGATCCCTCCTGCCAGTACCCCGAGCATGGCCATGGTGTTGATATAGCCGGTAGCATAAAGCCCCGCCATACCCTGGCTAAGTTCCAGTTGCTCCTTGTAAAAAGTAGGCAGCCAGCCGACAATCAGCCAGGAAACCACTCCCAGAAGTCCCCAGAAAGCCAGTATCCTGAGAAAGCCGGGCCGGCCGAACAGGTTAGCCAGCGCATCCCGGAAACCGATAGCCTGCCTGCCGCTTGCGGGGTAATGCTCCCGCGCACCTGCCGGCGCATCCCTGAGGCTGACCGCCAGTATAAATGCATATCCCACTCCAAGCGCTCCGAACAGGCTGAAGGCATAGCTCCAGTCGTGCTTTTCGGCAAGGCTTCCCCCGATGAAGCCCAGGCTCTGGCCCAGGCCCACTCCCATCATATGGATGCCCGTGGCAAGCGAGCGGGTCGCCCCGCGATGATAATCGGCAATGAGCGCAAGCGCGGCCGGCATATAGCAGGCCTCGCTGACCCCCATCAGCGCCCGCGTCGCCAGCAGCTCTCCGTAGGTGCCTGCATGCGCAGTAAGCCAGGTAACCGCCGACCAGACAAAGAGGCTGACAATGATGACACTGCTTCTTTTAAAGCGATCGGCGAGAAACCCTCCCAACGGGCTGAGAATGCCGTACACCCACAAAAATACAGACGACAACAATCCGAACCGGGCGTCGCTCATCGGCATTGCCTCCATAATCGATCCACGCATCGTGGTGATCATGATGCGGTCGAGATAATTTAGACACCCCACCACGCAGAGCATGGCCAGTACCAGCCATGCTCTTAACGGGGGTCTTGAAAGCGTTTCTGCGTTGCTCACTCAGCAGTCTGTTTGATACCCGGGATCGTCAAGTAAACCCGGGCATTTCAGCCCGAGATTCTCACAGAACCGTGCGTAAAGGTCTCCCTTTACACGGCTCTTATTATCTAAACTATTTATCATT
>MEDT01000138.1 GCA_001724175.1 Cytophagaceae bacterium SCN 52-12 | reverse complement strand
GTATGCAATTGCTACCGGACTTTGAGTATTCGGGCCGGTCAATAAAGATTATTTAATTTCAGATCGATATTCGGCGCAAGATTCCTATATTGATCGGCATCAGCTGTCGGAGGCAGCTATCAGCTACCTGAGACCGGGTAATTACATTTTCTATCCTGATCATGATCGGGATACATTAACTTTTCACATGAAATAGCCGTGAGCAATCAGATGTCAGCCCGGGCCGTCCCATCGTACAGCGGACCGCACACCGTCAAATGAATAAGGGCTGACCGCTGACTGCCGATGGCTGATAACTTTTTATACACATGAACATAACGGTGGTTTTTGATATCGGGCGTACAAATAAAAAGTACGTTCTGTTTGATGAAAACTATGGCATCGTAGAGGAGCATTCCGAATATCTTCCTGAAACAACCGACGAAGACGGGTTTCCCACGGAAAACCTTCAGCTACTGACGGACTGGGTGCGCGGCAACTGGAAAAAAATTCTCGAAAATCCTGATTATACCGTAAGAGCGGTGAACGCCACGGCTTACGGCGCCAGCTTCGTGCACCTGAACGAAAGCCACCGGACAGTCGGCCCGTTATATTCCTATCTCAAGCCGTTTCCTGAAGAATTCAGCAGGCAATTTCATGCCCGTTACGGCAGTCCCGAAGATATCGCCATCCAGACCGGCTCGCCCGACCTGGGCTTTCTCAACTCCGGGAAACAGATCTACTGGATCAAGTATGCGCGTCCCGAGCTTTTCAGGGAGATCAGGACGTCCCTCCATCTGCCTCAGTACATCATTTACCTGCTCACCGGCCGGAAGGTGACGGATTACACCTCCATAGGCTGCCATACCGGCTTATGGAGCTTTGAAATGATGGACTACCACACCTGGGTAAAGACCGAAGGCTTTCATAAGCTCTTTCCGCCTACGATCGCAGCGTCGTCGTTCATCAGCCGGCAAAACGATGGCATGATCCAGGCAGGCTTCGGGCTGCACGACAGCTCGTCGGCGCTGCTTCCCTATAAAATATCGTTTAAAGACCCGTTCATCCTGGTGTCGACCGGTACGTGGTGTATCAATTTCAACCCTTTCAACGCGAAGCCGCTTACCTATGACCAGCTTGCCAGCGACTGCCTGCACTACATGAGCACCGAAGGCAGCGGGGTGAAAGCGTCTCGGCTGTTTGCAGGAAGAGAGCACGACGAACAGGTGGACCGGATCGTGAAGCATTTCGGTGTGCCCGCCGATTTCTTTAAATCGCTCGACTTCGTCCCTGAGCTGGCGGAGACCGAAGTAACGCCTTTTTATACGCTTACGATGGAAGGCAACGGCCCTCGCCCCGAGAAACAGGAAGGCACCTGGGACGTAAGTGCATATGCAAGCGCCGAGGCGGCTTATCACGGCCTGATAAAAGGACTCACGGAGCTTCTTTTCCTATCCCTCGATCTGATCAGCGTCAACGATGTAAAATCCATCTACATCGACGGCGGGTTTGCGCGGAACAAGATATTTACCAGGCTAATTGCCAGGAAATACCCCAACCACCGGGTTTATACGGCCGAGCTGCCCCAGGCTACGGCGCTCGGCGCGGCTTTGCACGTTACCAGGCCGCAGTTTTTCGACTTCCCGGGCAAACTTTCGATCGTAGAACCCTGACCGCGGAGGGCGGATCAACCCTTCCTGTCGAACAGGAGCCTTTCCCCGGTTTTGGAGAGATCGAACTTTCCTTCGGCATATGCAAGGTGCCCGGATACCCATGTGTGCGTTATTTTCGAATGCAGGACCATCCCCGTAAAAGGCGACCATCCGCATTTCGACTCCAGGTCTTCCTCTCTCACCGGGGTCTCCGAATCGAGGTCTGCCAGCACCATATCGGCCCAATATCCCTCGCGTAAATAGCCGCGCTCCCTGATCCGGAAGCAGTCGGCTACGGCATGGCTCATCTTCTCGGCTACTTTTTCGATCGGGATCTTACCCTGCCTGACGAGCTCCAGCATGAGCGGCAAAGCATGCTGTGTGAGAGGCAGACCGGAAGGAGCCTGCCAGTAGTGCTGCGCCTTCTCCTCGCGGGTATGCGGCGCATGATCGGTCGCTATTACGTCGATGCGGTCGTCGAGTACAGCCGCCAGTATCCGGTCTTTATTAGGCAGGGCTTTAATAGCCGGGTTACATTTGATCAGGCTTCCCAGGCGACGGTAATCCTCCGCATCGAACCAGAGATGGTGCACGCAGGCTTCCGCCGTGATCCGCTTCTCGGTCCCGTCGGCCAGCACGATTTTCCCGTCTCTCCTGAATCCTTTCTCAAAAAGGCCTGTTTCCACACCGGTTGAAATGTGGAGGATATGAAGCCTTGTCCCGAATTTCCTGGCCAGACCGACCGCAAATGAAGAAGATTTATAGCAGGCCTCTTCATTCCGGATGAGGGCATGGATGTCGTAGGGCACATTATCTCCGTATAATTCCCGGAAGTGCTCCATCCTGGCCTTCACGGTAGCCTCGTCCTCACAGTGCGTAGCGATCAGCATCGGAGCCTGCGCAAAAAGCCGCTCCAGCACACCGGGAGAATCGACAAGCATATTCCCGGTCGACGAGCCCATAAAGACCTTGATCCCGCATACATCCGTTACCGATGTTTTGAGCACTTCTTCGAGGTTGTCGTTAGACGCGCCCATGTAAAATGAGTAATTGGCAAGCGACGTCTCCGATGCGATGTTATATTTATCCTGTAGCAGGCGCTGCGTCAACGTATTGGGCACCGTATTGGGCATTTCCATAAACGAGGTCGTTCCTCCTTTGACTGCTGCCCGGGCTTCCGTAGCTATCGTAGCCTTGTGTGTAAGGCCCGGCTCACGAAAATGAACCTGGTCGTCTATGACGCCGGGCAGAAGATGTTTCCCTTTGGCATCTATAATTGTGGCCGCGTGGTGGTTTTGCAGGTCGGCGCCGATTTTTTCGATACGTCCGCCTTTTACCAGGACATCGCATGGCAGGGAGTTTCCCTCGTTAACGAGATTGCAGTTGAGCACTAAAAAATCCATATCTGGAAAATAAAAATTTCAGGATTAAATCATTCCGGGTACGAAACAGCCGATAAAGCTACATATTCCTGCCGAAAACTGCTTGGGGAAAGCGCGGCGCCTCCGAAATATAAGGTAGCCGTTTCAACCTTTTGCCGTCTTATGTGGTCTTAATAAAAACTGTACGGTTATGAACAAGATCTACACCCTGCTTTTTGCTGCTTTTTGCCTGTCGGGCTGCGAATATCACGATCGCGAAAGATGGAATCCTGCTTTCGACGGCACAGCGTACCGGCCTGTCTATATGAACGAGGAAGAAGTCAGCAAGATTACCTTCCATGCCGGTGAAAAACTGGCTGAGCCCGGTAAAATATACCTCCTCGAACCATTCCTGTTTATTAATGAAAAAGGCCGGGGCATTCACATCATCGACAACAGCGATCCTGCCAACCCGGAAAATATTTCCTTCATTTCCATTCCGGGCAACTATGATATGGCCGCCAAAGGCAACTGGCTGTATGCAGATAACTACACCGACCTGCTGACGTTCGACATCTCGAACCCGAGAGAGGTCCGCCTGGCAAAACGGATAGCAGATGCTGTTCCCGTCCGTGACTTCCCGCCGCATAACGGCATCTATTTTGAATGCCCCGATCCGTCGAAAGGCACCATTGTAGCCTGGGAAAAGGTAGATGTGTCGGCTAAACCCAAGTGCTGGAGATGAAAAAGATACTTACACTTCTCTTCGTTTTAGCGGCAGCGCTGCAGGCGTGCCAAAATATGGACAAATCGGACTCCGTAGGTCCCGAGTCCGGAAAAGGCGGCTCTATGGCTCGCTTTGCCATCACCGGGAACTCGCTGTACATCGTCGACAGTCAATCGCTACATTCATACGACATCTCTACGCCTGGTAATCCGCAAAAAGGCGGCAGCAAAAACCTGGGCATAGGCATTGAGACCATTTACCCTTATCAGAACAGCCTCTTTATCGGGGCGCAGGACGGGATGTATATTTTTGACAATACCGATCCGTCCAATCCGAAATTGATTTCCAAATACTGGCACGTTCAGTCATGCGATCCGGTCGTCGTGCAGGACAACTACGCCTATGTAACCCTTCGCGGCGGTTCTACATGCCGCAACGGAGCGACTACAAACAGCTCTCTCGATGTGGTCGACCTGTCTGACCTGGCCAATCCCAAAATATTGCACACGCAAAATATGCTCACGCCATATGGCCTGGGGGTGTCGGGAAAGCTTCTCTTCGTATGCGAGGGCACACACGGGCTTAAGACTTTCGATATTCAAAATCCGAAGCTGCCTGTTTTGATAGGCAAAAACACCACCATAGACGCCTTCGATGTGATTGTACGTAATTCCGGCTCGTTAATCCTGGTTGGTAAAAACGGGCTTTACCAGTTCAGCTTCGATGAAAATGCCGGAGATCTGACGCTTCTGAGCCAGATCCCCGTACAATAGCATAGATATGAATAAGTACGCACTATTGTTGAGCTGCCTGCTCATTGGTCCGGGGTTGCTCCATTCACAGCACATGACAGGTATTGCAAAAGAAAATCCTGTTTTGAAAGTCAGCATGCTTCCTATGCTGCATATCGACAACGCTTTTGTTCTCGCCGGAGAAATCCCTTTTTCAAAAGGACGCTTCTCGCTTCAACCGGAAATCGGCTACGGGGCTACAGCCAGCAACATTTGGTATGAACCATGGACACCGGATGAATCTCCCGACAAAAATACAGTCCGGTCAAAATTACAGTTTCGCTCCTATTATAAAGACTGGGCTGTTTTCAGGGCTTATTACGGCGGTGAATACGCATACAGCCACAGTACCTACCGTCAATCCGGCCTGGATGGCAACGATAACAGCCCGGCGACACTGCCGGCAATCCGCCTCAGGCGGACGACGCACGCCATGCACGGACTTCTGGGCTGGCAGGGATATTTCAACAACAGGCTCTCTATGGACTTCCATGCAGGGTTCGGATTACGAATGACGGAGAACTCTGCATTGACAAATGGTTTAAGCAATGAAGAACTTGACAAAATCAGATTTGACGAGCGGGACTGGTTCCGGAGGAGTAAAAGGATCGGCAGTTACGGTCCTTACCCCGACGTTTTCTTCGCTGTGCAGCTCGGCTTCGTTCTCGGAAAATTAAACGGCGACCTTCCGTCACAACGCTAAACCCAGCCATGCTATGGTCCGATACAACACAATTACCGTTAAAGCGATTGTCTTTTTTCTCGTAATATTGAATTGCCCTCCCCTGGTGGCCCAGACAATTCTTGAGGACAACCGCGATAAAGTCGTCCTGAAGTGGGCTCCGGTGCCCCTTTTTGAATTCTACAACACCCTGCAGCTCGGAGTGGAGATACCGTTTCCCGATCCCCGCTTCTCCTTTCAGCAGGAACTGGGATACGGTCATTCGAGTTTCAATATCTGGTATGCCGAAGGAGAAAGCATGCCCGATCGTCACAGCTTCCGCTCCCGGTCGCAGCTCCGGTATTACCTGAAGGAGTGGAATTCTTTCAGAATCTATTTTGCAGGAGAATATTTTATCCGGAACTCAAGAACCTATGACAGCAGCTACATGGGCGTCAACTGCGAAGACGGCTGCGACTATTACAAGGAAACCCCGCACACCACCGGCCGGCTGGCCAAAGCCGTACATCTTAAATTCGGATTCCAGTCGTGGTTATCCCGCCGGGTATGCATGGACGTTTACGCCGGGCCCGGCCTCAGATCTGTGCGGTCGAAATCTTTCACGCCCGGAATTCCCGGGCATTATGACGACGGACCCTGGTGGGAAAGCAGCAATACGCCCGCCGGGCAGCCGATAGCCAGCTTTGCCATGGGATTTCAGCTGGGAATCCGGCTGGGAAAGATAAAGCCTTTCGGTCGGTAACTTGGTGCCGCTTACTTTACCGTACTGCAGCCACGCAACGGAAGCCGAGGTTATTGCTCCCGCTGGTTACTTCGCCTTTTCCCCGGCTGCCGGCTTTGTACCTGATGCAATACTCGTCGCTGCATAGGAATGATCCTCCTTTCTGAACCCTTTTTACCGCGCCGGGCTCATCGGGATCAAAGCTGTCGCCAGGGCCTCCGGGATTGACTTTTTCGCTTTTTGCAAAATAATCGGGGCGGTAGAAATCCGAACACCATTCCCATACATTTCCTTCCATATCATAAATACCATAGGCGTTGGACTTGAAAGTCGCCACCGGAGCGGTAGCGGCAAAGCCGTCTTCCAACGAATTCCCGTGTGGGAAAGCGCCCTGGAAAATATTGCCGGCCCATTTTCCGCCTGGCTTCAGCTCTTCTCCCCAGTAATAAGGCCGGTTGCCCTGCCCGCCCTGCGCGGCCCATTCCCATTCGGCTTCCGTCGGCAGGCGTTTTCCAGCCCAACGGGCATAGGCATCTGCGTCTTCATAGCATACATGAACCACGGGGTGGTTTTCCCTTCCCTCCAGGTTGCTGCCCGGCCCTTCCGGCTGCTTCCAGCTGGCGCCGGGCACATATGTCCACCACTGGAGCGGGTTATCGAGGGAAACCTCATGAGCGGGAGGAGTGAAGACCGCAGATCCAGGCACCAGCTTGTCGGCCGGTACGCCCGGATAATCGGCCGGGTTCAGCGGACGCTCCGCAACTGTTTTATAACCGGTTGCTTCCACAAACCTGGCAAATTCCGCATTCGTCACTTCTGTCCTGTCTATATAAAAAGACGAAACCGTGACCTCATGGACGGGGCGCGCATCCGTAAACTCGTCGTTTCCCATTAAAAACGTTCCCCCGGCTACCAGCACCATACCCGAAGTATCCAGGGATACCCGGGCACCGGCGGCTTCCTTTCCGGCTTCCCGGTCTTCTGTTTTACCTCCTGACGACTGGCACCCGCATATATATACGAACCCCACGGAAGCTGCAATTATCGTGACAGTTTTCTGAATGTTCATTCTCCGGCTCATTAAACCGAAAAGATACGACCGGCAGATTATTTTTACAAGTTTTCCATTTCCGATCGATACCGGTCCCGGCGATCTGCCGGTAACCAGGCATAGTTTTTTGAGCATTGTACCTACACCCGGACGAAATCAGCCGTTTCAGGTTTTCCTCTTCTTTTTCCGGGCCGACGGGAAAAGAACATTATTCAGGATCAGCCGGTAGCCCGGCGAATTAGGGTATAAATTCAAATCCGTCGGCCGCCTGCCGCCTCCCCCGCCGCCCCTTCTGCCCTCCGGATCGTGACCGCCATAAAAAGTCCATTGCCCTCTCCCTGTCTCCCCGTAAATGTAGCGGTCTGTAAGCTCACCTTTTCCCATTACAAGCACATCGGCCTTAACCGTCTTAGGATTAAAAGCGGTCGTCTGGCCAAAGAATTCCCTGATCTGGAATTCGTGGTTCTGAACGAGCATCGACGGGATCACGTCCCATTTGGCCGAAAACTCGAAAAGGGAAAAATAGCTTTCGGCCAGGCTCCCCCAACCGGTCCGCCCTGCTTCGTTAATGTTCGAAAAGCCCATGCCGCCGTATCCTTCCGGCTCCAGGACGAAATTCTCAAATGCCAGCGATTTCCCGAAATCGAGCTTTGACTGCGCATCCGGGTCTATTCCGTCGCCGTCAAACGTGTTTTCAACAATGTCTACTCCTTCGGCCGCAAGCGCAATGTCAAATGTCTCGGCCCCTGAGCACATCGCAAACAAAAATCCTCCGCCCATACAATACTCCCTGATGGCTTTGGCGACCGCCAGCTTCATTTGCGAAACCTTCCTGAATCCATGCCGGTTGGCAATAGCTTCCTGCGCCCTGATATCCTGCTCGGATACCCTGCGCAGGCTACGCCCGAACTGGCCGGTGAAATCCTCGTGATGCAGGTGCAGCCAGTCGAACCGTGCCAGCTCGCCGTTCAGAATTTCTTCGTCATAAATAACCGTAAAAGGGATCTCGGCGTATTTCAGCACCAGCAGCACCGCGTCTGTATCTTCAAATTGCGCAGGACTTATCTTTATCGGAGAATATACCGCGATCCTGGCGGCCGTATGCAGCCTGACTGCGCTCATATTCACTTCTTCCTGCCCGACCTCATGCAGGATGCCTTCGTAGGCTGGCTCCGATATGATCTCATAGGAAATCCCGCGAAGCATGCATTCGCTTTCCCATTTTTTCCCGTAGTCAAGGGCAAAGCTGCCGCCGCGATAATTGAGCAGCCAATCTATTTCCTGTTCTTCAAGCAATGCCTGGTAAGCCAATCCGTAAGCTTTCAGGTGATTGGCCTGGCGTATGTCCATCGGGATAAGCAGCCGGTTTGCGCCCGGCGCTTCCAGCCCCACCAATACCGACAGCATCCATACCAGCCACGATTTCATACGGCATTCCCGGTTTATCCACTTGTATGATCACTTGTGATAACCCATTTACCATTCAATTTACGCCAGATAAGCGTAAAATATCCTTCAGCATCCCCGATATCGGGCCTTGTCAGGTGATATTTCCCTATCATCTGCGCACTGTCCGGGGAGAGAAAGAAAAGTCTTTTCACTTCAAACCTGAGCTGGCCCATAGCGGCTTTGTCAGGATATCTTTTCAGGTAGTTGTCGTAAACAGGCTTATAGCCGTAGGTAATCCCCTTCGCTCCGGTAAAGGACAGGGAATCCGACTCCCAGTAGCCAACCATGAACGATGCAATATCGCCCCGGTTCCAATCGGTCTCCTGCCGTTTCAGAATGGTAAGGATCTCCCTCCTATCGTGATCCGACTGTGAAAAAGCCGGGGATAGCCCTGTCGCGAAAACGAATATCAATATCAGGCTTCTCATCGGAATAAAAGGCATAAGGTATAACAAATATACATTTTTAAATGATTCGGGCATTCACTAAAGACGCCGTAGATAGGGCGATGCACCGCTTGCGGGCGGATGGCCGATCCTGATTGCCCAGAGCCATTTCATAATTTTACCGCTATTGGATATCTTTGCGCAGATAGTGCAGGTATTCACAGGCTTCTGATCTTCCAATCATGCTCAAACGCCTTCTTAAAAAACTTGACAGGCAAAAGTACCCTTTTGTAGACGGTATCTATTACCTGGTAATGATCATTCTTTTGATTATAGGGATATTGATTATCAAATAAATGTGGCAAAACCCTTTCTATTTATAGTAAACCCGCGATCCGGCGATTATTCCGGCAGGAAGCTTCCCGAATTGATCAGGTTTATCGAAGAAAAAATGAGGGATCTCGGCCAGGTTTCCCAGACGGTCATAACGGAATCCGGCGGGCACGCTACTGAAATTGCCGCCGCTGCGCTGAAAAGCAACCGGTGGAATGCCATTGTTGCAGCGGGCGGCGACGGCACCATCAACGAAGTAGCCCGGGCGATGCTCCATTCGGGCACCCCGATGGGTATTCTTCCATTAGGTTCGGGCAACGGCCTGGCCCGGCACCTGCATATACCTATGAACACCGCATCGGCCCTGAAACGTCTTGTAGAAGGTACGCCTGTCAGGATGGATTCGGCCCGGATTAACGAAGTCCCTTTTTTTTGTACCTGCGGAATAGGGTTTGACGCCGCTGTGAGCCACCGGTTTGCCTCCTCGACAGGTCGCGGCCTCAAAAATTACATCCGGTATGCGCTCGAGATCTACAAGGAATATCAGCCCATCCCCGTGGAGCTCGACCACGAAAGCCGGCAGGCATTCCTGCTCACTTTTGCCAATGCAGGCCAGTTTGGCAACAATGCCTGGATAGCTCCCCGGGCAAGCGTCAACGACGGTTTGCTCGACCTTTGCCTGGTCCCACCTTTCCCTGAATGGTACAGCATGGTTTTCGGAGCGCGGCTTTTCGCCAAAAGCCTCGATCAGTCGCCGTACATGTCATACCGTCAATTCCGCGAAATCACCATCGGCGTTGATGCTCCGGCCCTTGCACATTTTGACGGCGAGCCGCTGACGATCGACAGCAGCGAGATCCGCGTAAAATGTATTCCCGGGAGCCTTACCGTAATATGCTAGCTGTATTCGTTATGAATCCTGTTTTCAAAACCGATATCCTGCCCGGCCGCTCAGTTGAAATTGACGGGAAAACCTGCTTATGGTTCAGCGGTACGGATTACCTCGGGATGGCCTATCATCCCGTATTGCTGGACCTGCTTTCAGAAGGTTTCAAAACCCTCGGATCGCACTTCGGCAGCTCCCGCAACAATACCCTGCAGCTGAATGCCTTCAGGCAGGCGGAGGAGGCTTTATGCGGGTATACCGGCGCCGACGATGCCGTATTGGTCAGCTCCGGCATGCTCGCCGGCTTTATCATCAGGACTTCCATCAGGTCTGTACTGCAGGAAGCTGCTCCGGGATCACGCATCATGGAATGGGAAGCCCCCATGCTGCACCCGGCCCTATCACGCCGGAAGAAAGCCATGACAGACTGGAGCTCCTGGGCGGAAAAAACGGCAGACAGGATCAGGAAAGCAGCCCCCGGCGTTTATCACGTTGTCTATAGCGATGCTATCGGGTCTCCGAAAACTGCCTGGTTCGACTTTTCGTATTTCAGGGAGCTGCCCAACGCCCTGCTGGTCGTCGATGATTCCCACGGGATCGGGATTACCGGCACATCGGGCGGGGGCGCATACGGGCTGCTTCAAAGCTGCGGCGTCGAAAATATAATGGTGATCGCTTCTCTCAACAAAGCAATGGGTATCCCAGGGGGCATAATCCTCGGCAGGTCTAAGATGCTGCAGCCAATACGGCAGGCTCCGGTCTACAGCGGCGCCTCGCCTGTCCCGCCCGTCTACGCGCACGCGCTGGCTTCTATGATCGCGCAGGGAGAATACCTGAAAGCCTATACCCGTTTACAGGAGAATAACCGGTACTTCCGGCAGCAAATAACTTTTTCAGACCGGTTCTCCAGTCTGCCGGGGTATCCTGTCTATACCTCGGAAGATGCAGGCCTTTTCAGCTTTTTGCTTCAGAACGGCATTCTTTCCTCGAGCTTTTCCTACCCTTCTCCAACCGACAGCCCGGTAACCCGGCTGGTCATCAGCGCAGCGCATACCCCGGAAGATCTCGATTGCCTTGCCCGGACCTGCTCCCGGTACTACGACTGAGCCTGCTTTTTCTGCCTGTAGTCCATAAGAGCAGCGCCTGCCAGAAGCCCTATCAGCAGGATCGAAAACAGAAGGTCCAGCTTGCTTCCCATCACCACCGATACCGGCTCGAATTTAAAGCGAATGGTATGGTTGCCGGCCGGCACCCTGATCGCCCTGAGCACGTAATCGGCCCTTAAAAGAGGCACAGGTTTGTCGTCCACCGTTACTTTCCATTCGTCCCTTATGTTGTAGTAGATCTCGGAAAATACCGCCAGCTGCTCCGTTGCGGCATTGCTTTCATACGTCAGCTCGTCGGGAGCATAGGAAACCAGCCGTATACCGGCGCTGCTATCGGGCCTGATCGTCAATCCTTCGAGCTCTTTGGCGAATTTCTGGTCGATTACCGCCTCACGCCCCGGTTTCAGCGAATCCAGCGAAGCCATTTCCGCGTCAGCGTCGGGTACCAGTCTGAAAGAATTGACAAACCACGCATTCCCGAGCGCATCGGGATTGGGCCTGGCTACCGGGGGCGCTCCATTTTCGCCCGGGGTAAGAATGTATTTGGCATTGAGCATATTCAGGATCTCCGGATTAGCCCCTTGCCTGGCGATCTGCCGCTCGAACAGCTCCTGGTATCTCCTTAGCTTGGCGCCGTGGTACCCGCCCACCGACTTGTGAAAGTAAGAAGCCTCAGCGCTTTGGAAAGGACTCCTGGTCAGATCGAAAACCCTGAAATTAGGATCTGTGTCGCGCAGGATCTGCTCGTCGGCCGGGCTCGGCTGGAACACCACTTCGGCCTGCTGTTTAGATACAAAATCGCCGTTGTTGAGATAGCGCTTGCCTACCCCCATCACATCGGCTATCACCAGCATCGCCAGGCTTCCGTACATGGCTGCCGCCCTTATCCTGTCAGCCATCCACAGCCAGATCAGGAGGACTGTCATCGAGATAAAAAACAGGGTCCTGAAAGCGTCGACCCTGAAAAGGCCCGCGCGGTCCCGCCCTATGCCGCGGACAATCTCCTCCGCGAAATTCCGGTCCTGCACGCTTTGCATCAGCCCGTCGACGAGCTGCGCGTCATAAGGTCCCCTGAAGCTGAAAAAAACCTGCGGCATCAACCCGAAAACGAGGGCGAGCCCGCCGGTCAGCGCGAAGCTCAGCAAAAGCGGGCGCTGCAGCTCTTTCCAGGTAATTTGCCGCCGAATAATTTCATTCAACGCAAGGATACCCAATATCACCATAAAGAGCTGGGAAAAGGCCATCGTCATCGTAACAGCCCTGAACTTATTGAACATCGGGAAATAATCGAAAAACAGGTAGTTGACACCTGAAAAATTCTTGCCCCATGCCCACATGATGAATATTGCAGTAAATCCGGCAAGCCACCATTTCAGCCTTCCTTTCACAATGAAAAGCCCCAGCACGAACAAAAAGCATACGATCGCGCCGGCATAGGCCGGTCCGCCGGTGCCGGGCTGGTCTCCCCAGTAAAGCGATACAGGCAGCGATTTTACGAAATTACCGGCATTGGCCGCATCCACTCCCCTGCTCGTCAGCACCTTATAGGTTTCCGACTTGTCGGTAAGGCTGTTATTTCCAGATCCTCCTCCGAAGGCATTGGGTATCAGTAGATTCAGGGTTTCGCCGACGCCGTAGCTCCAGGCAAACGCGTATTCCTTGTCCAGCCCGCTTTTAGGTGCAGGGTTGACAGCCCCTTCTGCCGGGCTCAGCTCCGAAGTGCCCCGGATAGTCGCCTTGGAGTAATCATAGGCATTCCAGAGCCTGGTGGTATGGGTGCCGGTAGCCACTACCGCTCCCAGCGCCAGGCCCAGCCCGATTTTCAGAAGCTCTGCCGTTTTCCCGGATTTCAATAAAACCATACCTTCCACTACCACATATACCAGCAGCGCCAGCGCGAGGTAGTAGGTGATCTGAACATGGTTGGCATAGAGCTCCAGCGACAGGAACAGGGAGAAGATCGCAGCGCCGGTAAGCCAGTTTTTCCTGAAGGCAAGGACCACGCCGGCTATTACCCCGGGCGCGTAGCCGATCGCCATGACCTTCGATAAATGGCCGGCTTCTATACTGATAAGATTAAAGGTGGCAAAGGAAAATGCAACGGCCCCTGTAAATGACAACGCGGCCGATCGCGTGAGCGCCCAGAACAGCAGGTATGCGCTCAGCAGGCTAAGGAACAGGATACATGCCGGGATAGGAAGCAAAAAATAGATCGCCCTGCCCAGCTTGGTCGAAAGGCTCCCCGGGTAATCGGTAGCAACCATATAGGAAGGCATCCCGCTGAACATGCTGTTTGTCCAGTTTGCCCATTTTCCTGTTTTTTCATGATACATTTTGAGCTCCCTGGCGCCTGCTTCCGACTGTACGATGTCGTGCATGCTCAGCTTTTTCCCCTCCAGCAGCGGGGAAAAATAACCGAGGGAAAGTATTACGAAACCTATCACGCATAGCAAGTGGGGGCGAAACCCCTTCCAGGAAAAGAAACTATTCATACCAATGGCCAAAACCGCTTGAAGTTAAACTGACAAATATCGTATAACCCCGCAAAGATAGGAGGATTGGCTTATGTATAAAGTATTAATTTTTAGTAAACAATTGTGAAAATTCCATCAAATACGAAAGTTGCTTTGTCTTCAATTAAAAATACCTAATAAATTTGCGTTCATTCAGGGAAAAAGGAAAATTATTCTCAGACTCTGAACTGAGGCGAGTTGTGCAATAACTATCTGTCTATGAAGAGAATCGGTTTGTTTACATCGGGAGGTGATGCCCCGGGGATGAATGCCTGTATCAGGGCCGTTGTAAGAGGAGCTATTTATCACGGTGTGGAGGTGTTCGGTATCAGGAGAGGGTACAGCGGTATGATTTCCGGAGATATATTCCAAATGAACTCCCATTCGGTGAGTAACATCATCCAGCGGGGAGGAACTATACTTAAATCTGCAAGAAGCAAGGACTTTATAACATTCGAGGGTCGGAAAAAGGCGTACCAGCAATTGATCGATCACGGTATCGAAGGCCTTGTCGCCATCGGGGGTAACGGTACTTTCACAGGGGCGCTGACCTTCTTCAACGAGTTCGGACTGCCCACCGTAGGCGCTCCCGGTACGATCGACAATGACCTCTACGGCACCGATTATACCATCGGCTTTGATACGGCCGTCAACACGGCGCTGGACGCGATCGACCGGATCAGGGATACTGCCGGGTCGCACGACCGCGTATTTCTTATCGAAGTGATGGGCCGGGATGCAGGCTATATCGCCGTGCAGGCCGCCATTGGCGGCGGCGCCGAAATGGTGATGGTCCCGGAAGTGCTGACCCCCGTATCGGAGGTTGTCCATACGCTGCAAGAAGGATGGAAGCGCTCGAAGTCGTCGTCTATCGTGATCGTAGCCGAAGGCGACGAAGAGGGAAGCGCGATACAGATCGGTGAAAAGATAAAAACGCTGATCAATTCCGAAGATCTGGATCTTCGCGTCACCACGCTCGGTCATATCCAGCGCGGCGGCGCACCTTCTGCCTACGACAGGATCCTGGCCAGCAGGCTGGGCCTCGGCGCGGTGGAAGGATTGCTCGCAGGCCAGAAGAACGTGATGGCGGGCATCATCAACAACGAGCTGGTTTACACTGCATTCGAAGATACCATCCGTTTGCCGAAGCCGATCAACGAAGACCTGCTCCGCATGGTCCGTATCCTGAGCACCTAGCAGTAGCCCGCTATTTTATAGGTCAGCATCCCTATCCACTCCCTCCATATTTTGTTGAAGACATCTGCGGCAGCAGGAGTGGGTAGCAGCTTTTTCTTTAAAGACAGGCACTCCGGGCTATATTCAGAATCCGCCGGGAATACATCCGTGCGCACCCCTGCCTTGTCGAAACAGGCTTTCGCCCGCCGCATATGGTAGGCGGACGTAATAAGAAGATTTTCTCCAGGAGAGGAGACGGCCTTGAGCAGCTCCGAGGTGAAGAGCGCATTTTCCCGCGTGTTCCTTGCCCGGGNCGGGTTTCCAGTATAATGTCTGCCGGGTCGACCCCCCACTCTACCAGCAATTTTTTTGCCAGCTGAACTTCCCCCCTGTTTTGGGCCAGCACCGACTCAAGATCCGTACCCGTCAGCAGGAGCTTACGGCAAATTCCCCGCTTGTAAAGCAGGTAGCCTGTCAACAGCCTGTCGGAGCCGTGCTCAAGCTCAAACCTTCCTCCGGAAGAGCCGCAGCTGTTCAGAAGCCCGCCCGACAGGATGATCCCCACCTCGTAGCGACGGTCAAGCTGGTCCATGCTCCTCGGCGGGTACTCCCACAGCCTGAGCGCCTGTCCTGCAAAATAAGCGTTGGACTGCAGGTAAAGCCCCATAAAGACAATTGCTACCAGATTTCTCAATCGCCTGGTCTTCACCCGGACAAATAGGATAATAAGTGCAATGAACAGCAGGTTGTAAGGCATTACGAGGAAATCGAATATCTTTGACAGTGAATAAAACATGGCGATCTGAGATGGGAATATGTTTTCTGCCGTTATTGTTAAACCGGAAACAAATTTGCGTCCATTTGTTAGAAATATGAAGCTCTGTAAGATTTTAAGCTTTGGAATACTGGCTCTGGCATTCGCCGGGGCATATGCTCAACCCGCAGGATATGAGATTGAAGTGACGATGAAAGGCCTGCGCGACACGACCTGTATACTGGGCCACTATAACCTCAAGGGCAACTCTTTCGTTTCCAAAGATACTGCCCGGGCAGATGCTTCCGGCAGAATGGTTTTCAAAGGCGATTCCCTGCCTGGAGGAATTTACCTGGTGGTGCTTCCCGGCAACTCCAAATGGGCCGAACTGGTCTATTCGGGTAAGGAGACGCATTTTTCCCTTTCCACCGATACCACCGACATCATTTCGGCCATGAAGGTCTCCGGGTCGGAGGAAAACCAGTTTTACTACCAGTTCCTGCAGACGATGGAAACCAAGATGCAGGAGCTGAAAAAAGTATCGAAAACCGATCCTAACTCCCCTGAAGCTGTAAAGATCAGGCACGAAATAGAGGAATACCGCAAAAACCTGATCTTGAAGCGCCCCGATCTGCTCACATCCAAATTCCTGCGGGCTGTCCAGGCCATTGAGCTCCCGCCCGCGCCCAAGCTGCCCAACGGCCGGGACGATTCTACCTGGGTATTCAATTATTACAAAAGCCACTACTGGGACAACGTGGACCTTAATGACGACCGCATGCTCCGGACCCCTATCCTGCAGGCAAAAATGGATCAGTATGTCCAGAATCTTGTCGTACAGCAGGTAGATTCCCTCATCAAAGACGCCGATGCGCTTATTGCGCGATCTCATAACAAGGATTTCAGACAGTTCCTGATCCGTTATTTCGCGGCGGAATATGAAAACCCCAAAACTGTGGGAACGGAAGGCGTATTCGTTCACATGGCCGAGAAGTATTACCTGTCGGGGGAGATGTCCCTGTCTGAAGACGGCAGAAAAAGGATCAGCGACAGGGTAAAGGTATTGAAGCCGCTCCTTGTGAACAAAGTTTTTCCGCCGCTCGCCCTGTGGGACCCACAGAAAAAGCCCTTCGATCTCAAGGATATCCAGGCCGACTATACCGTCGTTTTTTTCTACTCTCCGACCTGCGGACATTGCAAGGATTCCGCGCCGGCGCTGATGAGCTTTTACGAAAAAAACAAAGCGCAGGGCGTTAAGGTGATAGCCGTCGCCACCGAGAACTCGGACGAAGAATGGAAAAAGTTCATAGAGGATCAAAAGACCGCAGCGCTTCTCAACGGCTACGATTACAGCGGCCAGATCGATTTCAGAAACCAGTTCGACGTGCTTTCCACGCCGACCGTCTATATACTCGATAAGCAAAAACGTATCATCGCCCGTAAAATGCCGGTAGAGCAGCTGGATGATTTCCTTAATTTTTACAGGAGAAAAACGGGGGCAAAGTAAGTCTCTCCTACCGCATTTTTGAACGTTTAACCAGGTAGGTCATCAGGATCGGATCAAGGCCTTCCGAGATATCAGCCTCTATAAAATCGATCTTGTACTGGCCGCATTTGAGCTTCAGATCGCTATAGTAGCTTTTCATCCTTTCCTGGTAATATTCGCGTACCTGGCCCGGCTGCACTTTCACGCTTTCGCCGGTTTCGGTATCGACAAATTCGTACGGGCGTTCTTCGAAAGAAAACTCCAGCTCCGTTTTCCGGTCGGTTACATGAAACAGCAGCACTTCATGCAGGTTATGCCTCAGGTGCTGCAGGGCAGAAAACACGGCTCCCGTATTTTCGAGATCGTCAAACATGTCGCTGAACAGGATCACAAGCGACCGCTTGTGGATTCTCTCCGCTATCTCATGCAATACATCCGCTACGGCCGTTCTCTTCTGCGGTTTCGGACGCTGCAGCAGCTGGCTGAGCTCCAGCAGTATTTTATGGATATGCGAGGGGGTGGATTTGACCTGCGTCTGCGTTTCTATCGCATCCGAAAAGGTGCAAAGGCTCACGGCATCCTTCTGGCGCTGCAGCAATATGGCCAGGGCGGAAGCGGCCAGCACGCTGAATGTGATCTTCCCGTAGCCAGGCTCGGGGTAATACATCGACGACGACGTATCGATCAGCAGGTGGGCCCTCAGGTTGGTTTCCTCCTCGTAGCGTTTGACAAAGAGCCTGTCGGTCTTGCCATATACTTTCCAGTCGATATGACGGGTACTCTCGCCCGTGTTATACAACCTGTGCTCGGCAAACTCTACCGAAAAACCATGGAAAGGCGATTTGTGCAGCCCCGTAATAAACCCTTCCACGAGCTGCCTTGCCAGGAATTCCAGGTTTCCGTATTCCCTTACGGCCGCCAGATCCCAATTCTCTTTTGCCATAGCCGCATGGTTTCCTGATTCTTTCTTAATTCATCCCGGCGTGAAAAACAGCCGAAAGCGCATTTTTCTCCTTTTCGAAAAGCGTTCCGTCCTCACCTACCACCCTGACTTTCACACTTCCCGTCCCGGCGCTCATCAGGCCCAGCTTGCGTGCGGCAGCCTGGCTTATATCGATCATTCGACGCTTTGTCCACGGGCCCCGGTCATTTACTCTCACCACCACGCTTTTACCGTTTTTAAGATTGATCACCTCCAGCAGGGTATTATAGGCGAAGGTGCGATGCGCGGCTGTAAAATGTTTATTGCAGAATATCTCTCCGAAAGCTGTTTTTTTCCCTTCAAACCTGGCGGAATAGTAAGAGGCTTCGCCGACAAAAGAATCATCCGGGGCGCTTTCACTCCCGCTGGGAGACGAGAGGGCGAGCAGTGCGGTTAAACCCGCAAAAAAGGCGGAGTATGACATATTTTCAAGTGTTTACCGTTACCCAAACCCTTCATCCTTGCACAGCAGATAGTCAAACTACCGGCAAATATATCAAAAAACTTTTCCGGTATTACGATTAAAGACAACCGGACACCGGTGGCGAAGCCCGGCGGGTACTATAAATTCCCTGTGTAATCCAACCTTTACTACAAATTAATCGGGTATTTCGGCAAATAAATTTTTTGCATTTGGTAAACTTCTCTAAATTAGCGTTCGGAAAAGCATTTACATCAAATTTAAATTTAAGTGGAAGACAGAGAGAAAATCTACTCCAAAAGGGTTAGAGCAGGGAAACGCACCTATTTCTTTGATGTTCGCTCAACTCGCTCCAACGACTACTATTTGACAATCACCGAAAGCCGTCGCCATCAGCAGGGTGACGGGTTCACGTATGAAAAACACAAAATGTTTTTGTACAAGGAGGATTTCGACAAATTTGTAGAGGCACTGCAGGGAACTGTAGATCATGTTAAAAACGAGTTGATGCCCGAAGTTGACTTTTCGCAGTTCGCCCGGTCGGAAGAGCAGTACGATGAGGTGTCCGGGGAGTCGGGACTGAAGTGGGAATAACGGCGGCGCCGTTCGGATCGCATTCAGGTATTGCCCCTGGAATCTTTCCGGGGGCTTTTTCTGTCAGGGATACCGGAAAAAAATAGCCACGAATGCACGAATGAATGTAATTCGTGTATTCTGTACAACAATTTTTCAAGGTGTTGGTATTGAGATAGTTGAAAATAAGTTAAAAACCTCATGCGAGCTTAG
>MEDT01000137.1 GCA_001724175.1 Cytophagaceae bacterium SCN 52-12 | reverse complement strand
GTCCCCACTTTCGCATCGATGCTTGCGATCAGTATCCTGTTCCGGCTGTACTTTTTCCTGTCGGGCTACAGCTGGATCGTCAATTACGTCTCGATGCCTGCCTGTCTCGACTCCTTCGGCCTGGGGGCTTTTATGGCCTGGCTGCTCCTGTTCCGGCCGGATCAGTACCGGAAGCTGTTCGCAAACGGCTATTGGGTAATCCTGGGGCTTCTTCTCTGGGCGGGTGTGATTTACTGGTCAAAAACATTTGCAGAGCCTAAGAATATCGCCACCGATGTATGGGAAAGGCTGGCCGGCTCGGTGTTCTGCTTTTTCCTGATCGGGAAGGGAGTGCTCGGCTACGGCGGGTTGATGAAGGCTTTCCTCGAAAACGGGGTTGTTTTGTTTCTCGGAAAGATCAGCTACGGGCTCTACGCCTATCACAACCTGGTCTACAATCACTTCCACAGCCCGCCCAATCATCCTACGCTACGGCTCCTCCGCAAGATCGAACAGCTTGTTCCGGCGGTAGCCCATAACCTTCTTTTCGAATCGCTGCTCTTTTTTTCGCTGACCGTAATAGTGGCCACTCTTTCCTGGTACCTGATGGAAAAGCCCATTAACGACCTGAAAGATAAATTGACTTAGCGATGGATGCTGATTGGCAAATCTGGATATTCTGTGTAATTTTGAAAATTATATTGTTATAATTTCTCCTATTCATGTCTTTTTTCTTGAGTATCGTAATGCCGGCCTATAACGAGGAAGATTGTATCGAGCAGGTTGTAGGCAGCTGGACAGGCTTTTTAAAGAATAAATTTCCGAATGAAAAAACGACGCTGATCGTTATCAACGATGGCTCTAAAGACAAAACAGGGGAAATCCTGGACAAACTGAAAGCAGAGAACAGCCACCTCACGGTTGTTCATCAGAAAAACGGCGGGCACGGCAACGCGGTCGTCAACGGTTACAAAACAGCATTGAAGCTTGGTTCAGAATATGTCTTTCAGACCGATAGCGACGACCAGTTTGTAACGGACGATTTTGATAAGCTCTGGCAGAAGCGCAACCAGTCCGAATTCATACTTGGTTACCGGGAAATCAGGCACGACGCCAAAGTCCGTCTCTTCATCACCAGGTTCCTGCGCAGCACGATCTCCCTGGTATACGGCACCTTTATTCTCGACAGCAATATTCCTTTCAGGCTCATCAAGGGAACATTCCTGAAGAAGTTAATGGACCAGCTTCCCGAGCCGCCGCCCTTTGCGCCCAATATTTTCCTGGCGGTAATGGCGAAGAAATCGGGCCAGGAGCTTTTCGATATTCCTATCACCCACCGGGAGCGTGTTTCGGGTACCGTGTCGATAGTGAAATGGAACCTCTGGAAAGTCTGTATCAGGAGCTTCAGGGAACTTCTGAATTTCAGGCTACAGCTCAACAGCAAAATCAGGGCTATCAAAAGTGCCTGAAACGCCGGGAAATTTGTAATACATAAGCTGTGTTACCTTGAGAATACGTCCGATCCTGTTCCTGATACTGGTTATTGTTGCGGGCTATCTCGGGTATAGATGGTTCAGTTCGCGACCGCCCGAGGTCTGGAATTACATCCCGGATTCGGCTTCCGTAGTCATCTCTTCAGATAAGCTCCAGGACCAGTATGACGCTGCGGATACGCTGGCAAAAGACGCATTCCGATCCGCCTATCGCGACCTGCCGCTGGTCTCCCTCGCGGCGGGCAATCTTTCCCTGATGAGATGGTTCAACCAGGACGAGGCGCAGATCTTTACTTTTCTCAAAAGCAAAACCATTACTTATGCTTTTCACCCGCTGGCCGGGGGCAGGCTGGGTATCGTCATGTACCTGCCCGTCAAAAGCGAGCTGGAGGAAAAATGGCTCAATAATCCTAAAGCAAGCTCTCTGAGGGTAAGCTCTCACAACTTCCAGGGGCATATCATTACAGACATTTCCAACGAACGCTCGGAAGCGTTGTTCTCCTATATCCTGAAAAATAACTACCTGATCATCAGCCAGCATGGAGAGCTGGTAGAGGATGTGGTCAGAAATGTCAGGTCGGGCGGCAGCCGGCCGGGTGAAAGCCCGATGAAGGAGATTACGCTCCCGGAAGGAAGGCATGACCTGAGTATCTATACCAATGGTGAGGCATGGCGCGGGTTCGTATTCCCGGAAGGCATCCATCCTAATGTTTCTGCATTCCTGGACATTTTACCCCGCCGGCATGGCATCCACCTGGCGGCTCCCTCTTCACCGGGCAGGCTTGTGATGGAATCGGAAGACATCAACGCGCGGGAAAATCCCTATTACGCGCTTCTCGGCGACCAGAGCGGGATTCCCTTTACCGGCGGGGGCTTTATCTCCCAGCAAACCACCCACCTGATCAGGCTTGCCGTTGAAAAGGCCGACAAGTTCAATCCGGCGCTCCGTAAATGGATCAAAGACCGTCAATCTCTTCCGGCCCTTGTCCGGTTTGGCCAGCTTGCCGGCAAATCGAAAGATGCCTTTTTCCGGGAAATCGGCCCGGAAGTGATCCTGTGCATCAATGAAAGCAGCGGCGGGATCAGCGACAGCAAAGTGATGCTGGTCAGGTATGAAAATTTCGAAGAAGTAAAGCCGGCGATCCGGCAGCTGGCAGACAAGACAAGCAACGGGTCGGCAAAAACCGTTTCTTTCCAGGGATACGAAGTGTATCCCGTGCTGATACCCGACCTGATGGAAGCCGTCTTCGGGCCGCTTTTCAAAGGGTTTCGCGAATCCTATTTTACCTATATAGCTCCTTACCTCATCGTAGGAAACAGTCCTCAGTCGGTACAAAACTACCTGATCGACTACGAAAACCAGCTCACGTGGGCCCATTCCCCGGATCTCGACAGTACCCTGTTCAAAGAAAATACCGGCGCTCAGCTCTCGCTCATCACCAATATGAGCAAGGCAAGGGCAGGATCGGGACTGAACAGGACAACGCTTAAATCGAGCCTCGACCAGATAGCCACCACACAGATGGCATACAGCCAGAAGGGCAGGTACGCCGATCTGAGCCTGGCTTTGAACTACGCGGTCAGCTCCAGGGCAAAAAACAAAACCGAGCTCAAAGCCGACTTCGAGTGGAAAGATGAATTCCCGCCGGTGCTGTCCGTAATGTCTGATCCGGCCAACGGTACCTCGGAGATCATACTGACCGATCGGTCGAACCAGCTGATCGCGATAGACAACAGCACGTCGGGAAAGCCCCGGATACTGGCCCAACTGGACGGCCCGATGGTCGGGCGGGCTTTCAGGGCCGACTTTTTAAACATAGGCCGGCCGCAGCGAATTGTGAGCACAGCCCGGTTCCTGTATGTGCTGGACGAAGACGAAAACGGTATCTTCACACTGCTGTCGAAGCCGGCCGCAGTTCCGGCCAGCTCGCTTTACCGCATCAGCCATTCGCTCGAGAGCGGCGCCAGCTTTATCCTCAAAGGAAGCGATCAAAACCTGTATATATGGAAAACGGCAGCAGCAGTGCCGTCAAAGCTCAATCTCAGGACCAGTTTCGATAACCTCCTCAGCCCGGTGGTATCTTTCGCCAGAGGGAATTCCATCCTGTATATCGCTACCCAAAGAAACGGCAAGATCTTTGTGCTGGATGAGAAAGGGAACTCTCTTCCCGGCTTCCCGGTCGACATGCTGTCGGGGATCAGCGGCCCCTTTGCGCCGGTGCAGAACCCGTCTACCGGGGAGATTGAAATCGCGGGCGTCAACCGCCAGGGAGAGCTTACGCAAATTGATCTCAGCGGGCGCCTTACGACCAGGAGACAGCTCCTGCTACCCGAAGCCGGTTCCACATTCAGGACCCTGTATGACGAAAACACCCTCGACTGGCTTATGCTGCGCCAGACATCCGGCAAAGCGGCCATATTGAACAAAGACGGCAAGGAAATTTTTGAGATCGTCGGCCTGAGGCCTGATTTCACCCTGCGTTATCATTATTTTGGTAGCGATAACCGCTTTATTTCGGTCGTTTCCGGCGGATTTATTTCTATTTTTGACTTTAATGGAAACCGGATAGGCGATACGCCGATCCCCTGCCGGGGCGCTCTTGGCATTAACTATGAAGGAGCCGGGAAGGAGCTGAGCATCTTCAGCCAGGCAGAAGACAAGATCCGGATCTGGTCCGTCAAGCTATGAAGAAAGCCTTCAAAATAACGATAATTGTCCTTTTTTCCATAATCTGGGGCTTTGGATTCTCTGACTATTATACCGTCTATTCTTATCTCTACCGCTGGGGGATCATAGAAGACGAATATCGCTATGGCGACCTTTTTAACCTCACGCATCTCCCCCAGTTCAAGGAAGAACTGGTAAAATGCAGGAGCACGCTTACCTCATCGAAGCGGTCCTCCCGTCCCATACATTTATATGCCGTCGGCGACAGCTTCCTGGAGCCCGGGCGGATCGACAGCTCCGATCTGATAGCCGATCAATACCGTTTTATGAAGTGGGGGGATTTCATGCACTTCAAACTGGATACTTCCGCTGTCAATATCGTATTGATCGAAAGCATAGAAAGGCACTTCAGGCAGCACCTCGAGACTCCGCCGGTGTCTCATTTTATACCCGACACCGCAGATTTTATAGAAAAATGGGAGGAAAAAAGGTGGATGGCAAAAATCGACAATTTCGTATATGCCGACAGGGTGGGCGGCCAGATCAGCCTGCTTCTGACCGGCAACCCGCTGGGACTGAAATTCAAGGAACTGAAATCGTCATTCAACTACCACGTCTTTGATCGTCACGAAAGCAGCGTGACCATTTCCGGAGATGGCAGGGATATTGTCTATTATCTCGATACCGACACCCTCAATTTTCCTTATACATCCGGGTTTTCCAGGATATCCGAATCCAGGATCGATTCGGTAGTCAGCTCTCTGAACGAAACCAGGGAGAAACTGCTCGATATGGGATTTGACCACCTTATTTTCTCTGTAATCCCGAACAAGTCTACTATTCTGATGCCTGACTATGGCGTGTACAACCGGCTTATAGAGCGCGTGCAGTCCCATCCCGACCTGAAAGTCCCTTACGTCAGCATAATAAATGAATTCCGCGCCATGGGAAGGAATGCATTCCTTCTCAGCGATTCACACTGGACCTGCGACGGGCGGCTGGTCTGGCTCACGAAGGTGAATGAAAGCCTGAACCAGATCACCACCGATACGTCGGGAAGCGGGGCAACCAATTGCCTCGGGCCCGGAACTACGAAAAGCCTGTTCAGGAGCTCCATGTAAAACCGGCTGAAATGCTAACGCACCGCTCCCCTGTCCTTTGACGGGAAGTCTTTGGGAACAGGCTGCGTCACCTTGCCTTTTGCCGCCCATTCAGCGCCTCTTTGCAGCGTCGCAATGAACCCGACGCATTTCTGGGAGTAATTTTCATGACCGAGCGTCGTATGGAAAACCCTTCCTTTTCCATACCGGATGGTCATCAGGACAGGCTCATGCCTGCCCGACCCCTTGGTTTCCGGAGTTGAATGAGCAGTTGCCAGAACGGTTACATTTTTAGCCGGCCCGCGAAGCCTGTCGTACAGCTCGTCCTTCTGGTGCAGCCATTCTTTGGGCAGTCCTTTCATAATCGGGTGCTGCGGGTCGCGCGTGGTAACCAGGAACTCGTGCTGCACGCCGTGACTGCCTCCCTTTCCGCTTGTGATATCCTGGACAAATTCATTTTTATGCTCGTCAAAATAAAGATAGGGACCAGAACGCTCGTCGCGGCCTTCCCAACCGCCTATCCCGATCATGAGGTTGTAAGCCTCCCAGGCCGGGAAGGCATTGTCGGCGGCGTGGACCACGACCAGCCCTCCTCCCCCGGCTACGAATTGCTCGAACGCCAGCTTCGTCTGCTCCGTCCAAGGGTCACCGTTATAGTTGGACAGCACAACGTCGTAGCGGCTGAAATCAGGCCGGAAAGCGGCCATATCCCCTCCCGCAGGCGGGGTGGTGACGATATCTACCTTAAACAGCCCGGTTTCCTCCAGCACCTGCTTCATAAACCGCGAGCCGTCAAACATATTGCTGTGGTTATTCTGGCCGTCTATGAGCATTACCTGTATGCTGCCCTGACCATACGCCGCATCAACCCGGGAACAGATTAAAAAAACCAGGAACCAAATGTTCTTTTGAGTGAAGTATTTCATTGTTATAATTATTCACATTATCACATCCTCTCATTCCCTCATCGCCTCATCAACCACCTCCTTCACCAGGTCCATCTCATACCCCTTTCCCAAAGCGAAGCGTACGAGCCTGGTCCTGAGCTGTAAGCTATTTCCCGGTGATTTCGCCAGCTGCGCCGCCTTCTTCTCCAGCAGCTTTTTCAGCCCGTCGCGGTATTCTTCCTCCCCTATCTCCTTCATCCCCTGCTCGATACTGTACCTGCTGACGCCGCGGCGCTGCAATTCCTGCTTGATCTTCAGCCTGCCCCAATGCTTCATCCGCGACTTCCCGCCGGAATAGGCCTTTGCGAATCTTTCCTCGGACAAATAGTTCCCGGCAATCAGCTCCGCGATCATCTCATCTGCATCGGCGCCCCAGATATTCCATTTCCGCAGGCGCTCCCGCACTTCCTGGTGGCTTCTTTCCTGGTAGGCACAGAAGGCCGCTGCTTTATTGAAGATTACCAAATCCATTGTACCTGACAAATTCCGAATAGTCCGGAATTTAATTACTTTGCAAAGACAAATATAGTCACCCCGTGTTAAAAGAACATTTTGTTAACCAACTACCCCGACCATTTCAAGATGAGCGCCAGAATTTCCCGCAGGCTATGGCTGAAAGCCGCCGTTCCCTTAATTTCTACAGCCTCGCTGCCTGATTTCATACCGGCTCAAAAAAAGCCGCATATAAGGTTCATCGTCGCTTCCGACGGACATTACGGGGAAGCCAATACGCCGTTTGAAAAAAATCATAAGGAATTCGTCCGGTGGATCAACCAGGAAAAATTTCAGAAAGGACTGGATTTTCTTATCCTGAACGGTGACCTGATCCACAACAACCCCAACCTGCTGTTTGATTTTAAAAATGCCATAAAACCACTCCAGGTCCCCTATTATGTCGTGCGGGGAAACCACGACCGCGTGGGTCTCGATGTATGGAAAAGCGCGTGGGGATATGAAACCAACCACAGCTTCACACGGTCCGGCTATGCATTTATAATGGTCGATACGTCGAACGAAGCCGGCAAGTACGTATGTCCTGATTACGAATGGGTAAAGCAGGAGCTGGCAAAGCACGCCGCGGCAAAAGGGATATTCCTCTTTATGCATATCACCCCGGCCAAGTGGACTACCCACGGCATCGATTGTCCCGAGCTCATGCAGCTCTTCAGCGCGACGGAAAACCTGAAAGGAATATTTCACGGGCACGACCACGATCAGGATTCCGTAAAAACGGAAGGCGGGAAGCCCTATTTTTTCGACGGCCACTTCGGCGGAAGCTGGGGAACTACCTATAAAGGCTACCGGGTAGTAGAAATCCAGGAAGACGGCAGCTGGACTACCTACCAGTTCAACGCATCTGCAGAGCCCCGGCTCAATACTTATACCGGGAAATAGCGCCTGCGGGCCGTCTGCCAGGGCACGTCCAAAAAAAGTTCAAAAAAAGATTGGTATATCAATCTTTTCATTAATTTTACACGAGCTATTGTTCAGCTAGCTGAAAAAGACAGTTTTATGCCATTTTGTACACCTAATACCTCAACTAACTTTTCTTTCTGCCAGTGACAGATTTCCTGTGCAGTGCCTTTGACCTTTAACCTTAATTTTATAAATAAGTCTTTAAAATCCGGGCACAAGCTGTCCGGATTTTTCTTTATCATAAAGCCTGAAAGGCTGACATGATTGTAGTAGTAAATGTCGATCATTTTTCAAACCCCGCAAGGGGTGACAGGTTGGATATAGAGGGCAAATGAATGGCCTAAACCGGGATTGGCGGCGTATTACAGAACAGCCGGCACAAAGACACCTCTCCGGCCACAGCCATATGCGAATCATCAAACAACTGCTTTTCTCAGGATTAAGTCTTCTTCTGTTACTGACATGGGCAATTCCCGCCCGTGCCGTGAATACCGGCTATTACAATTTTTCCAAAGCAGTCCTGGTTGACGCTTCGGATGGAAGCGAAACCGAAAAGGCCGCTATTGAAATGCTCATCGAAGAGGTGAATGCCCGTACCGGCATTACGTTTCCCGGGCATAGCAATATTAAAAACACCCCGAAGATCGTCGCAGGCACGGCCGCATCGCTTCGCAGGCGTCCGGAGTATGCCGCACTGCTGGGAGCGACCCGGCAAAGCCGCCCTGACGGGTTTATCGTAAAACTTGCAGCAGATGGCCCGGGCGCTCCGTTGCTGCTCATTGCAGGCGACGATGCCCGCGGCATGCTGTTTGGAATAGGACATTTCCTCCGGAAAACGAATCTTTCGAGGAATGAGATACTGGTCCCCGGCTCCATTTCGGCCGACACAGCGCCGGTCGTAGCGCTCCGGGGGCATCAGCTTGGATACCGGCCGAAGGTGAATTCGTACGACGGCTTCACCGTGGCCATGTGGGAACAGTACATCCGTGACCTGGCCGTATTCGGTACCAACGCCGTAGAGCTCATGCCGCCCCATACGGACGATGACGCGGACAGCCCTATGTTTACGCTGCCGCAGAAGGAAATGCTGACCGAGATGAGCTCCCTTCTGAAAAAATACGGGCTGGATGTATGGATGTGGTATCCGCTCATGTACGGAGATTACCGGAAAGAAGAGGTTGCCAGAAAATCGCTTGCAGAAAACGATTCGATCTTTAAAAGCATGCCCCGTCTCGATGCCGTGTTCATTCCGGGCGGAGATCCGGGCAGGCAGGAGCCGGAGATCTTTTTCAGGCATCTCGAACGAAAGGCGAAGGTCCTGCACACATACCATCCCCATGCGGAGCTGTGGATGTCGCCGCAGGGATACAGCGCCGAATGGATGGAGCGCTTCATCAAAATTATGAACAAGAACCCGGCGGTGCTGACGGGCATCGTACACGGGCCCTGGACCCGGATGGATGTAGATTCGCTCAGGAAAATCATCCCCGCCCGCTATCCTATCAGGAGATATCCCGATATTACCCACAGCATCGATGCCCAGTATTTTGTACCCGACTGGGACTACGCCTATACCGTGACCGAAAACCGGGAAAGCATCAACCCCCGTCCCGTCGATCAGAAGCTGATTTTCCGGGCGGCCGATCCTAAAAGCTACAAAGGCTTTATTACCTATTCGGAAGGTGTCAACGACGACGTAAACAAAATGGTCTGGAGCGCGCTGGGATGGAACCCCGATGCCGGGGTAGCCGACATCCTCCGCGACTACAGCAGGTATTTCATCGGGGCTGCTTATGCGGACGACTTCGCGCAGGCGCTCCTCGGCCTGGAAGAAAACTGGCGGGGCGCGCTCGTTTCCAATCAGGCAGTATATACGCATCACGCCATTTTCCAGGCGATCGAGCGGAATGTTCCGCCGCAGGTAAAGCTGAACTGGAGGTTCCAGATGGCCTTATACAGGTCCTATTACGACGCTTATACCCGCAGCAGGCTCATCTATGAAAACCACCTGGAGGATCTCGCTGCCGGCACCCTCCGGAGAGCGCGTGAGCTCGGCTCCCGGGAAGCGATAGGTATGGCGCGGCGGATATTGGCGAGAGCTGCTTCCGAAAGAGTGTCGCAGGATTGGCGGCAGCGGATTTTCGAGCTGGCGGAAGCCCTTTTCCAGAGCATCCGCATGCAGCTCAGCGTCGACAAGTACCATGCGATAGCGACTATCAGGGGAGCTAACCTCGACCTGGTCGACTCCCCGCTCAATAACCGCTTCTGGTACGAGGAGCAGTTCGACAGGATCGAAAAGATAGAAGGAGAAGAAGAGCGTATCCGCGAGATTCTCTCCCTGACCGGCTGGGAAAACCCGGGACCGGGAGGGTTCTATGACGACCTCGGGAATCCTGAAAACCAGCCCCACGTCGTGGTTTCCGGCGATTACGCCAAAGATCCGAACTCTTTCCACTCGCCGTTCGCAGGCCTGCCGGGCGGTTACAGCCTGGAGATGGAGCGCATCGGGAAGTGGCGGACTTCATGGAAAACCTATATGCAGACCATCTTCGGCCTTCCCCTTGAGATGCGCTATGAAAATCTCGATCCCGAGGCCCGCTACCAGGTAAAAGTAACCTACATAGAAGACGAAAAAATAAGGCTGACCGCAGGAAACGGGCTGGTCGTCCACGATTTTCTTCTCCCGGCACCCGATCCTGTACCCGTTGTGTTCGACATTCCGCAGGAAGCCGTTCGCACCGGCAGCCTTACGCTCAGGTGGAATATCGACCCCAACGGTATGGGCCCCGGCAGGGGATGCTCCGTAGCGGAAGTCTGGCTGATCCGGAAAAAATAGGCTTTCCGCCGTTTCCGAAACGTGGGCAGGCGCCCCTTCTTTCTCTTTATTAACCAGATTTTCTATCCTCAGGATTATCCTGCAGGCATTATTTCCTAGTTTTAGGCAAAATTTGGCCAAAGCCTTATTTTTCGAAATAAAATTATTTTAACTATTTACGACCGGCCAGTTGTTCTAATGCCTGTCTTTTTATAGTTTCATTTCCTGAATGGCCTGTTTTGAAAAGCATACCGATCCTGAGCTGGTGCTCCTTCTGCAGCAAGGGGAAGAGGAGGCGTTTGACGAAATTTACCGGCGCTACTGGAAACAGCTGTTCAATGAAGCCCATAAGCGCCTTAAAGAAAATGCGTTTGCAGAAGAAGTGGTCCAGGACGTATTCGTAGACCTGTGGGTCAACCGGTCATCACGGAGCATCGGCCAGCTTTATCCTTACCTGCTTACTGCCGTCCGGTACCAGGTTTTCATGCTGTACAGGAAACACCGGAAAATGCCGTGCTTCGAGGAGCCACTGGAGCACATGAGCTTCAGCCCTGATAAGGCTGACGGCCAGTTTTTTCTGAAGGAGCTGCTGGATGGCATACAGGCATGGCTTACGCAGCAGCCTGAAAAACGGCGGGAGATATTCCGCCTGCGTTACCTGGAGCAGCTATCCACCCGCGAAATTGCCGAACAGCTCGATATTACCCAAAAGACCGTTCAGAACCAGCTGATCAACGGGCAGGAAAGCCTCCGGGCGGCAGTGTCGAAGCTGCTCATCCTGGCTGCTATGCTGATGGCGCACCTGTCGTAACCGGTATCAATATTCCAGGATTTCGCTTAGCCTTACTCCAAAGCCCGGCAGGACTCCGCCTCCCTCCAGCAACGCCTCAAACGGCTGTATCATGACCGGGCTGCCCGGCAGGTAAATATGAGTTTCTGCATTTTCGGGGATGATCAGCCACCCCATACGTACCCCGTTGCCAATCCATTTCTCCATCTTTTTCTGCAATTCTGCGAGGCTGTCCGTATCTGACTTGAGCTCTATGACAAAATCCGGCGTCAGTTTAGGAAACGATTTCTTCTCTGCCGGCGTTAGCCGTTCCCATTGTTCATTTCTTACCCAGGCCACATCGGGCACCCGCATTGAAGTATCGGGCAGGAAAAAGCCTCCCGAAGATTCCAGAACTTTTCCATTCCCCTTTCTGCGATTCCATAAAACCAGTTCAGCGATCAGCTCGCTGTTGTTCGAACTGGTCAAAGCGTATGTAGGCGATATCGAAATGAAAAGTTGCCCGCTCTCATCCCTTTCTACGGTCAACTCGGGATTTGCCATGCAAAAAGCGACGAGTTCGTCGTCCGAAAATTTGGTGAGCTGCGGAATATGTAATGGGACTATCATCTGCTACCGGTTTATCAAGGCTAATTTTAAAAAAAAATCGGGTATTCTTTGGGAGTTTTTTCCCGCCGGGTATACTGTACTAAAAAGAAGCGGTCCATCTCATGTCAGAACCCGGAAAAGAAGAATTCAGGAAACTCGTCGAGCGATATCTTGACGGCACTGCTACGTTTGAAGAACGCCGTGCCCTGGAAAGTTATTATACGCTCTTCGACAGCGCGCCGGATGCATCCGGGATATTGACGGAAGACCAGCTGGAGGAGCTGGGCGACCGGATGAAAGAAAAAATATCCAGGCGTCTCCGTCCTGCGGCGCAGCCTTTCTTCCGGCGTACCTATTTCCGCGCCGCCGCCGCGGCGGCTGTGCTACTCGCAGGAATATGGCTGACCCTGACGTATGCTCCCCGGCATAAGAAAATTGCGGATCCGATAGCTGCTACCTCCATAAGCGACCGGCCCGTCAACCGCTTCCTGACCCTCCCCGACGGGAGTACGGTTATCCTGCACGGCGACAGCAGGCTTGAGGTGGACGAAAACTTCAATCAGTCCGAAAGGATTGTCCGCCTTACCGGGGAAGCCTACTTCGATGTCGCTCACAATCCGGACACGCCCTTCATCATCTATACCGGGAAAATCAAAACGACTGTATTGGGAACCGCTTTTAATATCGCCGCATGGCCCGGGCAGCAGGACATAATAGTAAGCGTAACCAAGGGAAAAGTACGGGTTGAGGATGAAAACAGGGTCATTGCAGTACTTACTCCCGACAAGCAGGTCACCTATAATACCGAATCTTCCGCCATCGGCGAAAAGCCGGTGGAAGCTGCCGAGGCCATTGCCTGGCTGCAGCAGGATATGACTTTCGACGACATGACCCTGGATGAGCTGGCAGGCCATCTCGCCAGGCGGTACGAGGTCAATATCGCATTCGAAAATCCCGAGCTGCGGAAATGCCGCGTTACCGGCAGGTTCTCCGGCACCGAAACGCTCGAAGAAGTGATGCGCACGCTTTCCATCCTGATGAAAACGCAGTACACTATAACGGGTAAGGATGTCCTTATTGAAGGTGAGAGAAATTGTATCTAAACTGTTCCCAATCCCCCAATTATGACAATAATGACAGTTATCAAATCCAGCCGCAGCCCTTAACAGATCAAAAGAAAAACTCCCCCGGCCCTGGAAAGCATAGAGGAGTTCTGTTAAAAAATTTATTGCCAAACTTTTTAAACAACACAAAGAATGCAAAAAACCTTAGCTTTTGCAAACCGGATCACTGTTGCCCTCAGGAGACGACAAAAATGGCATTTTTTGAGTAAGCTCATGAAAATAAGCTTCTTCGGCATAATGATTGCGCTGATCAGCGTGCAGATTCTGATGGCGGAAGCCAGCAGGGCGCAGGATATCCGGGAGGCCAGTATTACTTTCGGCCTTCACAACGCTTCCCTGAGAATCGCGCTGCAAAAACTGCAGAAAGAATCGGGATACAATGTCTTTTACCTGTCACCGAAGGTTACGCCATATAGCGACATCAGTGTTCCCACCGCCACGCGTACAGTCTACCAGACATTGGAGCTGATCCTTCAGAAAACGCCGTTTTCATTCCGGCAGGAAGGAAAGACCATTATCCTTACCGACCGGATAGAGCCGGCCCCGGCCCTCCAGCCCGATCTCCCCCTGCAAAAAAACATCCGGGGACGGGTAACCGATGAAAAAGGAGAAGGGCTTCCGGGCGTAAGCATCCTGGTAAAAGGAACGCAGCAGGGGACTATCACCGACGAGAACGGCAACTACCAGCTGGCAGTCGAAAATGATAACTCTATCCTGATTTTCAGCTTTGTAGGATACCTGAGCCAGGAAGTAGTCGTAGGCAGCAGAGCCACTGTCGACATTTCGCTGGCTACCGACACGAAAGCGCTGAACGAGGTAGTGGTGACTGCTTTCGGTATGTCGAAGGAAAAAAGAATGCTGGGGTTCGCGGTAACGGAAGTAAAGGGTTCGGAGCTGGCCGCCACACAGCAGATCAACCCCATCAACTCGCTGATGGGAAAAGTATCGGGCGTGCAGATCGACCAGAGCGCTTCCGGCCCGTTCGGGAACTCCAGGATCGTCATCAGGGGTAACTCTACATTGAGCCAGAACAACCAGCCCATATTCGTGATCGACGGCATTATCGTCGACAACGAATCGGTTGCCGGCGGGCGTGATTTCGCCAACGACCTGACCAACCTCAACAGCGAGAATTTTGAAAGCGTCTCCATACTGAAAGGTTCTTCAGCCGCGGCGCTGTATGGGTCAAGGGCGATCAACGGGGTGGTGCTGATCACTACGAAAAAAGGGAGCAAGGCTACCGGGCTGGGGGTCGACATTTCACAGAACTTCATGGTTTACAACCCTTATAAGGGGCCAAAATTTCAGAATGAGTTCGGGGGAGGCAGCGTAGGCGCCTTCTTTACCGACGCCCGCGACCCGAACTACCAGGCCGACCAGATGTGGACTACAAAAGTATTTCCGGTCGATCCTATCACCAATGAGCCGTATATAGATCCGGGAGTCAACCGCGAAAACGAAAACTGGGGCCCGCGATTTGCAGGTCAGAGAGTCCGTAACTACGACGGCACCTGGACGGAGTACAAAGCGGTTCCCAACAACTTCCTCGACGCCTTCAAAAACGGTACGTTAAGCACCACCAGAGTTGCTTTCTCCGGGGGCGGCGAAAAAACGACCTACCGGTTCGGGGCTACCCACGACGCCCAGACCGGTATTTCGGTAAACAACAAGATGAAGCGCAACAGCTTTAACGTGAGGGCTACCCACCAGGTGGCCAAATGGCTCAGCACCGATTTCAGCGCAAGCTATACCGGCAGCGACAACACCAACCCTCAAAATCTTGCCTGGGCCCCCTATACCGATACCTTCGCCGGCGATAACTGGGGTGTTGCCTATATGTGGATGTTCCCGCGTAATTACGATACCAAATACTGGAATCAGAAGGAAAGGTTTACCAGCCAGGTATTCGGCGGAGCACCGAAAGCAACCAATCCCCTCGAACCCAACAAGGTAATGGCGCCCGAGTTCTGGTTCAATATGCAGAACACCATTGCAACGATGGACAGCCGCAACTTTATGGGCCGGTTTGCCCTGACGGCCAGGCTTACCGACTGGGCCAGCCTGACGGTGGAGGGGAACATGAACAACAACTACGACAAGTACGAGAATAAAGCGCTCGGCCATTTTTCGAACTTCAGCGGCGGGTCCTATACCATCAACCAATCGAAAAAAGAAAGTAATTTCAAGAAAGCG